>JAIVJJ010000043.1 GCA_020200095.1 Acidobacteriota bacterium | reverse complement strand
CCCTAGTTGCTCGTTTATTCTATAAACATTTTAATAAATTTATTGGAGAAAATTTATGGCTGAACTAAATATTCCCGCAAACGTGGAAAATCAAGAACTGATTCACTGGGTAACAGTAATGGCTGAACTGTGTAAGCCCGACGCAGTTTATTGGTGCGATGGTTCGCAGGAAGAATACGACCGCATTTGTGAAGAAATGGTGCAAACTGGAACATTTATTCGTTTGAATCCCGAAAAGCGTCCGAACAGTTTTCTGGCGCGTTCGCATCCATCGGATGTAGCGCGTGTCGAAGACCGAACTTATATTTGTTCGCGCAGCAAAGGTGATGCAGGACCGACGAACAATTGGATGCACCCGCAGGAAATGAAAGCGACATTGACACCGCGTTTCGATAGCTCGATGAAAGGCAGAACAATGTATGTTATTCCGTTTTGTATGGGTCCGATTGGCTCGCCAATTTCCCAATTTGGTGTTCAGCTTTCCGATTCTCCTTATGTTGTCGTAAATATGAAATTGATGACGCGAATGGGAAATCAAGCCTTGGAAGCGTTAGGCAACGGCGAATTTGTTCACTGTTTGCACTCGGTCGGAATGCCTTTGGATGAAGGTCAACAAGATGTCGCGTGGGCTTGTTCACCTGACCCGAAAGATAAATACATCGTTCATTTTCCCGAAGAAAGATTGATTTGGAGCTATGGTTCAGGCTACGGCGGCAACGCGCTTCTCGGTAAAAAATGTCTTGCGCTGCGCATTGCTTCAACGCTAGGACGCGAGCAAGGTTGGCTTGCCGAACATATGTTAATCGTCGGAGTAAAATCGCCTGACGGTCAAAAAGATTACGTTTGCGCCGCCTTCCCTTCGGCTTGCGGAAAGACGAATTTTGCAATGCTCATTCCGCCGAAGCCTTTTCAGGAAGAAGGTTGGGAAGTTACAACAGTCGGCGATGACATCGCTTGGATTAAGCCGGACGAAAACGGAAAACTTCATGCCATTAATCCTGAAGCCGGATTTTTCGGCGTAGCGCCCGGAACGAATTACGCGACGAATCCGAACGCGATGGAGACGATAAAGGAAAACACGATTTTCACAAACGTCGCGTTGACCGACGAAGGCGACGTTTGGTGGGAAGGAATGGATGGTGAACCGCCCGCGCACGCGATTGACTGGCAAGGCAACGATTGGACGCCCGACTCGGACAAAAAAGCCGCGCATCCGAATTCGCGCTTTACTGCTCCTTCGATTCAATGCCCTGTGATTGACGAAAATTTTGACAACCCAAAAGGCGTTCCCATCTCGGCATTTATTTTCGGCGGCAGAAGAAATTCCGTCGTGCCTCTGATTCAGCAATCTTTCAATTGGGCTTTCGGTGTTTACCAAGCCGCGACGATGGGTTCGGAAATGACTGCCGCCGCTTTCGGCAACGTCGGCGAAGTCCGCCGTGACCCGTTCGCTATGCTGCCGTTCTGCGGTTATCATATGGGCGATTATTTCGCGCACTGGCTCGATTTCGGGCGTCAAATTCCCGAACCGCCGCGCATCTTTTCGGTTAATTGGTTCAGAAAAGACGAAAACGGCAAATTCCTCTGGGCAGGATTTGGCGAAAATATGCGCGTCCTGAAATGGATTGTCGAACGCTCGCGTGGAAAATCAATCGGCATTGAAACGCCTCTCGGCTGGATGCCGCGCTACGAAGATATGGATTGGCGCGGAATGGAAGATTTCACGCGCGAAGATTTCGAGACAGTAATGAGTCTTGACCGCGATGCGTGGATAAAGGAAATCGCCTCGCACGACGATTTATTCTTCAAACTCTATGACCGCCTGCCGAAGGAAATGGCGTTTATGCGCGAACTGCTTGTTTCAAACTTATGGCGCTCTCCTGAATTCGGGTTAGCCGCGCCGCGTCCTGAACCGGCTGAAAAACCGTTCAACGACACGAAACAACAGGAAGCCTTACATATCGCGCCGGACAGAACAGAAAACCAAACCGGCAAAGCCGCATCAAAAGCAGAGTAGTTTATTTACAAGAGTTAAGTATTATAAAAAGGTGATTCAAATGAGTCGCCTTTTGCATTTTATAAAATAAATCCGCTTCACTTATACTTTGTTAAGTGCATACAATTTTGATAATTAGATACAAATATGAATAAGCATAAACTCAAGGCAAAAAGGAAACTTCTGCAAAAAACCGATAAAAAATACATCGGTTTTCACGTTTACCGTTCAGTAAATGAAAATCTGCCTTTTGTATTTTGGGAAAGATTGACGGATGAGCCGATTCAGGACGGTAATTTCAATGACCAAGCCGCCGGACTTGGTCAGCGATATTATTACAAGCTCACGCAGGTTGACGCGAATGACAATGAAAGCGCGCCAATTACGCCGAAAAGCACTTTTACAGACCACGCAGGAAACCGATTTGAGCAAAATCCGCTGGTTGATTTTGCCGGTTATAATATATATCGCTCCGCCGATAAAGATGCTCCGCTCGACCAATGGGAACGGCGCAATAAAGAACCGCTTCCGACTACGGAATTCAAGGATGAAGGCGTCAAGTCAGGCGAGATTTATTTCTATTACGTCCGCGCTGTTGATTCAAAAGGAAATGAAAGCGCGCCGTCTGAAGTCGTGCGCGTCATCAGAAAATAAACGCATTTTTTACACACCAGTTTTGTTGTAGATTCATCTCGCTAGTTTTGAATCAACATTTGTAAAGACGCCGTTCGTCAAAGACAATTTTTCAATTAACGAACGAAAAATTTGACAACCGCGTCTCCCTTCACGTAATCTAAAACTCGGAGGTGATAGATTTATGATAAAAAATTCAATCGAAACACCACCGGACTTTAGTAACCGGTGAGCCCGAAAAGGCGAGCCGGAATAAGGTACGGAAAGGTAAAAAAATTTCGGTGCGGGTCGGTAATGAGGCGTTGACAACAAGGAAGATGGTGGTGGCGAAAAGCATCAATGCTCTAATCATCATTTTCAGTTTCTCCGGCTGAATTATCGAACCGAGCCGACAAAATAGCGAAAGGCGATTCTAATTGAATCGCCTTTTTTGCTTTATCATGAGCGGAAGAATTTTTGTTCATACTTCTCAAAGCTAAAATATAAAACCATTAATTGGCGAGTTTTTTGCTATCTTCGTTACAGCGCGTGCGCTTTGATAAGAGTTGCGGCAAATTTTCGACGCGAAAATTTTGGTTAATTATAGTATTCTCTATTCTTAAAATTTTATAAAAGGAGTTATACCAATGGAACGATATTTGGGAAAGTTTGAACCATACCTATATGCCGTTTTTAGAATTATTGTTGGTTTTTTATTTATCTGGCACGGAACGCAAAAGCTATTCGGTTTTCCGCCGAGTAATCAACCCGCACAACCGCTAAATGCGTTAATGACAACCGCCGGCACAATCGAGTTTGTTTGCGGATTGTTAATTTTGCTCGGACTTTTTGCCGGTTTTGCGGCTTTTCTGGCAAGTGGTATGATGGCGGTTGCTTATTTTATGGCACATGCTTCGGGCGGGTTGTTGCCGCTGGTTAATCGAGGCGAATTGGCGGTGCTTTACTGTTTCGCTTTTCTTTATATCGCCTCGCGCGGTTCAGGTCTTTTGAGTCTTGATTCGCTCGTTTTTCGAGGTAGGAATTCTGCCCGCGTTGCCGACGAAAGGGTATAAAACGAAAAGTGAATACTTTGCATCTAAAACTGCAAAACGGAAATTTTACCGTCAGCAGTATTTTATAAATTTTTTGAGGTAAAGAAATGAACACAACTTACGACAATTTTGGAAACGGCTATTCGGCGTCGGAAGCCTTGCCCGAAGAACGCGCTTCTTTTATTCGCAAAACATATCTGCATCTGGCGGGTGCGGTTTTGATTTTCATTTTAATGGAAGCATATCTGATAACTTCCGGCGCCGGTTTGTGGATGGCGCAGAAGATGACCGGCGGTTATTCGTGGCTTATCGTTTTAGGCTTGTTTATGGGCGTTTCGATGCTCGCCCAGTGGTGGGCAAATTCGCAAACCTCGAAGCCGATGCAGTATATGGGCTTGGGACTTTTCGTCGTCGCCGAAGCGATAGTTTTTCTGCCGCTTCTTTTTATGGCTGCCGTTCGTTCCGACGGTTATGAATTGTTTGCCAAAGCCGGCATAACAACTCTCGGTTTATTTTTAGGATTGACGGCAGTGGTCTTTTTAACACGCAAAGATTTTTCATTTTTAGGTCCGATTCTGATGATTGGCGGTTTCGTCGCGCTCGGGTTTATTGTGTCGGGAATCGTCTTCGGATTCAGTTTGGGAAACATCTTCGCTTTTGTAATGGTCGCTTTTGCAGGTGCGGCGATCTTGTATGATACATCAAACATTCTGCATCATTACCGCCCGAATCAGCACGTCGCTGCTTCATTAAGTTTATTTGCCAGCGTTGCGCTTCTTTTCTGGTATATCTTGCGAATTTTTATGGGTTCGAGAGATTAATTGTTTCTAAATTTCTGCGGTAAAAAACAAATATAAAAATTAAAAATGCCTCTGAAAATAAACTTCAGAGGCATTTTTTTTGCGAAAATTTTATCAAATACACGTTTTATGCGTATTTAGTAAAAATTTTTCTTGACACGCACACGAGTTTCGCGTAAAAGTTTTAATCGTAATAGGCTTGTAACATAAAGCAGTATACATGGTTACAAGACGATTTATTACAAAACACTTTAAGGCTTTTAAAATCTAAATCAAAGTAGGAGAAAAAAAAATGCCAGCAGCAAAAAATTCAGGTTCAAAATCATCAAGTTCATCAAGCAAATCCGGTTCGAGCAAATCAGGCTCAAGCAAATCGGGTTCAAGTTCATCAAGCAGTAAAAGTTCGGGAGCAAAATCAGGCGCTTCCAAATCTTCCGGTTCTTCGTCGAAAGGCGGCGCTTCAAAATCGTCTTCTTCAAAATCGGGTTCAGCCGGTAAATCAACTTCCAGCAAAGGCTCAAGCAAATCTTCGTCTTCAGCCGCTAAAGGAAAGAGTTCTTCGGGCAGCTCGAGCAAAGGTTCATCGGGCGGCAGCAGATCCGGCGCGTCAAAATCGAGCAGTTCTAAATCCGGCGGTTCATCTAAATCGTCCGGTTCTTCAAAATCGTCTAGCTCTTCTAAATCTTCGCGCTCGTCTAAATCATCAGGTTCAAGCAAATCCGGCGGTTCATCTAAATCGTCGGGTTCGTCAAAATCTTCCGGCGCGTCCAAAGCAGCTAAAGGAATTGCCGGCAAAGCGGTTGATGTTATCGCTGATGTTTTAACCGGAGCGCTTTCAGGAGCGGCGACGGGCGCTATCGTAGGTGCGGTTGACGCTGGAGCAAAAGCCGCGAGCGATACAAGCACGTCGTCCGGCTCAAAAAGTTCGGGTTCGTCAAATAAAAAAGGCGGCAAATAATCCGCCTTTTTTAGCAATTTTGTAAAAGGCGTTGTTACAAAAAATCTGCAATGCCTTAGTTTTATTTGACGCAAGATTTCCTAAAAGAAAAATGGCTTGTAAGTTAAGCTATTTGTAAGTGTCTTTAAATTTTAAAATTAAAATTTTGTTTGGGTTAGAAAATTCTAAAAAGGCGTTTCATCTTCGTCTTCGTCTTTGAAGACTATCCGGCGTTTAACTTTCGGCTCGGTTTCCTCGCTTAAATCTTCTTTATCAATCGGCTGCAAAGCCGGATTTCCGTTTTCATCTTTGAGCAAAATTTCGATACGTCGCTCGGCTTGGTTTAATCTTTCCTGACATTCGCGCGACAATCTCACGCCGTCTTCAAAAAGTTTGAGGCTTTCTTCCAAAGGCAAATCGCCGTTTTCCAACCGACGGACGATTTTTTCAAGTTCCTTCAGAGACGTTTCAAACGTTTGGTTTTTCCCGTTCATAATTTGCTTCAATTTTAGATTTCTTTAATTTCAACATTTTGTAAGCGAAACCCAAAATTAAAAATCCAAAATTATTTAAAGATACCTTCGGCGTTTTTCAAAATGTCTTCCAAATTAAAAACACCTAATTGCTCGCCCGCTTTTTTGATTCCGCCTTTTTTGGCAACTGTAATTAACTCTTGTCCGATTTTTTCAGCTATACGTTTAGCCAGTTCTTCGTCTTTAACGCCAACAATTTGCCAACGATTTCCGTTGCGCATTAAAACTATCTCAAGCGGACGGTCTTGCAGTTTGCTTTTGACAAATGCTTTATCGCTTTCCTGCGTGATGTCCAAATATCCTTCCGCGCCGACGGCGATTACCCAAAAGGGAATGTTGGCGAATTTTTCAGTTCTTTCACGAATCAGATTCGGAATTTCCGCTCTGGCGCGTTGTTTGACGGCGGGCAAAAAAGGAATGGCGACTTGCGCGACTTTTTGGATTGTAGAAGGCGGCAGACCGCGTCCGTAAAGTTCGACGGCTTTGCCGGTAATCTGCGGCATAAAATCATCAACAACGGCATCAGTATCGACGAATTCGTCAATTGTCTGTTGGTCATCGCGCTTTGCCGCGTCAACCAGAAGCGCTAGCGAATACTGCGGCGTGGTTTTCAAATTCTGCCAGTAAAAATAACCGCCGATTGCGCCGGTTAATAAAACCACCGCAAACAAAATTCCTAATACGCCGAGAATTTTCAGAAAAACGCTTCGCTTTTTCGGCTTTTGATAATCGCCGAATTCAGGCGCGTCTGGCTGTTTCACCGTAAGCGTTTCGTTTTTATTCGGTTCGATTAAATCTATGACAATTCCAGACATTTTTGGATATTTATTCCGAACTCAAAACTTTCGCTTCGAGTTTCCCGTTTGCCAGACGGATTTTCAATTTGTCTTTTACATTCGCTTGCCGCGCATCACGTAAAATTTCACCCGCTTCCGTTTCTACGATTGAAAAACCGCGTTTTAAAACGGACAAAGGCGAAAGCGCGTCAAGCGACGCCATCGAGATTTTCAATTTTTCGTCTTTCGCGTCAACTATATCTTTAATGGTCGAAATTTGCTTTTGCCGCAAAAGCGCGAGACGAGTTTTTTTTTCGTTTAGCTTTGAAGCCAGCTTTAACGGTGAGATTCGATTGGTTAAAGTTTCCAAGCGTTGCTCGTTAATTTTTAATTTTTCCGATAAAGCATCGCGCATTTGTTCCTGAAAATCTTCGATTTCATAGTGCCAATCTTTGATTTGCTGCGGAAACTCGGAAAATACGGGCGAAAGCGCAAGTTCTTGCCAATCAGAACGCAGGTGCAAAAGCCGGTAACCGATTAACTGAAACAAATCTTGTCTTCGTTGTGACAAAAAAGCGGCGATACTGTCCTCGCTTTCGGCGACAATTTCCGCCGCCGCGCTCGGCGTCGGCGCGCGTCTGTCCGCGACGAAATCGGCAATCGTGAAATCAATTTCGTGACCGACGGCGGATTTCCTCGCCCGCCGTTTCGCCCTGCACTCTGGTCGGAATTAAAACGATGTGAACCGTTCTGGTTCGGCGCGACAAAACGTGCAGAATATCATGAAACGCCGCGCCGTTCGGCGATGTTACAACGCCGATGCGACGTGGGAAAAACGGCAATTCTCTTTTTAGTTCCTCATCAAATAAACCTTCACGAGCGAGTTTTGTTTTTATCTGTTCAAACGCGACTTTCAACGCGCCTTCGCCGACTGGCTGCAAAGATTCGACTAAAATTTGATACTCGCCTTTCGGATGATAAACCGAAAGTTTCCCGCGCACGCGCACCTGCAAACCGTCAAAAGGCTGAAAGCGAATTCGCAAATTATTTCTGACATAACAAGCAGCTTTCAACTGCGAATCCGCGTCGTGCAAGGTGAAATACCAATGACCGGAATTTGCCGCGACAAAATTGACAATCTCGCCTTCAATCCAAACGGACGCGAAATTTCTTTCAAGCGCGTTTTTCACTTGTTCGTTTAGTTCCGAAACAGTTAGAGGTCTGGTTTCCTCTTCGTCAAAAAGAGACTGTAAAAGCGGAGACTTCATTTTTATCGTATTTACGTAACCTAATCGGATTTGGATCTATTTTTTGTTTCGGCTTTTTCGATAATTATCGTGAAATTGTTTGTCCGCGCTTCGGTAAAAAGTTTTTTGATAAATTCTTTTTGCTTGAAATCTAGCAAATTTTCTGAGCAGTATTTATTTAATTCTTCATCGCTCGCGCTTGAATCAATCGAGCCATTTAACCGGCTTGTCGTTAACTTCAAAACAACTCGAAAATCGCGCTTTTCATTGCTGACGCGCACGTTTTTCAGATTTGTATAAACCATCATTTTAACGAGTGCGTCTTTTATGTCGTTTTCGTGTGTAAATTTTGACCTTTGACTATGTTTTGCTTCTATCAAATAAACCGTTTTCGGTTCAAGCCGTGTTTCATCAACCGTAAAAAAGTATTTCCCGAAAAGCGCGTTTGTGATAGTTATATTTTGCTTTGTGTCGGTTGCCAGGGCTTCTTTCGGCTGTTTGGTCTGCTGCTCACGGATTTGCGCGTTTTGTGATTTGCGGCGGGAAAACTCGATAAACTTTTGCGGTGTTTCAGTATATTTTATTAGCTCATTCAAAGCCGCTTCATCGTGAAGATAGGTTTTTGTATTTTTTGAAATATCACGGTAAGCGAGCTTTGCTTTTTCAAAAACGTTTTTTAATTCTTTTGTTTCTCTTTCGTTCCATTCACGCGCCGAACCTTTGAAATCGAAAACTTCATTCAGCCGCGCTAAAACGTAATTATTATCAAGTTTCTGCGCGGTGATTTGGTCGGCGCGTTTTGCGTTTTTCGTTGCGTCGTTGTAATACGCAAGAATAACGTGAACGTCCAACAAACTCAAAAGCGAAATCGTGTCCCACTGCAAAAAATCACGCTCGCCGCCTAAGCCTTCGTCTTTTAGAACCGGAATTATCGTAACTCGTTTCGGAAACGCGAGCGTATCATAAACTCGTTCATACGGATACGAGCGTGTTCTTTTCGGCGAAATCCAGCGACTGACCGCTATTTTTTCCTTGCCGTTATTTAAGACCAATGCGCCGGACGCTTTGTTGATGTCGAAATTTTCGAGTTTTGTTTCGCGCAGATTGTCGTTGACGAATTGTTTGTATTTGATTTTTTCGACTTCGCCGGAGATTTCAGCGATTTGTTGAGAAGCGGCGAAAGACGAGGAAAATATAAAGCAAAAAGGCAAAAGTAAAAAGTAAGAAAAGAAAATTTTTGAACTATGTGTCGGTGAAACCGGATTGATAAACATAAAAGTGAAAAATATACTTTGTTTTTACCTTCTACTTTCCTTATTTAGACCGGAAGTTTCTTTTGCCGAAACTTCTACGACCGAACCTAATTTTACAAAGGCGTTGGCGCGATTAACTCTAATTTTCAAACGCGGCGAAGCGCGGTTTTCTTTTGTTTCCGCAATGTTTGAACGAAAAGTTATCGTATAAGCCGTTCGCAATTGCAGAACAATATCGTCATAAGCCTTTTGCAATTCACTCAATTGTTTTATCGGGTAATAAACGCCGCCCGAAACCTGCGCTAATTTCCCGCCTTCGGATTCGGCTTTCGTTGTCAAAGACATAAAGCGCGTTCGCAAAGGGTCAATTGTTTCGGCGTAATTGTTTGCCGCCGACGCCGCAACTAAACCCGAAGGAACGTAAAGCGGATAAACCAATGCGCCGCTTTCCTGAATCGAACCTAATAGCGATTCAAACGGCAGAAAAGAACGATTGTCATCGCCGTCCGACAAAATGGCAATCGCTGTTCTTTCGCCTTTCAAAGGTTTTAAGGTTTCAACCAAAGTGTAAGCAATCGCGTCGTAAAAAGCTGTTCCGCCGCCCGCGTCAAATGTGTCAAGACTTTCCGAAAGTCTTCCTTTATTGGTTGTAAATTTCGATAAAGTTTTAACGTCTTCGTTAAAAATTATAATGGCGATCTTATCGTTTGGATTGACGGTATTGACAAAATTTCGCGCCGCTTTGCGGATAAAATCAACGTAATTGTCAACGCTGCCCGAAACGTCCAGCAGCAAAACAAGATTAAACGGCGCGGTCGTTGGCTCAACCGATAAAATCTCGCGTTTTTCGCTCGCTTCCGTAACTTCAAAATCTTTCTTTTGCAAATTCGCAATCGCGCGGTTATTAAGGTCGGAAACGCGAACAATAACTTTTTTGAGGCTTGCCTGCGGATTCGGATTTACGTCTCTTCTTTCGCTTAAAGAAGGTTCGCGCTTGCGCGGCGGCAAAGTTTTAGCATAATCGCCAAAATACTTAGGATTGGCGCGACGGATGGCTTCGGTTAAAAGTGAATCGCCGCTTCGTATAATTGCCTTTGCCGCTTCCGTCAAAGGTCTCTCGCGCAAATTTGACGGAACTTCATTCGGATTGACATTTAACAGAACAATGCCGCGCGCGGTCGTGAAATTTAATTTGATTTGTCCTTTCACGTTTGCCTTTTGTTCTTTGTTTTTCTTTTTTGACTTTTTATTTTCGGTTTTCGGTTTTTGATTTTCGTCTGTTGTTACTTCTTCATCGTTTGTTTCTTCCGCGGAGATTTCCTTCTCAGCGTCATTTTCTTCTTGCAACTTACCGTTTAAAACAAATTTCCCGCCTGCCTTTTCTTTGACTTCCTCTAATTCGACATCGCTCAGAAAGCGCGGGCGCGATTCGGTCCAAACGAAATCGTATTTTAGATTTTCAAGCGGAACGTTTGCGGCAATCGTTCCGGTTTCGGTTTCAACTTCCGCCGATTCTAGGTTTCCCGCGACGCGCACTTCGCCTGCCAAAGTTTTGATTTTTACGCGTGTGCGAATCGGAATTTTTATTGTTAAATCAACTAAAAATTTGTAATCTCGACGCTTCCGCCTTCCTTTAATTGAAAATCACGCTGAACATTTTGCGCCTCGACTGCGAGTGCGAAGAAAATTGTGAAAAAAACTATCAGAAAAAAACTTGAAATTTTCATAATTCCGTAGTCGTAAAAATTTAATCTTTTAAATCGTCTTTACGATTCAAGATTTGCTTGCCAGTTTGCCTGAATGTTCGAGCCGTTCGCGGATGCGCTTTTGCCAATTCGTTTGCGGCTGTTCAGTTTCTTGAAACTGTCCGAGCAAACTTTGAATTGATTCGCCGCCGACCAGCCGCGTTTTTATATAAAGCAGAGCAATGATAATTGAAATGAGCGACGTGATAAAAATTTGAAACGGCAGCATCAAAATTTCGGTCGCCGTTTTTTGAATCAAACCGTTAATGCCTCCGAGTTTCGGTTTTTCATCCACATCTTCGTTGATTGTTACAACATTTTCGTTTCCCATTTTTACTTGTATTCCTTTATTGGCTTCGTCTTTTTCCCCGCCATTTTCCGCTTCGCCAGATTGCCGGACTTCTCGTCGGACAGCCGTTGTTTTGTCCTTTGCATCGGAGAAGGATTTGACGGTCGTGGCGGCGAAAAAGCTGATTAAACCAGCAATAATCATAGGAACTAAGAGCATTATAGACATTGCCGCGACGGTTGTGCCGAGCGAGCGCATCACGAGCGTTTTCGAGCGTTTCAAAGCTGCTCGTCCACGCAGGTTTTCCATCATCACGACTGACGAAACCAAAGCGAACCAAACGTAAAGAATCGGAAAGCCGATTAAACAAACGAGCAAGCCGAGAAAAACCAAAATCGTGCTTAACAGTCCCGTTCCGGCAAAGGTTTTCCATTTTTTTTGCGCCGCCTGCAAAGCCAGACGCAATTTGACCGGACGCAGCGGCATAGCCAGAATTTGAGTTACAATCCAGGTCGTCGTTCCGATAATGAAATGTCCGCAAAAAATTCCGACAAATGTCGTGCCTAATGTCAAAATACCGTTCAGCCACGAACTCGTATTACGGCTAATCGCTTCACCTGCATACAGAGAAGTAACCATTGCTTTCAAAATCGTAAAAATGATAAGCGGCGAATAAAGCAGAATCGCTAAACCTAGAAATTTCGGTAAATGCTCGCTGTAAATCACTAAAGCGCGCTGCATTAAAATTCCGATTCCTTCAGACTGAGCACGAAGTTTTGTTGCAAAGGCTTGAGCCGTCGGCGGGCGTTCAGCCGGATTTTTCGCCATTGTCGTTTCGATAACTTTTTTAACTTTGCGCGGAGCTTTTTTTGCTTCCAAAACGGGCGGCGCAGTTTCTTTATGCGCCTGCATCACGTTCAGATAATTGCCCGCAAACGGCGTTTTGCCGGAAAGCATTCGGTATGCAATGACGCCCAAAGAGTAAATATCGGATTGTGGCGTCAAACGCTCGCCGCGACATTGTTCGGGCGACATATAAAGCGGGGTTCCGAGAATCGCGCCGACGTGAGTTAATTGCGAAGTGGATTTTTTTTCGAGCGCGGAATTGTCTGTCGTCAAGATTTTTTCGATGGATTTGTCAGTTTCGATTTGCGCTGAAATGAGTTTTGTTTTGGCGTTTTCTGATTCAATCTTTGGCTTATGATTGGCAGGCAAAATCGCCGTTCCCGATTCCGAATCCGTTTCGTTGACGGTTTGAATTAACGTTCCGGCTTCCGCCGCCGAAGTCTTAGTATTTTTTTCCGCTTCTATAATGAAAGTTTCTTTGTTTGAAATTGTTTGCTCATACGACTTCTGATCAATTGTTTGACTTTCTAAAAAAACGGTTGAATTTTTCTTTGTCTGGTGAAAAGTTTGCGCTTGATTTTCATTGGCAATCGTATCTTTTTGTCCGATTATTTGCGTTTTCGGATCTGAATAAGAAAAATTTGAAGCAGTATTGTCTAAACTGGCATTTATTTGAGATTCTTCAAGTTTGGCGATGCCGAAATCTAAAACTTTAACCGTATAACCACCGCGCTGATTCGGCTCTAACCAGATATTATCGGGCTTCAAATCGCGGTGAATAATTCCCTGTTTATGCGCTTCTTCGACGGCTGAACAAACTTGTTCCAAAATATCAATCGTCCACGTGAGCGGAAGTTTGCCTTCTTCTTCCAAAACTTCGCCGAGCGTGCATCCATCGAGATACTCCATCACCAGATATGCGACGCGCCCACCCGAGGTATCGTCAAAGCCAAAGTCTGTTACGTCAACGACATTCGGATGTCGCAATCTTCCGGCGGCACGCGCTTCGCGCCTGAAGCGCTCGACAAACTCGGTGCGCTCCATAAATTCCGGCACAATGACTTTTACCGCAACGGGACGCTCCGTACCGATGTGCGTGGCAAGAAAAACCGCGCCCATTCCACCACGACCGAGTTCCTTTTCGATTTTATATTTCTCGTCGAGTGTGTGACCGATAAGATTTTCAAGATTCATAACGTCGTTTTTGCAAACTTTATTTGTTTCTTAACAAGAGATGTAAATTCTTACGTTTGAAAAGAAATTTTGTTTGAAAAAGAATTTTATTATAGACGTTTTATTTGATTGACGAAGTCAAGCGGATTGTGAATTGAAATTTCACAGATTTGAACAAGCAAGACTGAAGCGTATGCATTGGGCAAGGAGTGAAAATAGTAGCGAACTGTGAGTAATGAATGTTAAATAAAAATCATATTTCCATCACTTTCTATTTTTCATTCACCACTCACCGTTTACCCTTATTCACTGTTTTTTTATAAGCAGCGCGCCACTGTAAGTTGTCAGATTCAGAGTCGCATCGCCTTTACCAATTTGTCCGGTTAGGTTTTGCGTTTTAGACGCTGGGGATTTAACTAAATTTTGGAGTGGAATCTCCGAATTAAACGCGCCGTAACCATACGAAGCTGATATTTTAGACGAAGAGTTTTGCGGAATTGATAAGGTAATCGAGCCATTTAATGTGTTGAAATTATATTGTCCCCCGTCTGCAAACTCACCCGTAAAACTTATTGAACCTGAATTTGAGCCAACATCCATTTGTCTTTGCTCAATATCTTTTAGAATGATAGCGCCGTTGTTTGTTTTAGCTTTGAAAATATCACCGATTTCGCTTGGACTTGCATCGAATACAACTATATTTCCGGTCGTGCTTTGCAGCGTCATAGCACCGCTCGAATTTCCAACCATTACGTCGCCTTGATGTGTTGTCGCTTCGATTCCGCGAGCGATATGGTTCAAAAAAATATCACCACCGACGTTTTCAACCGTTACTTTTCCGATTGATCCTATTGTTGTTTCACTTTCGCGGCTTTTGACGTTTATGGTTGCATTGCGCGGAACATCAATTTCTATTTCTCCGCCCGATAAACATTCGTCTGCACCGCTTTCTGTAATTTTTGACGGGTCAAAACCCAAAACCCATATCCACTCAGGTTTGTTGCTTTGTTTGTTTTTTTGCGAAACTTTAAATCCGACTTGACTTCCCTGCGTTACCAACGCGCGTACTTCATTGCGTTCCCAACCGTTTATTTTTAGATTTCCTGTTTCTACGCAAAGCGATACGTTTACATTGGCGTCAACGGCAATTGATTTTTCGGCTGGTATCGAACTTTCGTTTTCAATTTTTTTCTTGGCTTTCCAAACTTTATTTGGTTTAATTTTTGTTCTAATAAGGACTTTCGGATTTGGCTCGACCGTAATCTGTGCCGCAGCAAAAGCGGCGTTCAAACAAATAAAGGAAGTGACAATAAAAAGCGAAAATCTTTTCTTGTATTTTTTTAGTCGTAAAATCATTTTTAATTTTTTCTTTTACCCAATCAATCTTTTGCTTATTGCAAGGAAGCCATTAATTCGGTTTTTTCCGCCACTGAATTGAGCAAACCTATCTTATTTTGATAGGAACTGAACAATACTTGTTTTGCGCCTTCATTTTTCGGATTTTTCTTCACTTCCGATTTCATTTTTTTGATCGCATCGTCAACAATCGCTAAATCCTTCTCAAAAGCAAATCGTGCTGAAGGCTTCAAAACTTCATCTTTTCGGCTATTAACAGTTTCGGTTAAAGTTGCAATTGTCTTAATATAACTTTCTTCTCCGGCAAGATTTTCATTCGTTGTTCGCGGCTTAACTTCCCAGGATACTTTAGGGTTTTCGATTTTCGTGTTTCGTGAATTTGTCTTAACCGGTAGCGAATTGTTTTCTTTACTTATAAAAGTTGGCTTAACTGCGCGAAATTCTTTTTTGTCATTTCTTAAATTAACAGCTGATAAATTTTCTACACCTTTATTTTCAGGCAAAAATTGCGGAGGATTTACAAACGACCGGTTTGTTGTTTCAGGATTGGAGATTTGCTTAACCGCGCTTTGTTTATCCGGCATTTTTTCTGCAACGTAATCTGAATTGTCGTTATTACGCAAAATCAAAACAGACGTAAAAAGTCCAACTAGAATTAATAGGCTTGCAAAGGCAGCAATCGTTTGATTTGAAATGTTTTGGAAACTTGAAACAAAAGCGAAAGCGCTATGCCAAACAGATTTTCTTTTTCCCTGTTTTTCTATCGAATCATTAATTTTTACCCACAAGCGATTCGTCGGAACCAGCGTATTAAATTCCTGTTCGAGAGCGGAAAAGGCAAAAGCTGATTCTTCCTGGGCTTGTGCAAGCGAAATCGCGCAAGAATCGCATATTACGATATGATGCGTAACCTTTTCTACGATGTCGGGTGCAAGTTCACCGTCTAAAAAAGCTTGAATTGTTCCAATCTCTATACATTTTTCTTTCATAGCCTTTTACCTCCGATTTTGCCGTAGTGCCGGACAAACTCCTGTCGCCCGCGAGCAACAAATGTGCCGATACTTGTTTCGTTCAGCGAGAGACTTTCGGCAATTTCTCGATACGATAAACCTTGCTGTTTCAATACCAGACAACTCCTTAACGGTTCTTTTATCAAACTCAATGCGCGTTGAACTTCTTTTGCCCGCTCGCGTCGTTCCAATTCCTTTTCCGCTGTCAAATCAGTTGTTTCATTTACCTCTTCTTTGACGTAATTTTCTTCTCGCGTGTTTGCTCTTAAATTACCTCGCAGAGTGTTTCGGGCAACGTTTAACGCGACCCGAATCAGCCAAGGTCGAAGCATTTCTTCGTTGGCAATAGCGTCCATATTTTCATAAAGACGCAGAAAAACTTCTTGCGTAACGTCCTCGGCAATTCCCGAATCCTGAACAACGGAACGTGCCGCGCGAAAGACGGTTCGATGATGAAGCGTAAAAGCCTCATCAAAAACGATTGTCTTATCGCTCGTCGCTGCTGTTCCTGCTTGGGACATTGCGTCCATTAACATTTCTACGCTTTCGGTCATTTATTAAGCACAAAAATCCTGCTTGTAAATTTAAAACACCAACAATACTCATTTTGTGACAATTTTTTCAGTTGGAAATACAGACAAGGCTGCCTAGACTTTGACAATTAAAATTTCAGTAACCAACAAATCTATCTATACTCTTAAAAATACACAACCTTCGCTCTTTGAACAATTTCGCCTGGAAGTTCTTGCTCTCGCTTGCCTGTTACGAGAAATGTATAGCTATTTTCCCTTTCGGTAAAAATTTCTTCGATGGTTTCGGCAGAAAATTCTGCAGCTTCATCAAAATTTGGCTCAACCAGTGCCAAACGCTTTAAACATTCATAAAAATGCTTTTTGCCAATGCCGAATTCGCCACTTTCATCGTTAATAATCAAACGAATGTCAGCTTGTTCTTCCGTAAAATTGGCTAAGAGCGAAGCCGTAATTCCGACGCCTTTTTCAAAGTGTTCAGATATGGGCGAAAGTTTTTCTCCTTTTTGTTCGGCTTCGATTCGCTCGCGCAAAGTGAGTTTTTTTTCTTTCGTTTCCTGTGGCAAGCGCGTATCAAAAACAACCGTCATTCTTTTATCATCTTCAGCGGAAAACTCGCGGACAATCAGGCGTTGCGCGCGCGCCGTCGCTTTCCAATCCACGCTCCGTAAATCATCCAACGGTTGATAATCGCGCAGCAAAAGCAAATCCTGCCCGAGTCCTTTTTTTTGCGTAACGAATTTTCCGACTTCAAGCGGTAAGTCCGTTGCTTCATCATCAATCGGCGCAAGACGCGGAAAAATTATTATTTCGGTTTCCTGCGCTGAAAGCCGTCGACGATGCCGGAAAAATCCGAATGGAAATTTGGTTGAAAGCTCAAAATTCTTGATGATAAAACGCCCGCGACGCGGGAAAATATGCTCAACTTTGTTTTCTACCGAATCGCGGCGCGGGATATGAACAAAGTAATCCAAAGTATGATTGATAATCGGCGGACGAGTTAGTTTTTCCGCCCATTTCTCAGGAACGATTTTTTTAATCTCGTCAAATAAAATTGATTTTTCGCGGTCGTTTCCACGCATCTCAGCAATGACTGAAAATGTCGGAAAAATTCGTTTACGGTTGTGTAAGCTGACGAGAATTGGCGTCGGTTCAGCGACGAAAATCGTTTCCGGAAATCGCATTTTCACATCTAACTTCTTCAGGCAAAAGTTTCCGATAAAAAATCCGACGACGAGCGAAGCCGTCAGAAAAGAAAGCACCAAGAAAAGCAAATTGTTACCTGTGTTCCAAGCGGAGAAACCGACGATTACGATTAAACCGAGAATTACCGCGCCGCCAATTGTAAACTCAAACGGTAGATTCATTTGCGAGGCTTCAGCACTGGCTGAACGCGCTAACGGCGGAATAACAAAAATCAGTATCAGCAGAACAAAACCGAGCGAGGCAGCCGCCGCAAATCCTGCCAGCCGAGTGTCTCCGGTCTGATGCGCCCAGAGCGTAAAACCGGCAAGCCCGAGCCCGCCGAAAACAACCAGAAGTCCCAAAATCGCGTTGCGAACATCGCGGAAACTGAAAAGTTGGGCAAGCGTCTTTATATTCATCAAGTTTATTTCACTACGAAGGCACAGAGGAGAATTTTAACAGGATAGATAGGATTTGCAGGATAAGAAATTTAATTTGTGTTATTCGTGTAATTCGTGGCTAAAAATCTCTGTGCCTTGTGTCTTAGTGTAAAAATTATTCTTAAATTGGTACATCAGTTTTCAACAAAATCTCTTGCAAAATCTGTTCGGCTTCAAAAGTGCGGCGTTTTCCACTCGATGTTTGGCGTGAATTAACAATAACCCGGTGCGCGAAAACCGGTAGCACAAGCCGCTTAATGTCGTCGGCAATGCAAAAATCGCGTCCCTCAATTAAAGCAAACGCTTGCGCTGAGCGAAAAAGCGCAAGTGTTCCGCGCGGACTGATTCCAAGTTCGAGCGCGCCGGTTTCTCGCGTTTGCGCAACGATATTTAATAAATAATCAACCAGAACTTCGTCAACACGAACCTCTGTTACCATCTGCTGCAATTGCAAAATGTCTTTTTCCGACATTACGGGTCGAACAAATTGGAGCGGATTTTCGCGTTCGCGGTCACGCAAAATTTCTCGCTCGTCCCGTTTGCTCGGATAGCCGACGTGCAAGCGAAGCATAAATCTATCTAATTGCGATTCGGGCAGAGGATACGTGCCGTGATGCTCCGTCGGATTTTGTGTGGCGACAACCATAAAAGGATGCGGAAGAGCGCGCGAAACTCCTTCGACAGTTATCTGTTCTTCTGACATTGCTTCCAAAAGCGCAGACTGTGTTTTTGGCGTCGCACGGTTAATTTCGTCTGCTAAAACGATATTTGAAAAAATCGGTCCCGCATTCCATTCAAAATGTCCGCTTCGCTGATTGAAAATCGAAAGCCCGATAACGTCCGAAGGCAAAAGGTCTGAGGTAAATTGAATTCTCTGAAACGAAAGCTCAAGCGCCCGCGCCAGAGCGTTGGCAAGCGTCGTCTTTCCAATGCCGGGAACGTCTTCGATCAAAAGATGACCTTTGGCAAGCAGCGCCCCCAGCGCGAATTTTACAGTTTCTGATTTTCCTTTTATAACGCGCTCAATAGCCGCCTGCAAACTTTCGATTTTTACGACGGCGTCAAAGGCTGCTACTGCAGGTTTTGCAGCGGTTTCGGTTTCATTGATTATCCAATCTCTCATTATTTTCTCGCTTGAAAGCAAAAGTGCCAAATCTATTCTACAAAATTATCGCAATTGACTGCATCAAAAAAGCAAAACTTTAATCCTTAATAAGATGCGGAACTTTATAAAAAGTTTTAAAGAGTTTTCTTAAGTTGCAAATTAGTCAGTAAAACAACTAAAATTTTGAAACTTATTTAGCGAGCCATTCGTGAAAGAAAGCGATAGGAAATAAAAAAGATATGAAAAATTTACGCCGTAATTTTAGAAACCAAGAAGGTTTTAACTTGATTGAGTTAATGATTGTGATTGCGATTATTGCGCTGCTTATCGGCGTCGGTGTTCCCGCCTGGCAAGCAATGGTCAGAAGCGGAAATGAAACGACAGCCGCTCAAACGGTCAGCACGATTCGCACTTGTCAGAGTAGTTATTCGGGTAAGCATCAGGGAAGATTTGCTCCTAACTTTGCCGAACTTGTTAAAAGCGGATGTATAGACGCTGACAAATTCAAAGGTGATCCCCCGGTTATCAACGGCTACATTTTTACAATGAAAGTTGACGAACCGTCCGGCACAAAACCTGCATTCTTCTCCATAAATGTTGACCCACAGGTCGGGGAAGGTATTCAAGCCACCGGCAATCGTCATTTTTATTTCGATTCGACGCTTGGCGCGGTCAAATCAACTGACGAAAATCGTCCTGCGAAGGCTGAAGATCCCTCAATGTAAATTATAGGTTGCTTTTTTATTTTATAAACCGAGCCGAATAAATTGTTTAACTAAAACTTATCTTAATTTCGTTTGTAGAATTGAGAAAAAACATTTCCGGCTTTTTTTCTTTATTGTCCTTATTGCGATCGTCCTTCGGTTTATCTTCTTTAGGTTTTTCTTTCGGGTCTTTCGGGACAATTTTAAAGCCCGGCGGATTTTCCTTCGGCGGCGTTTTCTTTTGGTTTTCTTGCGCCGAAGCGGTTATTGAAATGCCGATGACTAGTATAAGTGCAAATAATAATTGTTTAAAGATTTTCATCGTAATGTTTTTCCTTTCCTTTTGTTTATCAGGCACGAAAGGGGAAAGAAAAATGTGCGCCCTCTCATTTCACAAGCAATATCAATGCCATAAACATCTTTTGTCAATTTCTCTACTGTAGACAGCCGTTTTACGACTTCAATGCTTTGATTCACATTAGCAATTTTACGTTTTCCGTAATCTTTATACGAAATCGTAAACCCCGCGATTCTTCTATATTAAAAAATCTATTGTGAAACTTTGGAGGATTCGTATTAAAGTATTTGATAATACAAAAATTAAGAAAATATGGAAAATGTTCGAAACTTAAAAGCCTAATGTATCAAACAATTTTTTGTTGTCATAGTGCCGCTTTTAAAAAAGAAAAATTTATATCAATGAACAATGGAAAAATCTGCGTTTCGGTGTGCGCGGAAACGAGGAAAGAATTAGTTAAGCAAATACAACAAGCGGCAATTTATGCTGATATTATCGAATTGCGTTTTGATTGTTTGGACAGAAACATAATTAGAAAAGTTATGGAAAATATACTGAAAATTGACAAGCGATTTCTCATAACATTTCGCCCAAAAGAACAAGGTGGGAAACGCGAGTTGAATTTGCGTGAGAGACTTAAATTTTGGGAGTTTTTTTTCTGGAACAACAAGGCGGAAAATTTATATGCTGACTTAGAGTTTGATTTGCAATTAATTCTTAAACTTGATTCAAAAAAGATAATTGTTTCTTCTCACGATTTTTCTGGTCTTTCTGATAATTTGACCGGTACTTACGAAATTCTCAATACTGTAAATAGCGACCTTCAGGACAAATTTCCGCGCAAGATTTAATCGAAACTTACCGTGTTAAAGAGCTAAACGAGCAAACCGAAATTTACGGAATTATCGGAAACCCCGTCGCGCATTCACTTTCGCCTTATATGCATAACGCGGCGTTTAAGTTTCATAATTTAAATGCCGTTTACATTCCGTTTGAAGTGAAAAACTTGAACGAATTTATTGCAAAATTTATCAAAGAAGAAACTCGCGAAATTGATTTAAATTTCCGAGGTTTTTCCGTGACGATTCCGCACAAAGAAGCGATTATTGAACACCTAGACGAAATAGACGAAGCCGCCAAAGCAATTGGCGCTGTCAACACGGTAAAAATCGAAAACGGTAAACTTTACGGCTTCAATACCGATGCGGAAGGTTTTATCGAACCTTTGCGAAATTCCTACAGCGATTTGAAAGATAGCCGAGTTGCAATTTTAGGTGCGGGCGGCGCAGCACGGGCTTGCATTTACGCGCTCAAAAAAGAAAATGCAAAAGTTACGGTTTTCGCCCGAAATTTTGAAAAAGCGAAACGTTTAGCAGAGGAATTTAAAGTTCAAAATTCAAAGTTCAAAATTCAAAGTGAAAGTTTTGCTGATTTTGATATTTTAGTAAATACAACTCCGCTCGGAACAAAAGGTAAATTTGAGAATGAAACGCCTGCTTTGGCAACTCAAATTGATAATGTAAAATTAGTTTATGATTTAATCTACAATCCGCTTGAAACGCCTTTTATAAAAGAAGCGCAAAGGACAAACGTGCGAACAATCCGGGGACTCGCAATGCTTCTCAGGCAAGGAATGGAGCAGTTTGAAATCTGGACGGGCAAAGATGCTCCGATGAAAGAAATGAGCGACGCAGCTTTGCGAAAATTAAAATAACGGAAACAACTCGAAATTTTACAAATGATTTTCTTTTCTGGTTCTCTGTCTTCTCTGTGGTAAAAATTATTTAATGAACGAAAGATACAGCCGACAAATTTTATTTGCTGAGATCGGCAAAGACGGGCAAGAAAAACTCTTAAAATCTCGTGTTTTGATTGTCGGTTGCGGAGCGCTCGGCGCGTCTCACGCAGAAATGCTGGCGCGTGCCGGAGTTGGTTTTTTGCGAATTGTTGACCGTGACTTTGTCGAATTTACAAATCTTCAAAGACAAACTTTGTTTAGTGAACAAGATGCAAAAGAGCGGCTTCCGAAAGCAATCGCCGCTAAAAATAGATTAAAGGAAATCAATTCCGAAATTGAAGTTGAAGCGATTGTCGCGGACGTAAATCGTTCAAACATCGAAAATCTTTTGGAAGATTGCGATTTGATTTTAGATGGCACGGATAATTTTCAAACTCGCTATTTGATAAACGACGCTTCAGTCAAAAACAATAAAACGTGGATTTACGGAGCGGCGGTTTCGAGTTACGGCGTAACGATGACAATTATTCCCGACAAAACGCCGTGTTTGCGATGTGTTTTTGAAGAAATACCCGGTGCCGGAAGTTCACCGACGTGCGATACGGCGGGCGTTATCCAGCCGATTATTGCAACAATTTCTGCAATTCAAATTTCCGAAGCGTTAAAAATTTTAGTCGGGAAAATCAAAAATTTGCATCAAAGTTTGATACAGATTGATGTTTGGCGAAACGATTGGCGCAAGATTAAATTGGGTAAACCAAACGCTGAATGTAAAACTTGCCGACAAAAATTTTTTGAATTTCTCGAAGTGGAAAATGTAGAGTTTTCAGCCGTTTTGTGCGGGCGCGACGCTGTACAGATTTCTCCGCCAAACTCAACAGTTTTAGATTTGCCAATGCTTGCCGAAAAATTAAAAAATTTGGGCAAAGTGAAACAAAACGAATATCTTTTGCGTCTAAGTGTTGATCAATATGAGTTGACAATTTTCCGCGATGCCCGCGCCATTGTTCGCGGAACTGACGATATAACCACGGCGCGTTCCGTTTATGCGAAGTATGTCGGAGTTTAATAATACAAATTTCAAAATTATCCAATGAATAAAATTATTTCTTTTGTTTTTTTACTGTTTTTGTGTTTTTTGACAATAAGAGCGAGCGAACCTGCCATTTGGTCAATTAACACCCGTGCCGAAGTTTTGAAAGGTGATGCGAGAGGCGTCTCAATCAACCAAAACGGCACGATAAGTCTCGCGCCAAAATTAACGGAAGTTTTCAATACCGAACAATCTTATGTTTGGTCGAGCGCGGTTGATGCAAGCGGCAATGTTTTTTTGGGAACAGGAAGCGACGGTAAAATTTTCAAAGTTGATGCAAACGGCAGAGGAACGCTTTTTTATGACGCCAATGAATTGAATGTTTCCGCTCTGGCAATCGGTAAATCGGGCGAGCTTTTCGCAGGAACTTCACCGGACGGCAAGGTTTATCGCATTTCCGCAACCGGAAATGCAGAAGTTTTCTTTGAGCCGAAAGAAAAATATATCTGGTCTTTAGCGATTTTGAATGACGGAAACTTAGCGGTTGGAACAGGCGAAAACGGCAAGATTTATCGCGTTAGAACGGCAAATGCAAAACCTGAAACTTCCCTATTGTTCGATACCAGCGAAACGCATATCATTTCTCTGGCAACGGACAAACAAGCAAATCTTTACGCAGGAACAGATGCGAACGGTTTAGTTCTTCGATTTTCGCCCGACGGTAGACCTTTCGCGCTGCTTGATTCTAGTTTAAGAGAAATTCATCAAATCGCTGTCGGTAGTGACGGTTCGGTTTATGCTTTGGCGCTTGGAGAATCGGCTTCAGCTTCAAAACAAACTCCCGTGCCAACTGCAACAACCGAAAACATAAACGCCTTGGTTGAGGCGAATAATCCTCCGCAGCCCGAACAGCCGCCGAAAAGCCGTTATGATTTAACAACTGCAAAAGCTGCCGTTTATAGAATTTTACCCGATGGCGGAAGCGATATTATCTGGAATTCGTCAAACGTAACTCCGTTTTCGATTGCCGCGAATCCAAACGGGAATGGCGTTCTTCTGGGAACTTCCGATAAAGGCAGAATTTACTCAGTTTCAAATGATGGACAAGAAACTCTTCTTCTTCAATCAAATGAAGGACAGATTTCAACTTTTTTAGTGCGCGGAAATCAAATTTTCGCGACATCAAGTAATCAAGGGAAACTTTACCGTTTCGGTGCCGAGACATTTGCCGAAGGAAGTTATGAATCGTCGGTTTTGAATGCGAAAGCAAGCGCCGATTGGGGTAGAATCTGGTGGCGTTCAGGCGGAAATGTCGTACTTCAAACCAGAAGCGGAAACACCGAAAAACCCGATGAAACCTGGAGCGGTTGGAGCGCCAATTATACAGATCAAAAGGGAGCGCAGATTTTAAGTCCGAAAGCAAAGTTTTTGCAGTGGCGGGCAACTTTAAGAGGTTCTACCATCCTAAATGAAGTAAATGTTTCCTACCTGCCGCGAAATATCGCACCCGAAGTTCTTTCCATCCAAATTCTGCCGACAAATGTCGGGTTGCTTGCTAATCCACCGGTTCAAATTGATCCAAACATTGAAAATTCCGGTCTAGACCCGACTGTTTTCGGTCTGCCTCCAGCAATGAATATTCCCCCGCGCCGTGTTTATCAGCGCGGTGCGCGGGCTTTGCAGTGGACAGCTGAAGACCGTAATGGCGATCGGCTTGAATATGACATTTATTATCGTGAAGCCACAGAAAACAATTTCAAGCTTCTTCGCAGTAATTTGCATGATAATTTCTTTACAATTGATGGCTCGGCTTTAGCGGACGGGCGCTATATTTTCAAAATTGTAGCAAAAGATTCGCCTTCAAATCCTTTAGTGCAAGTGCTTTCGGGCGAAAAAACGAGCGAGCCGGTTGATATTGACAATGCTGCGCCGACAGTTTCTACCATTGGTGTGTCACAAATAACTGGCGAAAGAGCGCGTGTTGTATTTGAAGCAGTTGATTTGGCAAGTTTTCTGCAAAAAGCCGAATACAGCATCAACGGCGGCGAGTGGCAAAATGTCTATTCCGATGACGGCATCTCTGATAGTCCGAGAGAGCGATATACTTTGGAAATTCCTATAAAAGCGGCAGGCGAATACAATGTTTCTTTGCGCGTTTTTGATGTGAACGGAAATGTCGGAAGCACTAGAACTTTTGTTAGAAAGTAGTCAAGAGTCTTCTTTTGTCTCAATCATAAATCTTACTTCTCGAAAATTGTCTTTTATTTTTTAGGCAATGTCATCGTTTCGCCTTCTGAATTTACTTCCAAATGCCTAGTTGTATTTTCAGTTACGCTTGATGGCACGGCGAGTTCGCCCGTATCATAAATAGATGTTTGCGGTTTAACATATTCGGTTTGCGACGGCGGGAGTGCCGAATTTGCTTGTTCTTTTAACGTATTTTGACTTACCGGCGAGTCAATCGGAAAACCGCTCCGCTCGTTTTTTCGAAGCTGAATAATTTGAGCAATTCCGCTTCCCAACATTGCAAAAGCGGGAATTAACATCCAAAACCACCACTGACTTCCCTTCTGTGTAAAAGATAAAACAATCGAAACGACTAAAAAAGCGATTCCCATAAAAATTTTAGTCAATGCGCCTTCCCAATTTGCAGGCTTGCTTTCGCAATTCATCAAATTAATCGGCTCGATTGGCTGCATCATTCCGAGACCCTGCATTTTATTGCTTTTATTGCCCGATAAAGCATCGGAAACCGTTGCTAAGTCCATCATTAACAGTTACTTTTGTTCTTTGTCGGACTGCTTCAAAAAGTATTACGCCGGCGGCAACCGAAACGTTCAAAGATTCTATTTTTCCACGCATCGGAATTTTCACCAACGCATCGCATTTTTCCGCAACCAAACGGTGCAAACCTTTTCCTTCACTTCCCAAAACCAAAGCGCACGGCAAACGCCAATCCCAATCGGTATAATTCGTTTCCGCCTCGCCGCTTGTTCCAACAACCCAAATGTTATTCTCTTTTAGCCGGTCAATCAAACGATTCGTGTTTGGAACTTTTGCCACTTTAACATATTCGGTTGCTCCAGCCGAAGATTTTACAACCGTTTCAGTTAAACCGACGGCGCGACGTTCGGGTATAAACACGCCGCTGGCGCCGGCACATTCCGCCGAGCGCAAAATCGCGCCTAAGTTTCGCGGGTCTTCGATTCCGTCTAAAATTACAACCAGAGGCTTATCTTCTGTTTCGGCTTTTTGAAAAATTTCATTCAAAATTTCTTCGCTGTCAATATAATCCGCCGAAGCTACAAACGCGACAACGCCTTGATGATTCGCGTCATTTCCTACTAGACGCGAAAGATTTTCGCGCTGAACTTTTTGTAACACAACACCGTTCTTTCGCGCTAAAAGAAAAATTTCTTTAAGACGTTCTTCGTGCGCAGTTTCGACAACGAAGATTTTTTCAATTCGTCGTTTTCCCGCACGTAAGACTTCCAAAACGGGCAAAACACCGTAGATTAGTGGTGAACGGTGAATGGTGAGTGGTGAGTTTTTTTTATTTATCTCGCGTCTTTCTTCTCTTCTTTCTCGCTTCTCATTATTTTTCGCAAATTTCCCTTTTTGGCTTTTTCTATTTTCCTTCATTTTTGTAAATTCCATTGCAAGCGCGAGTACTTTGTAAATTGTAAAACTCTGTCGGCAGTTGTTACATTTCCCAAATTAAAACATCGAAAACGGCTTGTATTTTAAATTTTCATCAGGAAGAGAAAAATCTCTCAGCCGCTCATCTGGATAATTTTTTAGCTTCTTTCTCCATTATTTTTCAATTATATGTAAGAAGCTATTGTTTTCTTAAAATATTCGCTTGACCAAACGACGAGCGAAAAGGCACACTATAATTCAC
>JAIVJJ010000414.1 GCA_020200095.1 Acidobacteriota bacterium | reverse complement strand
AAAACCCAAATTCAAACCGCTAGCTCGGTTCGCTCGGCAAACGGTTTGTTATTACATTGTTTCGGAAAACTTTCATTTGCTTTGCTTTTGCTAGTTTTCTACTCTTGATTCACATTAGTTATATCTTTTTTAGATCTTTATATTTAGTTCTCGTTATCCTTGACAATAGTTTGGTCAAAGAACGGCTCGACGGCTTTTGAACGCGCATCGCGGACATATATTGCCAATTTTCTGACGTAAGGCTCAAACTCGGTCGGCAAATCGCGGCGTATCAATTCAAGTCTGGGTAAAAACGCTCGCAGGCTCATTTCAAAACGCTTAAAATTACCGAGAACTTTTCCTCTGCCGTTATCATTTTGATTTAAAAAATCCAAAGTGTTGCCAACCAGAGCTTGAAAACCGCCGAGCTGGTCATACATTTCTCGATACTGCTCTTGCGAATATAATTTTTCGGCTTCTTTTAATCGCTGTTCCATCAAAACCAAAGATAATTTTGTACGCTTTTTAATATCGGTCTGCTCGTCCAATTGTGTTTTTTCTTCCTTGGAAATAATTTTTAGAGGCGGCGGCGCGGGAGTGGTAACTGTAATTGTAGTTTCGTCCTGCGCAAACACAGTCAACTGTGAACAGCTAACAGTTATCAATAAAAAGAAAACAGTTAAAAAAATTTTTTGATAATTGGTAACTGACAACTGTTTCATTGTTTCCTTCCTCTTTTCTCTTTGGATAATTTTTGCAAGGCAGGCAGCCGCAAATTTACCTTTTCAATTTCCAATTTGTTTTGATTCACATCAGCTAATCTTAAAAACTGTTGATAATTTGCCATCGCGTCGAGATATTCCTTTAAATTATCGTGCGCGATTCCTAGAAAATAGTAGGCGATTACTAAATCGGGTTGCTTTTCCGTAAGCCAGACGAATTCCTTTTTCGCTTCCGAATATCTCTTTAATTGAAAAAGCGCGGTGGCTAAATTCGCGTGTGCCGTAAAATTGTCCGGCGCGATTTGCAAAATTCGGTTGAATACGGCGACCGCGTTTTCGTATTGTTTTGCTTGAACGAGCGCCGCTCCAAAACCAACCGCGTGATTTACATTACTCGGCTCGGCTTGCGATGCGCGTCTGCAATAATCCAATGCTTTTGCCGGATTTTCCGTTCGCATTAAACCGCATAAACGACCAAGAATCACAGCGTTTTTCGCATCCTTTTCAAGTTGTTTTTCCAAATAGGCAGTATTAATCGAACCGCCTGTTGTAATTTGATCGCGCAATAGCACAACATCGGACGTTTTATTTTCTATCGAATCCAAAACCTTTATTGCGTCTGCGGCGTTTCCATTTTCCGCGTAAATACGCGCTTGCAAAATTTTGACAGCTTTTGAATTAGGAGCAATTTGAAAAAGAATTTTAAT
Source organism: Acidobacteriota bacterium (assembly GCA_020200095.1). Taxonomy (GTDB): domain Bacteria; phylum Acidobacteriota; class Blastocatellia; order Pyrinomonadales; family Pyrinomonadaceae. Next base: position 3,568 of record JAIVJJ010000414.1, on the reverse strand, counting down.
TGTTTCGGACGCGGTAGCTTTGTCGCCTTCAAAAAGAGCGATTTCGGCGCGTTCAAGTAAAGCCGATTTATCTTTCGGGTCAATCGAAAGCGCGTGGTTTATACTTGTCTTTGCGGCAGTTTTATCACCAAGCGTATTTTCCAATGCTGCGCGTGAAGACCAGATGGCAGCCGTCGGCTTGGCTTTAGAAGTCAGCGATTGAATTTTTGTCAAAAGCTCCTTTAGAACTTCCGGCGCGGCTTTTGTTTTTAATCGAAGTTCGGTTAAAGCGGAGTAAGCGGAAAAGTTTTGGGGGTCTGATTTTGTCGCTTTGTTGAGAAGCGTTTCGGCTTCGGCAAATTCGTTTTTTTGGACAAGCAAAACGCCGAGACTTGTCATTGGCTTTTTATTTATTCATATTTGAGCGATGATTTATCAAAAATTTTATCACCAGACGGAAAATTCGTCTATGAAGTTTTGGAAAAGAATGCCAAAAATTTTTTGAAACAAACATTTGCGTAAAGACGCGGCGCTAAGTTAAGATTTGCTTTTTAAGCATTTACAAGCCAATGTTTATCAAAAGTTGTACAGGCATCTTTAATAATGACAAAACTCAATAAAAGTTTTACGCAAACAACAGAACTTACTGCCGAAGAAAAAGAACTGAACTTGCGCGGTTTGATGCGTGAAACGGAATCAGTGTTGGTTGCCTATTCGGGCGGAGTTGACAGCGCGTATCTGGCTTTGATTGCCACACAGGAATTGGGCAAAAAGGCTGTTTGTGTTACCGGACTCTCCCCAAGCGTTTCCCAAATACAACGCGCCGAAGCTGAAAACATTGCAAAAAACTTTAAATTTAATTATCAAACAATAGAAACCCAAGAACTCGACAATCCAAATTATCAGGCTAATCCGACCAATCGCTGCTTTCATTGCAAAACCGAGCTTTACGGAAAACTTAAGACATTTGCCGCAAACCGGAAAATCAAATTTGTTTTAGACGGTTCAAATGCCGACGATGTTAAGGATTATCGTCCGGGCAGGCAAGCGGCAATTGATAAAGGCGTCAGAAGCCCTTTGGTAGAAGTTAATTTAACAAAAAATGAAATTAGACAGTTGAGCAAAAAACTCGGTCTTCCGACTTGGGACAAACCAGCAAGCCCGTGTCTTTCTTCGAGAATTGCTTACGGCGTTCCGGTAACAATTGAGAGACTTTCAAAGGTAGAACGCGGCGAAGAAATTTTACGCTCGCTCGGCTTTCGAGAATTTCGCGTGCGTGTTCACGACGAGCTCGTAAGACTGGAAATTGCGCAAACTGAAATGTCGCTGGCTTTGAGTTTGGAAATTATGGAGATTTTTGCAAAAAAATTTAAGCAATTGGGTTTTCGTTATGTAACGCTTGATTTAAACGGCTATAGAAGCGGAGCGATGAATGAAGTTTTAACGTGAAAAAAATAAAAAAGCGAAAAGTGAAAACTCGCCTTATCTTAAATTTATTTTGTATTTTGGTTGACATACATTTCTAAAATTTTTTTGATAAAAACGCTTTGACCGTGCCGCGCAACTTCTGGGTTTAGAGGCGGATTTATATGCGGTGATGCGTGTTCCAAGTCGTGAATTAAAAGTTTATATTCCCGTTAGGATGGATTCGGGACATATCGAAGTTTTTGAAGGCTTTCGCGTGCAGCATAATTTTGCGCGTGGTCCGGCAAAAGGCGGAATCCGTTACGCGCCGGATGTTACTTTAGACGAAGTAAAAGCGCTTTCGGCGTGGATGACCTGGAAATGCGCGGTTGTCAATGTTCCGTTCGGCGGCGCAAAAGGCGGTGTTATTTGCAATCCGATTCAGATGTCCATCGGCGAACTCGAGCGTTTAACCAGACGTTATACGTCCGAACTGCTGGATTTTATTGGTCCCGACAGAGATGTTCCCGCGCCTGATATGAATACCAATGAGCAAACGATGGCGTGGATTATGGATACATATTCAATGCACGCTCGTCATACCGTCAACGCGGTTGTTACAGGAAAACCGGTAGCTTTAGGCGGTTCGCTCGGTAGGCGGGAAGCGACGGGACGCGGGGTTTTATTTACGGTTAACGAAGCTATCAAACGCTTTAATCTAACTCCCGAACAAACTTCGGTTGTCGTTCAGGGTTCGGGAAATGTCGGCGGCATCGGCGCCGCTTTGATGCACGAAAGAGGCTATAAAGTAATTGCTATTTCTGATGTTCACGGCGGCATTTATAATTCTAAAGGGCTTGATATACCGAATGTCTTGGAATATTTGCAGTATACAAAATCGCTTGAAGGTTATAAAGAAGCCGACCAGCTAGATAACAAAGAACTTTTGGAAATCGAATGTGATGTTTTAGCTCCATGCGCGACGGAAAATCAAATTACATCGGAAAATGCTGATCGGATAAAGTGTAAAATTTTAGCCGAAGGAGCAAACGGTCCAACGACGCCCAAAGCAGATAAAATTCTTCACGGAAAGGGAATTTTCGTGATTCCAGATATTTTAGCTAATGCCGGCGGCGTAACGGTCTCTTACTTTGAATGGGTGCAAGACCGAATGGGATATTTCTGGCGTGAAGACGAGGTAAATCAACGACTGGAAGAAAAAATGGTGGCGAGTTTTATTGAATTAAGCAACTTGGCGGAACTCCATAATGTAGATACGCGCACCGCTGCTTATATGTTAGCAATTGACCGCGTGGCATTTGATACAAAGATGCGCGGTATTTATGCTTGATAAAAATATACTTAATTTGTTAAAAATACTTGCTTTTCCAATAAATATGCAGTAAGGTTTTACGAAGTTGTAAGTGAGTTATAAAAGTTTTATTGACTTTTAAGCCGTTCTCTCATATAAAACTACAACTAATTCGTAACAAATAGTTGCAAACTTGTATTAGTTATTCTAAGAAATCTTATCAAATATATTTGAAAGTTTTTTAGTCTATGTAATAATTGAGTAGTTTTACGAAGAGGTCAGAAAATTCATTCGTGTCTTTTCAAACTACAATTGAATTCGAAATTTTTAAAAATTTTTTTCGGCGGAGGAATGTGATGAAAATCGCTAATAAAGCGTTTATACTTGCGCTTACAATTTTGACATTGGTCTTTTCAATGTCAGCCCAAACTTTAAGACCGGTTGATGACCCACGAAATACGGCGCCAACTGTCGGAACAGGTGGTCCTCCGGGAGGTCCGACCGGTCTTTTTACCGTTTATGATGGACAAACCTTGAGAAGAGGTGAGTTCACCTTTAGTGCGGCTTATAGTAACTATGACCGCGACCCCGGTGATGCGGACATTACCGAGATACCGGTTAGCTTCCAAGTTGGATTGAGCGACTACGTAGAGTTGTTCTTCAATACGGACGCTTACCGCGCAATCAAAGTCAACTCGCCACGCAATCTTTCCGGGTTTTACATGCCAAATTCACAACTAAGAATTGGTAATGCGTTGGTTATTCCACCGGCAATTGTTAGAGGTCCCGCCGGACAATTTGCAGGTCAAGCAGTGTTTCGTGCGCAAAATCCTGCCTTTAATGTATTTCCATTTGTTGGTGGCGGAATAGGAC
>JAIVJJ010000283.1 GCA_020200095.1 Acidobacteriota bacterium | reverse complement strand
CAATAAAAGTCATTCCATGCCCGCTCGACCAAGTTCCGGTAACCTCGCCGATAGCTTTGCGTTCTTTTTCAGAATCAAAAAACTTCCACTCTTGAGTTTGCGGGTTAAAAGTTGCGTAGCGTCCTTTATCAAGATAACTTGCCGCCCATATTTTTTTGCCGTCATAAGCTATTGCCGAAATACCACTCGGAAATTCAGCAGGAGTTTCGCAAATTAGTTTTAATTCACGAGTAACTGGTTGTTTTTCTGCTTTTACAATTAAAGAAGTCAGCACAATAATTCCAAATAATAAAACCAATACAGCTTTTTTCATAAGTTCACTCCTATTCTCGCTTAATCGTGCTTGTCGGTTTTACGCGCACATCATAAATTGTTTGGCTCAAGCCGCCGGAAGCGGACCTGCCGCGACTAATTTCTTGCGGCTTGAATCAATCATTAAGTTTAAACCTTCGAGAGTTCGCGCGCCGAGAAGAAACAAATCGCCTTTTTCAGCAAAGACGACTTCATCAACCGTGAAAAATTTGTCATAGCGGATAATAGCGAAACCGACGCTGCGGGTAATTTTCTGCCCGTTTGCCATCACGAACAACAAATCTTTCTTTTCGCGTTCGATGCCGATTTCTTCAAGCGTTTTCGCCAAAACCCAAGTATATTCGCTCCCAGTATCAACCAACATTTTCGGAATGACCGCCGCTTTTTTACGGTTGGCAATGTTTTCGACTTTGCATTTAATCTTGAAAGTTCCCATAACGAAATTATAAATCCAAAATCGGAAATCCAAAATCTAAAATCTAATCACTCCCATTCAATTGTGCTTGGCGGTTTTGACGAAATATCGTAAACCACGCGGTTGACCCCGCGAATTTCCGAAGTAATTCGTGAAGAAATTTTTTGCAGAAAATCAAACGGCAGACGCGCCCAGTCAGCCGTCATTCCGTCGGTCGAAGTTACGGCGCGAAGCGCAACTGTTTTTTCATAAGTGCGAAAATCGCCCATAACACCAACCGATTCGACGGGAAGTAAAACGGCAAACGCCTGCCAAACGTCGTTGTAAATTTTGAAATTGTGCAATTCTTCGATAAAAATGCGGTCAACTTTTTGCAGAAGTTCAACTTTTTCAGGCGTGATGTCGCCCAAGATTCTGACGGCGAGACCGGGACCGGGAAACGGATGACGCTGCAAAATCTCTTTGGGAATACCTAAATCTTTTCCGATTAAGCGCACTTCATCCTTGAACAATTCCTGAAGCGGCTCAATCAATTTCAAATTCATCTTTTCGGGCAAACCGCCGACGTTGTGATGCGATTTTATCGTAACAGATGCACCACGCAAAGAGACGGATTCGATAACATCCGGGTAAAGCGTGCCTTGAACGAGATATTTCACGTCGCCGATGCGTCGTGCTTCCGCGTCGAAAATGTCAATAAATTTTCCGCCGATTGCTTTGCGTTTCTGTTCCGGGTCGGAGATGTTTTTCAAAACCGCATAGAATTCTGCGGAAGCGTCAACGCCGCGCACGTTTAAATGCAGATTATTTTTGTAGAGTTCGAGCGTTGTTTCAAATTCATTGTCACGAAGAAGACCGTTGTTGACGAAAATGCAGGTTTGCCGTTTCCCGATTGCTTCGTGAACAAGCGTCGCCGCGACGGTCGAATCAACGCCGCCGCTCAAGCCGCAGACGACGTTATCGGTTTCACCGACGAGTAAGCGAATTTTTTCAATCTCTTCTTTAATAAATTGCGCCGCTGTCCAATCGCCTCGGCAATTGCAAATGTTAAATAAAAAGTTTCGCAAAATTTCTTTGCCGAGAGGCGTGTGCGCGACTTCCGGGTGAAACTGGACGGCGAAAATTTTTCTTTCCTCATTTTCAATCGCGGTTACGACATCGCCGGTCGTCGCCGTCGTATGAAAGCCTTCGGGCAAACCTATAACATGGTCGCCATGACTCATCCAAACGTCGAGGTCAAACGGTAATTCTGCAAAAAGTTTCGTTTTGCCGCTCGAAACTTTTAGCTTTGCGTGTCCGTATCCGCGTTTGTCCGAGGGCGCGACCTCCCCTTGTAAATCCTTCGCCAAAAGCTGCATTCCGTAGCAGATTCCAAGAATCGGCGCATTGATTTTTTGGTAAAATTCGGCTGAAATTTTCGGAGCGTCCGCTTCATAAACCGAGTTCGGTCCGCCCGACAAAATCACGCCTTTCGGATTTTTTTCCAAAATCTTTTTAACTGCAAACGTAAACGGCACAATCTCGCAGTAAACTCCCTGCTCGCGCACGCGACGCGCGATAAGTTGTGTGTATTGCGAGCCAAAATCGAGAATTAAGATAACTTCGTGTTGGTTGGACAAAATTAAAACTCCAAATATTTTGAAAAGAATATAAAAGATTCAATCTTAAATCGAAAATCAAAAATCGCAAGTTAGCTTGACAAGGCGCAGAGAAATTCTTAATCTTTTAGTTCGCTTTGACTTTTTAAGTCAAAGCGTTTTCCGCAGTAGCTCAATGGCAGAGCATTCGGCTGTTAACCGAAGGGTTGTAAGTTCGAGTCTTACCTGCGGAGCCAATATTTATAAAGGTTGGACGTGATTATTGAGTTGTTAAAATAGCCAATCACACCTAAATTCACACCAAAAACAAACAAAACATTGCAACGATTGCGGCGCGAATTACGCGCGTAACGGTTATCACCAATGTTAAATAGCTTAATTACAAGTAAGCAGGCAAAGAGAAAAAGCCCATCTTCAATAAGACAGACTTTTTGATTACATTTCTAGGAAAGATTACAAAAATGAAAGAAGGAATTACCAATTCCTTCCGATTAAATTCACGCCCGTAGAAATAAAAAGGTGCAAAAAGAGAAAAAGTAAATAGTGTATAAATATTTGAAATAAACTTAAACCGGTGACCTATGAGCGAAAACACTGTTGTAATTACTGAAAAGGACGGCAAATATCATATTAAAAATAACGGAATATCAGAATTTGCTTTGCTTGGAATTTTAGAATGTATTGTCTTTGAAATGAAGACAGCTAAACGACAGGAATTATCTAGTAAAGGAGAATCATCGGGTGATGCGCATGAAGCAGTGAAAGAAACTGCACCTATTGCAGCCACACCAAAATCTAACGCTCCCGAACTGCGGACTCGTATCAATAACGCCGTTAAAGCCATAAAAAGTTTAGGCGGAGAAGTAACTGATTTTGCCGCCGACACTGCAACAGACGAAGAACTGCAAGAATAATTACAAGCATTAACCGAACAGTATAAAAGATTAAAAAATTCTAAAGAGGCTAGTAAATAAAATCAGTCGAAGTTCCGGCGCGGTAAAAGGATGTAGGAGAAATATGAAAAAATTATTAGCTCTGTTTTTTTTCGCTTTTGCAATTGTTTTGTGCGCCGCGCCCGATATCGGAGCGCAGCAGCGAAGCGTGAGCGGGCAACTCGCGCCGACAATCGAGCAGGGCGGCTGGCTGATTGTTGACCGAAGCGAAAAATATTTGCTGCTCAACGCCCGAAATTTTTCAAGCGAAAGCTGGTTTCATGAAGGAACGGAAGTCGCAGCGACAGGCGAAATCAAGCGCGGCACTGTAACGATTTATCAAGAGGGCGTGCCGTTTGAAGTCAGAACAATGCGCCCGGTCGGAAATCCGCCTGGCGGCGCGAGCCAAACGAGCGGCACACGCTCAACGACCATAACGGTTTCAGGCGACGCCCGCGTCATGGCGCAGCCCGACACAGCAGCCGTTTCCGTTTCGGTAGTGACGCAGAACAAAAACGCGACCGAAGCGCAGCAGCAAAACGCCGCGCGGACGACCGCCGTTCTCAATGCCCTGAAACGCGTCGCCGGAGCCGCGGCGGAAGTCAAAACGAGCGGCTATTCACTCGTTCCGCAGCGCATTTACAGGGAAAATCAGCCGCCGACAATTACGGGTTACGAAGCCCGCAACAGCATCACCGTCACTATGCGAGATTTAACCAAAGTCGGCGCGGTGATTGACGCGGCAACGCAAGCCGGCGCGAACAACATTGACGGTATCGCGTTTTCACTGCGCGACGACCGGCAGGCTCGCAATCAGGCTCTGTCGGAAGCGACGCGCGAGGCTCTCGGTAAAGCAAACGCGCTAGCGCAGACACTCGGAGGGCGCGTCGTCAGGATTGTGGCAATCGAAGAAGACAGCGGAAATCCGCGCCCCATGGTTTACGCCCAGCAGGAAGCGTTGGCGAGCCGCTCTGCTGACACGCCGATTGAAGTCGGCACACTCGAAATAAATTCCCAAGTGCGTCTCATTGCCGAAATTGAGATTTCCGGAAATCTGAAATAAATCCGGCGTGTTTGAGTAAGAAATGTAGAGAGTCTAAATTAACATGTCGTCCATACCTGTAGTTGTAATGTTTAGCATTTTTTTTCAAAGCTTTCCGCCATAGTCTGCAACGACTATTTTGAAACATACAAATCGGGAAACTGTTTGCGTAGATTTTTTAACTTCGGTTTGTCGTGAATGACGATATACGATTCATTTGGATGACGAACCAGGTAATTCTGATGGTAATCCTCGGCTTGATAATATGTATCAAGGGCGACGATTTGAGTAACGATTGGTCGCTTAAAAGTTTTTGCTTTGGTCAGTTCGGCAATATAACTTTCGGCAAGACGTTTTTGCTCTTCGTTCGAGTAAAAGATCGCCGAGCGATATTGCTTGCCAATGTCGGGTCCCTGCCGGTTTAGCTCGGTCGGGTCGTGTGCGACGGAAAAGAACACTTTGAGCAGTTGCTCGTAAGAGACCTGCGACGGGTCAAAAGTGATTTTAACTGCTTCGGCATGTCCGGTCTTACCTGCGCTGACCATTTCATAATCGGCAGTTTTAGCTGTTCCTCCCGAATATCCACTCGTTACGTCGCTGACGCCTTTAACGTGTTCAAATACGGCTTCAACGCCCCAAAAGCAACCTCCGGCAAAAACGGCGGTTTGTTCGCCTTTTGCAGTAATTGGTGGTGTGGAAGAAACAACCTGCTTGGATATTACAGCGCTATCGTCCGACTTAGCGGCGACAGTTTTCACGGGAGTATTGATTCCAGTGCAGGAAACCGCTCCCAGGAATGCGCTTCCAAAGAACAGAACCGGAAGAAATCTCAAAAAGTAAATTGACATAAAACTACCTTTATCCTTAAGGCAAAAGCGATAATGCTTTCGTCTTGACTTCAAAATTTATAAAACGCGCTTCACCCGTTAAGGTTACGGTTTCTTTTCAAACTTGAGCGCGACTAAGTTCATACAATAGCACAAGCCAGTCGGTTTCGGACCGTCGTCAAAGACATAACCCAAGTGAGAAATGGCGTGTGGTAAATCTTGGGCAGTTCCACAGGCTTTTAATTCGCTACATTAAATTAAAGCATTACCCAAAGCGGCTTTCGCAAGCAATCTGGTTGAATCTAAACTCGGCAGCGGGCAGTCGTCAGGTCGGATGATCAGTGGAATTTCCGTGCAGCTGAGCGTGACGGCATCACAACCTCCTTCTTTGAGTTTTTGTATTACCTCGTTAAAATACAATCTTGAATCTTCCAAAATAATTCCGTTAACGAGTTCTTTGAAGATTATCGAATTAATTTTCTCTCTTTCTTCGTCCGACGGTATTTCATAGGCTAGGCTATACTTGTCAAATACTTTCGGATAAACATTGCCCTCCATTAAATATTTTGTTCCGAGCACTCCGATACGCTTGAAATGATTTTTAGTTGCTTCTTCAGCGACAACCTCTGCAATGTTCAACCATGGAATCGGCGAATCTTTAGCCACTAAGTCAAAAGCCATATGACAGGTGTTATCAGGACAAATGGCAAATTCTGCGCCGGCTTTGGCAACCTTATGAGCTGATTCAAGCATAATTCCGGCAATTTGCTCCAATTCGTTTTTGTAAAAGTAAGGCATAAACTTCGCCATCGGGATTGAGTTCATTGTGATTTCCGGATGATTATGCTCACCCATGACACGCAGAGCCTCCAAGCAGATAGTTCGATAACAAAGTGCCGCGCCCTCGGCGCTACATGCGACTATTCCTATATGTTGAGCCATAGATACACTCCCTTAAAAATAATTTAGTAAACACTATTAACTGACTTAAAATCTAAATAATTGAAAGGCATAAACATACTCGACTTAGTTGCGTTTTTTGATTTGCTACAATAAAAATTCTTGCTTAATCCAGCTAATAGCTGAGTCAAGTATATTTATGCCTAATGTTTCCGCATTCCAAGCTGTTTTAAGCCCTGCCTTGAAATCGTAAATTATTACAATAATTATTACAATAAACAGGTTAAACCATGGAAAAACATAGCTTTTAACATGCATTTTATTCTTTGAATTCAGACTAAATGGCACTGGATGAAGCTCACTTTAAGCTATCTTTTGAGGAGTTAACCTGTAGTTGATAAGCTGACAAACCATCGGCAATCCTTGTTACTGCCTGAGTATTTGGATTGACGTATCTGGCAAAGTATTCATTTGAGTATAATCGTTTGTTACTTATCTCAAAAATGCCGATTTATGAGATACCAATTTCAGATAGGACGGATTAAAATCTTAAATAACAAAAAGTCGATTTCAACTCAAATTAAAACTGTCTCAAAAGTCAAAACAAGGAACGTTTTTGGGCTTTGTGTCTAAAGTCGGTTTTTCGGCTGACTTTTGAGACAAGGTTAAGCGGTTTTGAGACAAACTTGCATCGGAAGGGTAGCTACTTACTTGGCGCAAAGTTAAACAGAATTTATACTGTGAAATCAGTATATCAATTCTCTCTACTTTGCCTATGCAACAACAACCAACCCTTAGTAGGCGAGCAACACTCTGGATTGCAGTTATATTCACGGGAGGTGTTGCCGTGAATATCGCTTATGAAAAGTATGCAGAGGGCATACCTGATTGGTTTTTCATTCCGTTATGCGTCTTTGTTTGTTGTTTCTGGTTTTATTTGATATGGACTAGCAAAACAGCAAAAAAATATCGTTATTTGATATACAATTACCCTATTATGTCCTTAATGTTTATGGTTGTTGTCGGCTTGCTCATCGGCGGCGGCTTCGGAGCGCTTTTGTGGTGGGGTATCTACAAGCAACCACAATCCAAACCAGAAATAACAACTGTTTTGACTCCGCCAAACATTGAACTGAAAAAACAAGCAAACCAGCTTTCTAATGAAATGCTTCAATTCATTTCTGATAGACGGGCTAATGAACCAAAAATTACTTGGAGACACGATGAGAAAATGATGCGAAAAAAGAATGGTGTGGAAACTCTAAATCGTAACTCCGCCGCTTTTAAGCGCGCATTAGAAGAATGGAATCGGGATAACGAAGAATCTTCAAAATACTCCAACAAAATGAGAACTGATTTTGTTGAGAGATTTGGGGTGCGCTATGAAATTATCATAAAAGAGTTAGAAAATCGCGGTGCTAAACTCACGACCATTGATAAAATTGATGCTGCCCAAACTAATCCTATTATAATGGAAAGAGCGGCTATTAGATTAGGTGTATTAGCAAATGAATTACCTGATAATTAGGTAGCACTGTCTTTATTCAGTTCTTTATATTCCAGATTGTCCGAAGCGATAAGTTTAAGAAGCATATAGCTTGGGATAAATAAGGAGTCACTATCTATAAAAATCTGGCTTTATACCTAACTCAAACATTGATTGATTCAAAACGCAGATGTTATGAGCCAAGATTTTACATAATGCTTCATTGATTTGCGCCGTTCTCGTTTTACTCCTAAGACTTCCACCAAACTTTGCCTTTATCATAAAAAATGCGGTTTCGACATTTGACCGCTTATGATAATGCTCCAAGAATTTATCTTGATTCAAAGCGTAATAATGATAAAGTTTGTTCCAAAGATGATTGCCTTCTTTATTGGTTGCTCTACTATTAGCTTTCCAAGCAATGTAAGGAATGGCGTTATTATCAATTGCGGTTTGTAAGTTAGCTTTTGATAGGTAACCTTTATCGGCTGATATTTCTTCCATTTCAAAGTTTTTCACCGTATCTTTAACCAAAGTTTCAAAATAATTAGAATCGGCTTCGTGTCGTTCGGTAACTTCAACGGCTGAAATAATGTTTGTTTTTGTGCCGCAACAAATATGAATCTTTAACCAATCCTTTTTGTTGATAAGACGCGGTTCTGTATATTTGGCGTGTAACCAAGTAAAGCCTTGAGAAGTCGAAAGTCCAGAAGCATCAACGGCAAAATGTTTTTCAATTTCGGCAAGTGGCAAACTGCTTTCTTCGATTAACATTTTCAGATATGGCGTGAGCATTTCATTTGCAAAGTAACGAGAAATGCTCTTGTAATGAGGCGAGCGTAAAAGAAAGCCTTTGGCGTGTGCTTCTTTCAAGTCAGTATTGAATCTGCGTAATGAAAACAGCGAATAGACTTTGAAAACGCAAGTGAAAATCATATCTTCAAGCGGCAATCGCGGTCTGCCTTTAACTTGCGATGGCTCACCGATACCTTTGCAAAGTTCGGCAAGTAAGAATTGAAATTCTGACTTTTCGCTTCTCTGTGCTTTATCGTATGAAACCCAATCTTGCGAATAGGTTTTACGAGTAGGAATGTAAGTTTGTGGTATTACAACTTCTTTGGTTGTAAGTTCGCCTAAAAAATTTTGCTCAAAATGATATTCAACAGCAAAAATGTGTTTGCATTTCTGGCGACGAATTTCAAAGTCAGGGCAAGTGCATTTCTGCGATTTCAAACAAACTTTATATCTTTGGCTTTTTCCAGATGCGCTTGGCACAAACCAGAATCCATTTTCTTCTTTAATTGTGTAGCGTTTAGAAATATCGAGACCGCGTAATTCGCGGATGTTTAGAGTATCGTTCATCGTGAATCTCCTGTTGAAATTCACACAGCACTTAGCGTATAATAATTGATGCGTTGCTATACGGCTTCGGCTGTGTGGTTACAAGCCTTAATGGAAGTTAGCGCTTTCATTGAGGCTAAAAAAAAGAGAGGCGGCGACGGGAATTGAACCCGCTTATCAGGATTTGCGAAGCCCTGCGGCTAACCATTTGCCATCACCGCCATAATTTTTAATGATTAAGGTCAACTTCGGTTGACCTTTTTCTTTTATCAAAGAAACTTAGAATATGGTAGCACTACCATATTAAAAAGTCAATATTAAAACTTGACATGTATGGTAGAAATGCCATAATTTAGAAAAGGGGCATTTTGAGTTGGATATTTAAGGATTTTGTATCTGATAGAGGCGAAAACGACATTCGGCGGTGGTTAGACACTTTGCCGAAAAAGGTTAGGTTTAAGATTGATACAAGAATTAGATATTTACAAGAAGTTAGCCAGCTTAAATTTCCTTATGTTGAAAAATGGACAGGTGTAAATGGTTTATATGAGGTTAGGATTGTTTTTTCGGGCGTGCAATACCGAATACTAAGTTGTTATGGCGAAGAAAAAGATTTTCTGTTACTTATTGGTGCAGTTGAAAAGGATTGGAAACTTGAGCCACGAAACGCCGAAGATATTGCAAAAACCAGAATGAAGCTAATTTCTAATAGGAGTAATTTTTGTGAACACTTTAAGAAATGAAAAAATTGAAGAACTGAAAGACCGTGAAAGTAGGCAATTTTTCTACGAAGAACATATTGAAACAGGTTTGCCAATTCAGATTCGAGAGTTACGAAAAAAACGGAAACTTACGCAAAAAGAGTTGGCAAAACTTGCAGAATGCGACCAATCTAATGTATCGGATTGGGAAAACCCTAATTATGAATATACTCCGCAGATTGGCACATTAAAGCGGCTTGCTAATGCTTTTGACGTGCCTTTAATAGTTAGGTTTGGCTCTTGGGAAGAACTGCTAACTTGGGATAGTGATTTATCATCAAAGAAAATCGCTCCTGAAAAGTTTGATGACGCTATTGAAGAACTAGAACAGTCCGCAAAACCAAACGGTGATAATGACAGTATAAGTGTAATTCAACCGACAGTTGTTACTAAATCCAAGTTTAGAGTAATTACAGGAAAAGATATTCCGACAGCACAACAACCATTATTTAAACCTTACGGTGTGCAATCATCTAATAAACAACGGGGAAAATCGCAATTACCACCAGATAAAAGGACAGTAGCAAAGGAAGTTCAGATAGAAGATTCAGCTTATCAAAATAACGAGAATAGATTATCAAGAGCGGCAGGTTCTACAAGATAAAAGGAGATAATTATGGTTGATACAAAAACAATTAAGAAGGAAAAAAAAGAAGAAATTGAAAAAAGGAAAGTCAATATCGCTAGAGCTACTGACTATGGCGTTATATATTCCGATACTGTGAGAATGAGTTTAAGTGCTTATGACTTCAAACTAACATTTAGCGTCAACGAAACCTTGCCAGATAACAGCGTTTTGATAACTGAAATGATAACAGTTGCTCTTACTCCACAGCACGTAAAGGATTTGGTTGAAACACTAAATCAGAATATTGCACGTTACGAACGAGAGATTATGCCTTTACAAATAAATGAAAGGCATCAAGCTGAATTCAAGCAAACGATAGGAAATCTAGTGCCTGTTAAAAAATAATCTTAGAAAAAGAAAGGGCTGGCATAGTAGCCAGCCTTTTCTTTATCCAATGATTTATGAGACAACCTTAAGCACTATTGAGACAAAACCGACTTTAGACACAAAGCCACGTTTTTGGGCTTTTAGTTATGAGACGGCTTTTGAGACACTTTTAGATGCGCTTATACAGTTAATTGGAAGATATAAGAATCTGTGTCATAAAGGGGCGTTTTTGAAACGACTAACGCCGGGGATAACCGGCGCGCTGAATACCCAGCATTTGAGAGACTCCCTGACTGCGCGTCCGGTTCATCCCCTTGTTAGGCGTCTTGGTCTTGAGTTCAGTCTCTCACTCCTCAGCCCTTCCTGATGAAAAATATTAACGCCTGATGTTAATACTTTCACTTCCCACACGCCCCAAAAGCCACGGTGAAACATTTTGGTCAATAGTGTCAAGAAATTTTGTTTGAATCATCTTTTAACAATCCTGAAAGGTTGCTTTATGTCATAGAATGACGTATTTTACTACTATTGACCGAAATCGAATTTTGGTCAAACTGCACATACTGTGATTTATCGCAGGGTTAGCTGGTACTGACCACAGACATCCACAAGGAGATTATTGAGCTATGATTAGAAAAACCCCCATGCCTTTGGCGTCTAGATTCTTGCTCTGCGCGCTGTCGTCCATTTTTTTGCTCGCCACAACCGCGATGGCGCAACAAAGCCCTGGAGCTGGTCCGCCACCGCCCAATCGGTCTACGCCTGTCGAGGCAAATGAGCTCCGCGAGACCTGGAACGATCGGGTGAGCCAAGGTCCTCCGGTAGGTGCAATGCCGGAGTTCGACGGATGGAGCATGGGGGCTGCGATGCCCCTCGCTCGATCCGAGCATGCGGTCGCGGAATTCGGTGGCAAGATCTGGGTACTGGGTGGGTATCCGCCCGGGCGGCTCCCGTCCAACCTCGTCCAGATATACGATCCGGCCACGGGTCGCTGGTCGCTTGGTCCCCGCCTGCCCCAGCCGATTCACCACACCACGGTCAAGTCCGTCAACGGCAAGCTCTATGTGATGGGCGGCGAAATCGACGGCGCGAGCACGGGTCGGCCCGAGAAATACGTGGCGGACGTTTGGGTTCACGATCCGGCGGTCGGCGGCTGGGTTGAGCGTGCGCCGATGCCAACCCCGCGGAGCGGCGGCGGTTCGGCGGTGATCGACGGCAAGATTTACGTAGCGGGCGGGCGTCCGCCCGGGGGCTCCGCCTTCGAGGTCTATGATCCGGCGACTAACAAGTGGGAAAAGCTTCCGGATCTGCCGACCCAGCGCAATCACCTGGCCATTGCCGCGGTGAACGGGAAGATCATCGTCGCCGGCGGTCGCTTTGGACCCGGCGCCACTGCCGAGCGGACCGACGTGGTTGAGATCTACGAT
>JAIVJJ010000163.1 GCA_020200095.1 Acidobacteriota bacterium | reverse complement strand
ACCTCGAACTGCTCTACGGCAACAACCCGGACCGCCGCGACCGCCAGCTTGAACAGGCAATTCGCTTAATGACACCGCTCAACGGCAGGCGTTTCTTTAACTACCTGCGAGACAACCGGATTCTTGAGCAGCAAGCGGCAGAGAGTTGGCAAGCCGTCTGGTCGCCGCAGAGTGTCACGGTTGACGCAAACGATTCCTTCACCGTGCGCGCCATCGGTGTCCAGCGATTAACGCGGCTCGTGAATGGCGCATCGGTCGAGGAGACGCGACAACTCAACGTCATCGTCAAACTGAGCCGCGACCAGTTGGGGCGCGACGACCGGAACTTACGCACCGGCTACCTTGTGGATTGGTTCGATTGGAACGAGTTGCGCGACCCGCAAACGTCAACCGCTACGGCGAATGGCGCGACCAGCAGTGCAACGGTCAATGCACAGAACGGAAGATAAGCACAAAAACATGCGGGCGAGAAAACGATATTCGGAGGTCAGAGAATGATTAAGGTGAGTAAAAAGTTTGCCGGTCTTCTTTGCTGCGTCATGGTGCTGGTGACGTTCGTTACAGCCGAAGCGCAAGAGACATCCGGCACGACAGCGCGTCGTGGAAATGTGCGCCGCAGTCGCGGTGCGCGTCTCCGCTTACCGAACACCGGCGCGCGTCCAACTCCCGCCGCGCCGCGAACGACCGCGCCCGTCGCTTATGTGAATGAACCGGCTCAACCTGAATACCTGTCCGGTCAAGCGCAAGTTAGGGTGCGCGGCAACGAAGACCCGATCATCCGCTTAGGATTAGCGCAGCACGGTCCGACCATCGTTGAGTTCCCCGCAGCCGACAACTTCTTCGCCGTGCATCCGGGCGGTTCATTCCTCGTCACCTACGACCAATCGCCGAGTTTGGCGAACGACCACTATCTTGTGTTCCGCGCCGGGCGCGATTTCGTCGCGCCGCCGCCTGATTCGCGCCGCCCGCCAGAGCCTATCGCTTCCGTCTCGGTGCAGATGCAGTCGGGGATGTTCGTGACGTTCGTCTTTTATCCAGTGCGCGATGTCGCGCGCATGGCGCATCGTTGCGTCGTGATGTATTCGCGCGATGAGATCGTCGCGGCGCGCCGCGCGGCAGGACTCGCCGTCAATCTTGACGGTCGAAGCGAACCCAGTGCGCCGCCCGCAAACACCTCGATGCGTGTCGGCGGCGCACCCGGCACGAACAGCGGTGATAGCTCAACAACTGCAACGACTACTGCTTCAGCAACGCCAACTCCTGAACCATCCGCCGCGAGGATCATTCTTGCGAGTGGAGATTCAATCAATGCAGGCAACGAGCGGCGCAGAAATCGCAATCGTACACCGAACTTCACGAGAGAGGCGCAACGCGCCATCCGTTCCGCGCTCGCCGCGCCGCAACGCTTCACACAGTGGAGCGAAGCGAGTCACGGGCTAACTGTTTCTGCGCTCGCGCCGGTCGAGATCGAGAATCGCTATCGCTTATCAGTCATCGCAGTGCGGAATACGACCACTAACGGCTTGCGCCTCGTCGCCGGGCAGCCTGACCTTGATGTTGAAACCGTTGATTCAAGCTCGCGCCCCGTCCAAATCCAACAGGTGACGAAGTTGCATACCGAAAGCTCGTCGTTGAGCGACGCGATTCCGGCGGGTGCGACCGCGTATTACGCGATCATCTACGACACGGACACTGAAACCGTCGTTGCCGGAAAACCCGCAGCCCGTGATGGACGAGACGCGCGCGAGCAGAACAAACGTGCGGTAGAAGCGGAGTTCGCCGACATCTTGATTGACGATGAAGATTCAACCGCGTTCGACGGCGGCGAAGAAGCGGCGACGGATGATGCGGCAGACGGCGATCAGAAGACCGGGCGGCTGAAGCGCGTTCTCATCGGGTTCGGAGCGATCTGCGCGTTTCTGTGCGTCTCTGTTCTAGTCATCTATCTCTGGCTGCTCGGCGGTCGCACGAGCGACGATATGTCGTTGCGCGTCGGCAGCGCGAATCAGACCGAGCGCAGCGACCAGAGTTCAAGCCATCAGCCGACCGCCGAAGAGATCGCCCGCGCATTGAACGGTCAGGGCAATGCGAACAATCAGGCGACAGGGGCAAGAAACGGAACGACGACCGTGCAGCCGAACGGCAACGTGCCCGTCACCTCACGACCGCAGGGCGACATCTTCTCGACCACAGTGCCAGACCCGCTCGCTTCCGCTTCGCCTTCCACGAACAGCGAGCGCGCAGGCGCACAAATCGGAGCGACCTCAACGGACATTTCGACGAATACCGCTCGTAGCACGTCCGAAGCGAGACGAGCCACAGATTCAACAACGACTCGATACGCGACATCCGGCGCGAGTGCCGAGCGTTCGATTCGCGCCAACCCGCCCGCAACGCAGAGCGTGCCGCCAAACGGGCAAGCCTCTTTACCTCTTTCACGCGAAGCCGCACCGACTGCGGATGAAAGAACGGCAACAAACGCAACGTCAACCGGCGAGCGCACTACAGTCGCTCTTCCGCCGCTCGGCACGATGCTTCCCGTTCGCACGCTCGGCGCGGTTTACACCCTACGTTCGGAAACGCTCGTGCGAATGCAACTCACGCGGGCGATGAGCGGCGCGGGTTGGTCGCTGCGGCGCGGCACGGAGCTATACGGCACAGTGCGCGGCTCCGACTTCGAGATCGGGCGCGCGTACATCGCGCTCGTCGGTTTCATTGACGCTGAAAGCGGACGGCTCGTGCGGCTTGAAGGCAACATCTTGGGCGGCGACGGCACTGACGGCTTGCGTGGTAGGAAGCACCGAATCGGTGGCGGTTGGTCGCGGGCGTTACGGGTCGCAGGCGCGGGCGCGCTTGACGCTCTCGGCGTGATAGCTGGCAGCATCGGGCGGCGTCCGGTCGTCATCGCCGACGTTTACGGCAACGGCGGCGCGAATCCGATTATGAATGAGATCGGTGGCATCTCGTACCGCAACAACCGGAGCGGCTTCGTCGAAGTCCCCGCCGGATCATCCGGCTATGTGCTGGTGATGCAGATGCCGCGCGACGTGCAAGGCGTGGATGCCGGAGCGAGTTTAGCGAATTTACCTTCACCCGAACTCGAACGTCTCGCCGATTCGTCTGTATCGAGAGCCAGCACACAATTAAGCGACGATCAGCTTTCCGCGCTTATCACGACGGGAACGCCAGAACAGATTCGCGCGAACTTGCCGCGCATGACGCCGGAGATGCGCCGCGTCGCTGAATCGGTTCTCGCTTCAATGCAAAGCGGAGGACAGGGAAGATGATTCCGCCGCCAAAGCCGCACCTGCCGTCGCTCAATCCGCGTGAGCTGTTAGCCGCTGGCGGCGTTGATGCAGTTGCCGAAGCTCTCGCTTCAACCGGCTACATGATTCAGCGGCAACTGTTGAGCGATCTGATTCAAGCATTGCGTTCAGGTCGCCCGCTTCTCATCGAAGGCGAAGCTGGTGCGGGCAAGACCGCGCTGGCTTATGCGCTCTATGAAGCGTGCAATCTCACGCTCTTTCCCTTGCAGGGCATGGCGGAACTCAGGCTCGCCGACATCCTCTACGAGTGGGACAGGGAAGCGCAGAATCAATGGGTGATTCAAGCCACCGCTTCGGGAGCAACAACGCTTGAAGCGGCGCAGGAAGCGCAGTACACGATGCGCTTCTTGAAACTCGGTGAAGCTCTGAACGCTTACTACTGGGCGGCACAGACGGGCAGCGTCCCGCTTTTTCTATTCGATGAAGTGGACAAGCTCCCCGAACATTTACAAGACATGCTGTTGCAGCTTTGCGAGTGCGGCTTCGCGCACCACGGCATCCAGTCGTCATCTTCACGTCGAACAATCTGCGCCACAAACTTTCCGAGCCGTTTCGGTCGCGCTGCTATTACTCGTGGCTTGATAGCCCGACGCCAAGCGAAGAAGTGAAAATCTTGCGTCGCCGTGTACCTGATGCATCGCCGCAGCTCGTGACAGCGGTCGTCAAAATCAACGAGTGCATCAAGATGATTCCGGGCGTGCAGAAGAAGCCGGGACTGCGCGAATTGATTGACCTGCTCGCCGCGCTCGTGCGTGACCGCATTCCGACGGTGAATGAAAACGTGCTTCACGATTACATCGGCTACCTAGCCAAACAGAAAAGCCACATCAAGAGCCTGCGCGAAGCTCTGGCGCGCATCGAGAGGCATTTGGAAATTGAAGACCGCCGCGTTGATGAATGGGTGGCGGAAGCGTTTGCAATTGACGGCGCGGTTCTGGAGATGGCGGCGTGATGAGAGAAAGAAAAGCAAAATCCACTCAGCGCGTCACCGTCTCGCCGATGTTCGTGACAGGCGCGGCGGCAACGGTTCTGCTACTCGTGCTGCTTGGCGGCGGGCACATCCGGCGCGCGTTCGTCGAGCGGCTCAATCCGCGCATTACGGTTGAGGCGAGAAGCGCGTCCGAGCGTTCGAGAAGCGAAAGCGGCGAACGGAATGCGCCGGCGTCAGGGGCGATCTTCGATGGAGAGGTTTACCGCACCGAAGCGCGCTTGCGGGAGGCGGGCGCGCTGGCGATTGCGACAAGTCTTTACGGCGTCAGGGCGATTGCCGAGCGTCGTCCGACGGGAAGCGTCGGCGAACTTCTCGCCGGAGTTACAGGGCGAAATCTGGTGCCGCCGGGACTCACGCTCCTGCCGGATCAAGCGGCATTTGCTTCCGCACACGCCACGCTGCACGTTCGCTTCCGACCGCAGCCGTTTGGCGTCGAAATCCTCTCCGTGCCGCGCGAACGCATGGACGGAGCATGTTTGCTCGTGCGCGTCCCCGATGTTGATGGCGAGCGCGCGGCGAGCGCTGATACGCGCGTCAGGTTCTATCAAGCGATGCGGCTCGATGGCGTGCGCGTGCCGCCGCCGTTCGCGCTCCCGTCAGAGATTCAAGCGCACGGTTGGTCAGTTGAAACGATGCGCGCTTCGCTGCCGTCAGACGCCGATCCGCAACAACTCGCAACGTGGCTGCGAGAGTTGAACGCAAATCAATAAGCGTTATGTCTTTTACGAACCGCATCGACCACTTCGACGCAGATTATGGCATCCCGCGCCGCGCCGATGAGCCTTATCTTCCGGCTTATTACGCTTTCTTGCGTTGCTCGCAAGACGCGGTTCAAATCCTCGTTCTCATCGCACTCGGTGCGCTCTCCGCTCTTTTCCTGCGGTTGGCAGCGACATATTTTCTCTTCGGTCTTGTCGGGCAGTTAGTCTTTCTCGCCCTCGCCGTGTTCGCAATCGGCATCGCGCTCGCGGAAGCCGCGCAAGTGTTTCTCCCTTACCACCGCTTCAATCAACTGTTGACTTACGGCACGGCGAACTGGGCTTCGCCCGTTCACTTGGAAGGAGCGGGATTTGCGCGCCCTGTCAAAGAGCAGCTTGCACAGGGCGAACTGCAATTAGGCTCTCTGCCGCGCCCGTTGTGTCGTTCGTATCGCTTCATCTTGCCGCCGCAGACGGTCTTAGGCTCACTCGTCTTTTTCGGACCGCCCGGCGCGGGCAAGTCCGTGCTGTTGATGAACTATTTGCAGGCGTGGTCAAACAACGGTTCGGCGATCATCCTCGACCCGAAAGGCGAACTCTATGAATACTGCGCGAGGTATTTTCGCAAAACCTATCGCCTCGATTTTCAAAACCCGGAATACTCGGATCGCTGGAACTTCCTGCCCTTTTGCAGAGGCAACAAAGAGTACGCGCATATGATGGCGAGCATCATGCTCGGACTCGAAGGCACAAAGCACACCGACGCTGATCCGTTCTGGGGCGAAGCGGAGCTGGCATTACTGACCGCAATCCTGTTGTACCTGCCGACGATTGTTGACCATCCGACGCCGGCGATGGTTCACGAGTTCATCGCGCTTCGTTCGTTTGAGCAATTGTGCGAAGAGCTAGGGGCGTCGAA
>JAIVJJ010000282.1 GCA_020200095.1 Acidobacteriota bacterium | reverse complement strand
CCTTAAAGAACTGAATAAAAAACTTCTTTAAAGTAAAAGTTAAATCGTATTTAAATCACAAGTCTTCACCGCAACATCATACTTTTTCAATCTTCACCAATCTTTAAAACTAATAATCTGCTTTTCGGCAAATGCACATTCTCAAATAAATTTGGTATAATGTTGACTAAAATGTAAAGATTAAAAACTTTATATTTTAGAACAAAATAGGGTTAAAGAAGTAAAAACAGAAATGCCAAAAATTGCAGATATACAAGAAACGCCAAATCCGAACGCGGTAAAATTTATTTTAAAGGAGCCGGTCAGCCACGGAACATCGCATTCGTTTGATTCAGCCGAGAAAGCCGAAACGGATGAACTCGCCAAATCACTTTTTGATGTCGGCGATGTTGTTTCCGTGTTTTATATGGACAAAATGATTACGGTCGAAAAGACGGATGAAGCCGACTGGGACGAAATTTTACCGACATTAGCCGTACCGATTCGTGCGGCTGAATCGGTGCAAACTACAAATGGAAACGCGGCAGAAGCCGTTGGAGGCGCGATTGCTGCGGCACTTGATGATAATCCGGTAATAGCGCAAATCAACGAATTACTCGACGAAAGAATTAGACCGTACCTGGCAAGTGACGGCGGTTGGCTGGAAATCTTGAGTTTAGAAAATAAAATTTTGAAAATTCGTTACCAGGGAGCGTGCGGAAGTTGTCCTTCTAGTTTAACTGGAACACTGATGGCAATTGAGAATATGATAAAAGACGAAATTGACCCGGACATCGAGGTCGTTGCAGCTTAATAAGGAGAAAATCTTTTTTTACAAATTTTATTAACCTGCCCAAAGTAATCACAACTTTAAAGGCGACACTTGATTATGAGTGTCGCCTTTAACATTTCAGATACCTAAACAATAACCGGCAGCCGTTTATTCCTCAAGGCATAATCTTCTCGACATAAAAAATTTATCCGCGTTTATCTATGTTTCATTATCTCTGTAAAATATCTTATTCAACAGGTAATAACTATCTGCAAAACGTAATCACCTGACTGCATATCAGTTCCCAGAATTATTGCACTGGAGGATTTTATCACTTGCAAATCAGTTTGATTCGATAAATCAATTGGATTTTGTTTGCCTTCAAAGATAAGTTTTCCGTCGCGGAACAATCTTGTCTGCATTAGCAATTGCGGTTTTTGCCCGGCGTCAAATTTTGCATTGTAAATTTCAAAACCGTAACGCAAAATCGTGCCGCGTTTAAATCTCCGCAGCGCTGTATCAGACATTGGATTGCTTTGTGTTTCGTTTTTATCAATAGCAATTGTTGATTGATCGGCTTGCTGCTCTCTTTTCAATTGTTCAAAAGTAAGATTTTCCAAAACAACGCCCGAAAGCGCTAAGCGGTTTTTCTTTAATTTCGGAACTTCAATAAACTGGCTTGCCGAGCCGACCTTTTCGGTTGCGTGGTCACGAATCGCAACGCGCATCTGATACGCTCCCGGCTTTTTAATGGGAAAAGTAAAATGGTAGACGAAACCTTCGCTTAAAAACTTTTGATACGCATCCTCTTTCATAGTAAGCGTATAAGTTTTGCTGATTTGGTCAACCGGCACGCCGTTGTCGCCAAAGCTAATCGCCAAAACATCGAAAACAGCTTTTTTTACTCCGTCGGCTTCACTGGTAAATTTCAAGTCTTTTGCATTTACGTGAAGAAGCGAATTCACCGACGAGCCTCGTTTAGGATCGTTTCCGAAAATCGCATTAAGCCGCAAGGAAATGTCGTTGACGGCAAAAGGTGAACTCAGCGCGGTCAAAATCTGCTGATACGGTGTTTGATTAGTCGGTTTTTTGATTTGTTCGTTGGTTACGCCGAAAAATCCGCTTCGGTAGCGAACGTTCACGTCCTTTCGTTTGACCTTTATTTGTAGTTTATTAAAACGTCGTGTTTTCGGGTCGAATGTTTCCGTGTCGGGTTGATAGCCGATAAGATAGTAGCTCTGGTCATCGAGTATTTTACGGATGCCGCCGCTTAAATCGTTATTGTTGATAATCGGAAAGCCGCCCGTTTGCTTTGCCAGATAAACCAAACCTTCCTGCGTGTTAAAAAGTTTATCGCGGCGGTCTGAAAGTCTCTGTTCAACCGCTTCAGCGGAAAGTCCGCTGGTATTGTCCGCCGCCGTAAATCCGGCTACCTGCAAGCCGCGCGCGTCCATCGTATAAATGACAACAGATGAGCGATTGGCTAAATCAACCAACCGGCGCAATGATTCCAAAACTCTTGTCGAATCGGAAAAACCATCTGAATCCTGGGTAAAAAGCTGAAAACCGTCTGACAAAAGCATTATTGATTTGCGCCCCGGCAAATCCTTCATTCCGCGAACAATAAAATTGATTGCGCCGAGCGTTCCGGTCGCAAAAATGTCTTCCCGAAAATCGCTTGCTCCTTGATTAAAATCTTTTTCCGCCTTTAATTGCTCGTCGCTAACATCAGCTCCGCTCGCCTTTGCCTGTTCCAGCGGAGTAGCTTCAATCGGAGCAAACGCGCCGATATTTCCCGCTCCGCTTGGATTCCAACGAACCTTTTCAATTGCAGCATAAAGCTGACGTTTGTCGGCGGTAAATTGCTGTAATGCGCCGATACCGCCGCCGGTACGAATAATAGCTACAAGGTCGCCATCCTGCATCTGCCGGTCAACAAATTTTTTCAAAGCCTGCCGCACATAATAAACGCTTTCAAACGACAGCGTTAAATCATCAACCACCAGCGCGATGGTTCGCCGCACTTGTTCGGGTTTAAGCGGCGCGGACGGAAGTGGAACAGCCGGATTTTGCTTTGTGTTCAGGACAGGCGCGGTTTCCGTTCGAGCATTTGAAATAAAGGAAAGGTTAGTAATCTCCTGTTTTTCGCCGTTCTCCAAAATTTCAAAATCTTCTGGCTTTAAATCCGTCACGACATTTCCCTTTTTATCGGTTACGGTAACGTCAAGCTGAATCAGCGTAGTTGAAATTTTGACTACATCATCGTCATCGGCGGCAGGTTTCGGCGTTGGTGTCGGCGTTTGCGCAAAACTTGCCGAAGCGCATAAAAAAGTAAAAATTAAAGCGACGAAAATTTTCTTCATTGTATGTCTCCGATTCATTTGCGAATAAAGAATGCGAATTTCCAGAAAACCTATTATATCTTTTTTCACAATTTTTATTCATCAATTTTTGCATCGAAATATTTCATTTGTAGTGAAAAGCGAACGTAATGAAAAAAGGTTGTCGTCTTAAATCTATGTTGTTGTAAACTTATTATGAATTTCAGAAACAATTCTCTTTAGACGAAATTTGCCAGGGAAAGCGAAATAATGAGAGATCACATTCCTAATGATGTAAAACGCGCTGTGCTAGTAGAAGCAGGTCACCGTTGCGCCATTCCAACATGTCGAGCCACAACTACCGAAATAGCCCATATTGTTTCTTGGTCTGAGTCAAAAGACAATTCATTCGAGAACTTGGTTGCTCTTTGTCCAAATTGTCATACGCGCTTTGATCAAAAGAAAGACATTGATAGACCTGCCATCAAGATGTATAAGCATAACCTTGGTATTTTGAACAATCGCTATGGCGAATTCGAGCGGAGACTATTTGAAGTGCTTGCCAAATCAGGCGAGCGAGTTTTCGTTTTAGGCGTTGCAGGCGATTTGTTGGTTGCTAATGCAGTTAAAGATGGTTTCTTTGAAGATAAGCACGTTGAAGGCATGGGATTTGAAGTGAGAGGAAGCAATGGCTTTTACAAGAATTTCCCAATGACTTTTACCTACTGGGTTACGGACGCCGGACTTGAATTCATTAAGCGCTACGCCACAGGTGCTGACATTGCTTAACATCTAACCTATCAGTTCAATTTTTCTAATCATCAAAACACATTCGTACTCCGGCAACTATATTTTAAGACACCACGAAAAAAATAGTTGTTGTCGAAGATTTCGTTTTTTGTTAAATTCTTTATAACTTATAAATTTTTATCCGGCGTTTCAGTGTATACTGTCTGGATATTTTTATTTTTGGAGCATAAGCCGACTTGACCACAGTTACCGAGCAGACGATTGAAACCTACGGAATTGAAAATTGGGGCGCCGGATATTTCGGCGTCAATCGCAAAGGAAATTTGATTGTCCGCGCCGAGGGCGGCGATAATCTTTCGGCGGACGTTAAGGAAATCGTTGACGATTTGAGCAAGCGCGGCATCAACACGCCGGTTTTATTGCGCTTTCCGCAGCTTCTCGCCGGGCAAATCCGCAAACTTCAAAAAGCCTTTCGAAATTCCATCAAAGAATTCGATTATGACGGCGGACATATGTGCGTCTATCCGATGAAGGTTAATCAAAATCGCTCAGTTATCGAAGAATACTTGCGCGAAGGTAAACGCTATAATTTTGGTCTCGAAGCAGGTTCAAAGGCTGAACTTTACGCCGCGCTTGCAATGGAACAAGCGGACGAAAGCCTTTTGGTTCTCAACGGTTTCAAAGACCGCGATTTTATTCGTCTCGCCTTTGCCGGAGCGCAGGCAGGAAAAAATGTCGTCATCGTTATCGAAAAATTGAGCGAACTCGAACACACAATAAAACTTGCCGAAGAAGTTACGGCTGAAAATGCCGAAAAAAAACTTCCGATGATTGGCGTGCGCGTCAAACTTTACTCGAAAGGTTCGGGTAAATGGGAAAAGAGCGGCGGCGAGGCGGCGAAATTCGGTTTGACGACGACGGAAATTTTAGAAGTGATTCGCCGTCTTAATGAAACCGGGCGAATCGAAATGCTTAAACTTCTGCATTTTCACATCGGGTCGCAACTGACTGACATAAAACGAATTAAAAGCGCGATGCGCGAAGCGGCGCGGACTTACGCGAAAATTCGACAGATGCAAATTCCGATAAAATATCTTGATGTCGGCGGCGGAATGGCGGTTGATTACGACGGCTCGAAAACTTCGTTTGAATCGTCGGCAAACTATAACGCGCAGGAATTTGCCAATGATGTTGTTTACGTTATTAAAACCGTGTGCGACGACGAAGACGTTCCGCATCCGACGATTATTCAAGAATCGGGGCGTTATCTTTCTGCGTATCACGCGATTTTGGTAACCAATGTGCAGGACGAAATCGAAACGGTTGTCGAAGATTTAACGCCCCTTACTTTGGACGCCAACGACCCTCAAGTAGTCAAAGAACTCCACGATTTGCGCGAAAGCATTAACGCGAAAAATTACCGCGAATATTATCACGACGCGCTCGAACAACGCGAAGAATTGTTTACGATGTTTAATCTCGGCTTGATTTCGCTCGAAAACCGTGGTAAAGGTGAGGTTCTTTTCTGGGACGTTTGCGAAAAAGCCGATTTGTTCGCACAGCAGAAAAAGTATGTGGCAGAAGAGTTTGACGACCTTCGGCGGCTTTTGTGCGCGAAATATCTGGCAAACTTTTCCGTCTTTCGCTCGATGCCGGATAATTGGGCTTTAGAGCAGCTTTTCCCGATTATTCCAATTCATAAACTCAACAAAAAACCGACGGAATATGCTACACTCTGCGATATTACCTGCGATTCGGACGGAATTGTTGACAAGTTTGTTGACTTGCACGATGTCAAACCTGTTTTGGAACTGCACAAATTGGAAAAAGGTGAGCCGTATTATTTAGCAATGATGCTTGTCGGCGCGTATCAGGAAGTGATGGGCAACAATCATAATTTGTTCGGCGTGCCGCACGAAGCGCATATTCACATCGGCGAGGACGGTTATATTATAAAAAAAGTTATACCGGGCGCAACGCTCGGCGACGCGATAACGACGGTTCGCTTTGATGCCTCGCAGTTGCATGACCAGTTCAGGCGAAGCGTGATGCAGCAGATAAAGGACGGCGAACTTTCAACCAAAGAAGGCAACGGATTGATTGAATTTTACGAAAATCAGGTTGACGGTTATACGTATCTTTCGCTGAATGGAAGTGAATAAGAAAATTACGAATTAACAATTACGAATTACGAATGGATGAAAAAATCTTCGTGCTTTCGTAATTTGGAATCAGGCATAAAAACATCAGGCGCAAATGCTTTTATCGTTCAAGTTTTTCATTGCAGTGATTGCAATTATTTAGAATTTTATACAACTGAAAAGGTTGGTTTTTAGCAGTTTTATATTTTTATTTTAAGAAAGTTTATCTGGAGAAAGTATGGCTACCCAAAAGAAAACGAAGGCTTCAAAATTTTTAACCGTTCCGACCAGACCGATTCCGGTTGACCGCGACCGTTCGGTTGCTGGTCTCTTGGAAAAAATGGAAGGCGCGGGTTTCGGCGCGCGGCAATTAGCCGAAGCGCACCGCATCTGGCTCGATATGCTCGACGACAACTCGACCATTTATTTGTGCGGTTCGGGCAATTTGATTCCTTCGGGAATGCGCCGACTTCTGGCGTATGTAATAAAAAACCGTTTCGTTGACGTTTTGGTTATGTCGGGAACGGTTCTATTTCACGACATCCACGAAATTCTTGGGCGCAATCATTACCAAGCGCATCCTTCGATGTCGGACGACGAACTAGAAGCATCGGAAGTGGCGCGAACCGGCGACCTTCTCGCCAGTCAGGACGAATACCGCGAAGCCGACGAATGGATTGGCAGTGTTATCAATCAACTGGAAATGTCGCGCTCATATTCGGTTCGTGAATTTCTGCATCTTTTAGGACGTGAGCTTTCGGAAATTGCACACGAAGACGGAATTTTAACGGCTGCTTTCAAATCGCGGGTGCCGGTTTTCTGTCCTGATTTACTCGAAACACAGCTTTCCGTCGGCATCGCCCGCGCCCGTTTTGAAAAGAAAATTCAATTTAATTTCGACATCACTGAAGACACGATGGAAATGATGCAAATTTCGCAACGCACGCGAAATTCAGGCATCATAACACTTGGCAGCATCTGCAGCCAAAGTATGGTGAACATGGCGGAAATTTCTTCTTACATCACGCGCACAATGCCGCGCGGTCATAAATACGCCGTTTCAATCACGACCGATTCCGTGCCGCTCGACATCAGAACGCCCTCAATCGGCGGAAATCACACGCAGCTTTTCGGCAAACTTTTGAAAAACGCAACGACGGCGTATGTTCCGTGCGACCCGTCAATAGCACTACCGATGATTGTAACGGCACTTTCGCAAACCGCTGCTAAATATATGAAAGGCAGAAAACGTCCGACCTTTACTTTCTCAGCAAAAGAATTAGGAGTTGACGTCCCGTAAATAGTGGTGAACTATGAAAGGAGAGTGATTAGTTTTTGGCTTTCAACTCACCACTCATAACTCACCACTCGCCACTAAATAATGTCCGAATCAGCTAATCTACCGATGAATTTCGGCGGTATTGAGGAAGAAGAATTTTCGTCTCTCGGTATTGCGCGGGTTATTATTTTTCCGGTTTCCTACGAAGGCACGGTTTCCTACGGCGCGGGAACGGGCGCGGGCGCGATGGCGATTGTTGACGCTTCGCGGAATATGGAGCTTTACGACGAAGAAACCGACGCCGAAGTTTATAAAATTGGCATTCACACTTTAGATGAATTTAAACCGCTCGAATCGCCCGAATCGATGATGAACGGGCTTTACGAACGCGCGAAAAAATTATTGGAAGAAGAAAAGTTTCTTTGTATGCTCGGCGGTGAGCATTCAATATCTGCGCCCGTTATTCGCGCTCACGCCGAAAAATTTCACAACATTTCGATTTTGCAAATTGATGCTCACGCCGACCTGCGGGACGAATACGACGGAACGCCGCATTCGCACGCTTCGATTATGGCTCGCTGCGTGAAAGATTTACGTATTCCGTCGGTTCAGGTCGGCATTCGTTCAATCTCGGCGGACGAAGCGCGAAGTTTGGATTCGGGCATTCCGACAAAGATTTTCTGGGCGAAAGATATTGTCGGGCGCTCGGATTGGATTGACGCGGCGATTGATTCTTTGACGGAAAATGTTTATCTCACAATTGATATTGACGGACTCGACCCGTCGCTCGTTCCGACAACCGGAACGCCCGAACCGGGCGGACTTGGCTGGTATGAAGTTTTAACTTTGATCAGGAAATTAGCCCAAAAACGCCACGTCGTCGGAATGGATTTAGTCGAATTCGCCAAAGCGGAAAACTCCGACGCGCCCGCTTTTCTGTGCGCCAAATTAGTTTATAAAACGCTCGCTTATATTTTCCAAAACGACACGCCGAAAGTTCGCGGAAAATTATTTACAGGGATAACAGGATGAACAGCGATATTCTTTAAAAAATGATTTTGTTTTTATCCCTGTCTATCCTGTTATCCCTGTAAATTGCTTCTCTTTCCTACCCGCCCACGTGAACGCTCGGTCTCAATTTCGGGTCGGGTTCGGCTTTTCGTAAAATTTCTCTCGTTACCGGCGCCGTGTCGCCTTCGCCAAACAAAATATATCTTACCAAATACGATGCTGGGACAAGAAGTTTTTGCGTTTCATCCATCAAAATTTAGCGGCAAATCAAACACAAACCGACTGCGGTTTTCAATCCAAATACTTCCGCCGTGCGCTTCGACAATTCCCCGAACAATTGCCAAACCCATCCCGAAACCCTTTGTGTTTTTGTCTGCCCGATAAAATTTCTGAAATACCTTTTCGCGTTCCGCTTCGGCGATTCCTTTGCCTTCGTCTTCAACCGAAAAACGAATTTTGTCGTCAATTCGTTTTGCTCCAATTACGATTGTCGAATTTTTCGGCGAATACTTCACGGCATTGTCAAGCAGATTATAAACGACTTCGGCAATTGCCTTCGAGTCAACCGAAAGCGTCGGCAAATTTTCTTCTATGTTGATTTTCACTTGGTGATTGGCGGTTAAATTTTCGGCTCTTTGTAAAGCATTTGAGATGATTTCTTCAATTTCACTCTGAGTTTTTCGCAAACTGAATTCGCCCGCTTCGATTCGCGCAAGCTCGACCATTGATTCGATAAAATCATTCAAGCGGTCTGTTTCTTCGTTGATGACTTCGAGCAGTTCGCCGCGTCCTTCGCGCTCTAATGTTACGTGAATCGGGTCTTGCGCGTGTTCTTCTATTAGCATTGTTACTGACGCTTTAATCGAGGTCAGCGGCGTTCGCAGGTCGTGCGTTACGGCATCGAGCAAAGCCGATTTTAGTTTCTCGCTTTGTTTGAGAGCTTCGGCGCGGCTTGCTTTTTCAAATGCATCTTGCAATTCGTGATAAAGCCGTTCGGCTTCTTCGGCGCGGCGTTTGGCTTTCGCCGATAAATGTCCTGCCGTAATCGCAACCATCAAAAACGCGAACAACGCAATCAAATTTTCCGTTTCGGAAATCGTAAATGTTCCAATCGGCGGAAGAAAGAAAAAGTTAAAACAAAGCATCGCCAAAACCGCACAGGAAATCGCCGGTTTGCTTCCAAAAACAGTGGCGAGAAATAAGACAAAGAGCAGAAAAATCAACGCCACCGTTATCGGATTGATATGGCTTTCAAGCGCAAACATTCCCGCCGTCAAAATTGTTATGCCAATGACGGCAAGCGCATAGGGAAACAAAATTTTAAGAAGCCTTGTTTTCATTTCCTTGCTTATTCTTTCCTTTTTCTTGAAGGATGTAAAAGTTTAACTTTTCGTATTTACAAGATTTACCGAAAGCAAACTTAAGGTCAAAGTTTTCAGAACTTATTTTAAGCTCGCATCGTAAAATTCAAAAGCTAATCGCTTAAAAGCCTTTCGACCTTTTCAAAACTGTAGGTGTTTGAAGTAAAATTCAAACTAGAGATTAGCAATTTTTTGGAGAAATACAGATGTTAAAGAAAATGTTTCAATCAGCGAAAAACCACAAATCACTAAGTTTTCTACTCATCGCTTCGCTTCTGGTAATGACGGGATGCCGCAATTCCGCGAATTTTTTAGAGGTATGCCGCAACAGCAGCAACCGCAGCAACGACCGCCGACCGAACGCGGACTCGGCTCAGGCGTTATTGTCAGCGCGGATGGCACGGTTTTAACAAACCATCACGTCGTTGAAGGCGCGGAAAAAATCACTGTCGAAATGAACGATAATCGAACTTATGAAGCAAAAATTGTCGGTTCCGACCCGCCGTCAGATTTAGCCGTCTTAAAAATTGAAGGACAAAATCTGCCGTTTCTTAATCTCGGAAATTCGGACAACGTGCGTGTCGGCGATATTGTTTTGGCAATTGGAAACCCTTTAGGAATTGGGCAAACCGTCACCGCAGGAATTATTTCCGCGAAAGGTCGCCGAACCGGTTTGAGCAATGGCAGCTTTGAAGATTTTTTGCAAACCGACGCGCCGATAAATCGCGGAAACTCAGGCGGCGCATTGGTTAATTTAAGCTCGGAGCTTATCGGTATCAACTCACAAATTCTCTCACCATCAGGAGGAAACATCGGTATCGGCTTTTCGATTCCTTCGAATATGGCAAAATCCGTAATGGAGCAGCTTTTAAAGGACGGTAAGGTTCGTCGCGGAATGCTCGGCGTGGACATTCAAAGCATCACGCCCGACGTTGCTAAAAGTCTTGATTTGAAAGATAACAAAGGCGTTATTGTCAGCAATGTCCGAGCGGGCAGCGCGGCGGAAAAAGCCGGCGTCAAACGCGGCGATATTATTGTTGCCATTAACGGTGAGTCAATCGAAGACGGAAACGTTCTTCGCAACAAGGTAGCTGCGACGCAGCCCGGCTCGCAAGTTAAATTGAGAATTTTGCGCGACGGCGAAGAACAGGAACTCGACGCGACGCTCGACGAATTTGCTGCCGAAGGCGTGAAACCTGACGATGCCAATCAAGAAAATCAAAGAGAAGAAGACAAATCCGATCAAAATGGAAAACTCGGACTCAGTCTTCAACCACTTACGTCTGAAACCGCAAGACGACTAGGATTGCCCTCAGATACGCAAGGCGTTGTCGTCACGGAAGTTGACCCGAATGGCTCAGCGGCGGCGGCTGGAATCAGTGAAGGAGACGTAATTTTGGAAATCAACCGACAAGCGGTTAAATCACTCGAAGACGTGCAAGCCGCACTTGCAAAATCCGGTGACAGACCCATTTTGCTTTTGATTTCGAGCAAAGGTCGAACAGCTTATTTAACTATAAGACCTCAGTAATAATTTGGTTCAAAGTCTAAAGTCCAACGCGCAAAGTTAATTTATCTTCAACTACGCACGTTAGACTTTGGACTCAAAACTGTGTAAGAATGCGTTTATGTGGAACAAAATTTATTCTCTGCTGCTTGTCGTAAGCATTGTTGTAATGTGCGCGGTCACTTATTTGGCGTATTCCCAACTGCAAAGCACCGGCTTTGCTCCAACCCAAATTGTCGCTTCTTTCAACCCTTATTCCAATGCTTATTGGGGATTTCTCGTCGTCTCATTTTTGATTTTGCTGGCGGTTGGAAACGTGATTTTGTGGCTCATTCGCAATTCTTGGGCGTTGTGGACAAGTCTCGCGTTTTTTGCCGTATTCGCGCTACTCAAATCCTTTTGGCTGGATAAAGTTTTGTTCGATTACGAAACCGCCAATTCATTGCCCTCAAATTCGACGTTCGTTTCCTATTTTGTCGGCGTTTTGATGTGCGCGGCAGTTGCTGCCATCGTCTTCTTCAATCACTTTTTGGTATTGCGAATGCGCGATAAAATACACGGTGAGCCGGCTTTGATTAATAATCAAGCCGAGCCGATTTTAACCGATAAAACAGAAACAATTGAAACCAAAGTTAGTGAAGAACAGCTTGCAGATACTGATAAATCAAGTTAAGTTTTTACTCAAGATTTGCTTCAAGAAATCTATTCAATTAAAAATCTACAGAAAAAGGCTTCCAACTTAAATAGTTGAAAGCCTTTGAATTTCGGAACGACAAGATTTGAACTTGCGACCTCTTCCACCCCAAGGAAGCGCGCTACCAGGCTGCGCTACGTCCCGTTATTTAACTTATTCAGAGTAAGTAATGATTGATAAGATTGTCAAACTGCATATTCATCGTTTAATCGCAAACACCTTCTGACAATCGAGAACTGACCCCTGATAAACTGTTTTAGTAATTTCTTGTTTGTGAACCTGCGCTTTCGAATTTGTTTGTCTTTAACATTTCGCGCAGTTCGAGAAGCTGGGCGGCAAGATTAGTTAGAGCCTCGCGGCGTTCATCATCCATTTCTACCGGTGCGGTTTCTTCAAAACTTTCAATTTCGCCTAATTCTTCCTCATATTCTTCGATTTCTTCCGGCTCGAAAACTTCTTCTTGCGGTTCAGGCGATTTAAATTCTTTGATAAAATTTTCCTTTTGTGCCGGTTCTGGATGAACAATTTTCAGGCGACTGCTTTCGCGCAATTCGACTTGCAGTTTTTTCTTTGCGCCGGCGATTGTGTAAAGGTCGTCGTAAAGCAATTCTTTAATGCGAAGCGCAATCTCGACATCGCGGCGGCGGTAACTGCGTTGACCCGAACGATTTTTTTGCGGTGAAAGCATCGGAAATTCGGTTTCCCAATAACGCAAAACGTGCGCCTGAACGCCCACTAAATCGCATACTTCGCCGATTTTAAAGAATATCTTTTCCGGTATCGCTGTTGCAGGATGTCCCATTTGAGCCTCTAATGTGTTAAATTTTTGGTGATTTTTTTCGCTGTCGTTATTGTAAGTTTTTCGTAAGTTACTGTCAATAAAATTTTTATGAAAACTGAATTTGAGCTTATCAAAGACATAAAAAACAAATCTTCAGCAATCCGCAATCGGCAATCGGCAATCCGCATCGGAATCGGCGATGATTGTGCGGTTTTGCCGAAAGATGCGAAAACCGATTTGGTTATCACAACTGATTTGCTGGTTGAAGACATTGATTTTCGGCTTGATTGGACAATTCCCGAATTTCTCGGACACAAAGCGCTGGCAGTTTCGCTTTCCGATATTGCGGCGATGGGCGCAAACCCCATTTGGGCAATGCTTTCAATCGGCATTCCCGAAAAAATTTGGAAGCTGAATTTTGTCGAAAAATTTTATGACGGTTGGTTTGCTTTAGCTGCGAAATACAAGGTCGAGCTAATTGGTGGCGACATTTCAAAAACGCCTGATAAAATTGTGATTGATTCGATTGTCGCCGGCGAAGTCAAAAAAGGAAAAGCCGTTTTGCGTTCAACGGCAAAGCCGAATGATTTAATTTTTGTAACGGGAAAACTCGGCGGTGCGGCAGCCGGATTACAACTATTAGAAAACGGTGAGCGCTGGAAGAATTCAAAAAATTTATCTGCCCGACAAAAACTTCTTTTGCGGCAGCTCAAACCCGAACCGCAAATTGAGATTGGAGAAATTCTGAGCGAAAAAAATCTGGCAACGGCGATGATTGATTTGAGCGACGGGCTTTCTTCGGATTTAGCGCATTTATGCCGTGAAAGCAAAGTTGGCGCGAGAATTTTCGCCGATAAAATTCCGCTTGAAGAAAATTTCCCGCAAAAGCGTAAAGGCGCGAAAAACGAATTAAGAATTAACAATTACAAATTGCGCGGCGAAAAAAATTCGCATTCCGCATTCCGCACTCCGCACTTAGACGGCGGTGAAGATTTTGAATTGCTTTTTACGGTTAATCCTAAAAAAATTCTTCGCTTGAAAAATGCCTTGAACGATTTTTCTTTTACTCATATCGGAGAAGTAACAGAAACTGTTGAAAAAATTGAGCTTATTTCACGAGAAAGGACAGAAATTTTAACGCCCGGAGGTTTTCGCCATTTCTAATAATTTTCTAGCTTCCGAAAAAAATTAGCAAAAAAGTCTTGACACCTTCATTCTCCCTGTGTTAAAAATTTCAACTGCTTCGGTAAAGAAGCTATTGAATTTTTGGAATAAACGAAAATGCTACAAAGTTGGATACATACAAAGAGAACATTCGTCGGCTCGCCCGCAAGCGAAGAGATGCGGTTAAGCACGAATCTGAGTGCGTCTATTTGTGCCAATTTTGAAAATTCAAACGGTTATTGCGATTTGCGACAACCGAAATCGGGCGGATTAAATCGTTGTGAATTGAAGATGTAATAAAGCGGGAGCGGCTAAAGTTTCCGCTCCCAAAGCATAAAAAATTTAAGAGTTTATTTTTTTTTATAAAAGACTCGAATTTGTTTTAGGAGCGGTAACGCAAGTTTCTCTGAGAGACTTAAAAGTTACCGCTCCTTTTCTTTTGATTATTTTTAAAGGTCTTTGACAATTGAAGTAACTTTTTTAGAAAAACAGAAAGGCAGACAGCCGATTTGGAAAGAAATGTTTTCTGCACAGAACTTTTGCAAGTAACCGCATAAAACGTTTCTTCTCGGTGAATCCACACTCATAAGTGTGTCTTCGTAAGTCTGCTAACCTGCCTTTCTGTTTTTCTTTAACCACAAACCTTTAAAATTTTCATACTTCAAATTTACGTTTCGGATAACGAATGGTGGATTGACACGCCCGTTCACGGACGCTTCGGCGGAAGCGGAACGGAAACGATGAAACAGTGGAACGCTTTTCAATCCCGAAACGCGGACGCGAAACTCGTCTGCATTGACATCCAGCCTTACGCGCACGCGCAAGCCAAAGAACGCGCAGACATTTTGAACATCGGCGGATTTTCCGACCAGGTTTTCACGCTGGTTTCGGAATTTGCAGGCGGCACTTTGGATGCTGAACATTGGGTTGGTGTGATTGAGAAGGTTGAGTTGTAGTAAGACAATAAGAAGACAGATAATTTTGCCCTCTTATAACTTATAATCTTTTAGGAGTAAAAATGAATTATATTGCTGAATTAAAATATCCCGGCACATTTGTTTCACATCAAGATAAAGATTGGAGTTGGAAAATCCAGAATTTGTTGTTTTTGCTTGATTCTTCATAAGAACTAAACCAAAACAATCCAATTGAGGATTTCGACTTCCAAGCAAAACAGATTCAAAGAGAAAAGGCGAGAATTTTATTTATGAAAAAAGAAATTGAAAATGGCATATTTCCAGAAAGCTACCGAAGAAGATTGATATTTATTCATGCTAAATCATTTCTTTATTCACTAGATAGAATTAATAAATTGTTTAAGGTGTTAAAAGATGAACAAGGGGTATCGCTTGATATTTCGCTAGCTTACGAAAAATTTACCTCTTCTTTTCCAAATCTTCGTGGTGTGAGAAATAGCTCGGCTCATATTGAAGACCGTATTAGAGGTCTTGTCAGAAATAAACCTATTCCAAATGGCGACCCAATATATTTAGAAAATCACAACAACAATAATTTTAGCTCAATTATGGAGGACGGCTGTATTGGTCAAGTTGAGGTAAGTTTTGACAGTGTTATTTCAGCTAGAGATTGTATCCAAGTAGTTATTGATTCATTTCAATGGAATGGTTCTCCTAGACTTTCGCCTCAATAATCTTTTACTTAATCATTGATATGAAGTCATTTTCAGTGAACTGATTATTATATTTTGGCGAATGCCGTCGGGAATACATTGGATTAGAAAGTTCAACTCTTTCCCGCTTCATTAAAATTTACGGGGCGGAACTCTCGGCAATTTTGTCGCCAATTAATAAGGAAAAAAATATGAATGAATTCGACGTTAATTATCAAATCAGTCCGGCAGTGACAAATGAGGAACTGAATGCGTTATTTGCCAACGCCTGGGAAAATCATAAAATCTGGGATTTTCTTCCGGTTTTGGAACACAGTCTGCTTTTTGTTTGCGCCTATTACGAAACCGGATTAATCGGTTTTGTTAATGTTGCGTGGGACGGCGCGCAGCACGCATTCGTTTTGGACACGACGGTTGACAAGGATTTCAGGCGACGCGGCATTGGAATTCAATTGGTAAAACGCGCGACGGAAGCGGCGAAAAAACGCGGTGTCGATTGGCTGCACGTGGATTTTGAGCCGCATTTGGAAGAATTTTATAGAAAATGTGGTTTCAGACGCACGAACGCGGGACTGATAAATTTAAAAAGCGATTTGTCGCCAAATTTTACAACCGAAACATAACACTTTAATTTCGGGCGAATACCGAAGTGATTACATCTGTAGCTTATGGAGAATAAAGCGTTGGCACGCAGTCGAAGACAAAGGTTCGATTCCTTTCACGTTTTGTATCACTTCAAAACTTGTCGCCCATCGGCTTGGTTAAGGTTTAATTTTTAGCTCGTAAAAAATTTCGTCCTCGGTCGCGCCATCCGTCCAGACTTTCTCGGTTTTGTGCGTCAAAACAAATCCGTGTTTTTGATTGGCATACTTTGAAGCGACGTTTGAGGCACGATGAGAAACGATAATTTTCTCAACGGTCGGCTGCTGTTTCGCCCAATTGATTCTGGTTTGATACATCAATTCCGACAAACCTTTTCTGCGTGCGCGCGGCGCGAGCCACGAACCCCAAAGAAGCGCGGTTTTCTCGGTCGGGTCGTTCCAGTTAATCGAAACCCCGGTCATCCCGATTGGCATATCGCCCGCGTAAATCAAAAATATCGCATTGTCTTTCGCTTGCAGACGACCGCGCCATTCGGCTTCGGTCATTTGCGATTC
This sequence comes from Acidobacteriota bacterium, assembly GCA_020200095.1. GTDB lineage: Bacteria > Acidobacteriota > Blastocatellia > Pyrinomonadales > Pyrinomonadaceae. Next base: position 760 of record JAIVJJ010000282.1, on the reverse strand, counting down.
TTTTTCATAATTTGAGCCGAACACTTCCGGGTCGGTTTGAAGGGCTTTCAAACGAACGCGAGAAAAATCCCGCCAATCGTCTTCGGTTAATTGTCTGATTGAAATGTTCATAAAATCCCCTTGATTTTATTTTATAACGATACAAAAAAGATTTTGTTTCGCACGGAAAATTAACCTGCAACACTTTCGACAAAACTCGTCGCTATTTTTATGATTCAAAGTTTTAAACAACTTTGAACTTTGAACCTTAAACTATCTCTCAATGAGATTTTTCACTCAATACTGTCCGAACGAGCAATGGTTTGAAGAGCAAGAAGAACTTGAAAGCAATCCGAATGCGCTGCTTTTTGATTACACGGCGAGCAGTTAATTTCTAAAGCGCGGCGTGTCGGCTGGTGATTATTTATATCTTGTAACGGTGGTTTCGGGAAGGCTTTATCTGGCGGGAAAGATGGAAATTGGCGAAATCGTTTCTTTGGCGGAAGCCTCGCGGCGTTTTGCGGGCGAGCGTCTTTTCCAAGTTTCCGACCATTTGTTTGCCCGACGTGTGACGCCGCTCGATTACACGCGCGACGTTTCATTGCAAGTTACGGCGCGGCTTTTATTTTTCAAAGAAGGAAGATTGGCGACACTGAAATTTTCTAAACCCGGCTGGCTCGATTCGCAAACGCTGCGCGGAATTCGTGAGATGCCGCAAGAAACGGCGGAAAAACTTGATGAACTTTTGCCGCCGCTGATTTTAGTGAAAAACTAAAAGTGA
>JAIVJJ010000413.1 GCA_020200095.1 Acidobacteriota bacterium | reverse complement strand
CAATTGCAAGGCGAGCGCGTCGTATTGCGAAACTCCGGCGGCTTCGACCATTTGAATCACATTAAATCTTGGGTCAAAGCGGGTCAGAGGATTGGGTAATCTGCTATACACGGGTCTGCCGTCTGCCAAAAAGCGAATCGGGTTGATCGAATTGATGCTGCGATAGACCGGAAGATGACGACCGGCGGAATGAATGTAGCCGACGGCGAGCGAGAGATTTTCCGTCAACGCCTGTTCGAGTTGGATGTTCGAGTGAAGCGCATACATCGTTTCAAAATCCGGCGCAATCGTATCAATGTCTTGAATCCCTAAAGTCGGCGGCACAGAGCCGGAAAAAGTGTCGGGAAAGTCGGGCGCGTTGGGTTGTGTCGGCGTGAAAGTGAAACTGAAAAATCTTGGATTGCCGTTGTTCTGCAACGCCCGTTGATACATCGCCAAAAGCGGCTGGTCGTAATAAATTCCCGCGCCGGCGCGAAGAATCGTCGGACGATTGCCTTCACGCAGGGCATAGACAATTCCGAGGCGCGGCGCGAAATTGTTTTTGTCCACATTGAATTTTTGCGAAGCCGGAAAAGGCGAGGAAGCATCGGCTTCGGGAATTTGATAAAGGTCGTAGCGCAAGCCGTAGTTGATTTTCAAACGGCGCGTCAGTTTCCAATCGTCCTGCGCGAAGAAATTCCAGAAAGTCGCTTGGTAGCTGCTTTCCGGGTTGCCGAAGGTTTCGACGTAAGAAGTGTAGCTGCGCGGATTTGTTCCGTTGCGGGCGGCGACGTAAGCGACTAGCGAAGGAAATGTATATCGGCTAAAAATCGCTGAACGTATGGTGTTGTTATAGAGGTTGAGACCACCGCCGAATTTGACGACGTGCGTGCCGGTTGTTCGCGTCAGATTGTCTTGAAACTGAGTTATTCGACGCGGAGGAGAAATTCCGTCCGCACATTCCGGCGAACCGAAGTTTGCCACGCCGGTAATGACGATTGAAGGTCCGCTGCCGGAAAGTTCGTTGCGACAGCCGCGGCTATCCCCGCGCTGCCCGTATTGAAAGCGAAATTCGTTCAAAACCTGCGGCGTGAATGAGGCAAGCTGCACTGCCAGCCCGTAGTCCACGCTTGACGCATCAGTGCTGCGTTCCAAGGTGTTGAGTCCGCCCGGAATAAAGTTTTCGGAATTTACGTCGGCATGATTAAAACGCGCCGTTAGACGATGGCTCTTGTTCAACTGAAAGTCAGTCCGAAAAATATAGAACGCGCCTTTTTCCAAACTCGGAATGGCAGCCGGAAAAATCTCAGGCGAAAGCCCGGCGGCAACCAACTGCGTCCGGTTTGTTGGAGTAATCGTTACCAGCCGCATGGCAGCCGCTTTATCGTCGCGGTGTTGATATTCGTAACCGAAATAAAAATGCCAGCGGTCTTTGATAATCGGTGCGCCGATTGCCGCCGTAAAATTATCAGCCTGATTGTCCGGCAAATCAGCCGCCGGATAAAAGAACGGGCGCGAGTAAAATGACGGGCGGCGCAAACGGTAGCTGACCGCGCCGCTGATTTTGTTTGTTCCCGAAGGCGTCACCACATTCATAATCATTCCCGGCGTGTTGCCGAACTCCGCCGCAAAACCGTTCGTCACCAATTGAATCTCATTGACATAAGTATCGGAAATGATCATAAAACGAATCGAGCCGCGGTCGCCCTGCGTGTTGGTGTTGCCGTCAATCTGGTAATTGATCCGCCGCAGATACCCGTTGACATTGATACTCGGAAAAGGAAATCCGCGACTCGGACGACCCGTGACGTTGGCTTGCAGCAAACCAAAGTTATAAGGATTGCGCGGCACGAGCGGGAGATTCTGCACTTCGCGGGTATTCATCACGCGCCCCACATCGGTTTTGCCCGCGTCGGCAATTGAAGTATCCGACGAAACGGTAACGATTTCCTGAACTTCTCCGGCTGGCAAATTAAAATCTACGGTGGCGATTTGTCCGGTCGTCAGAATGACGCCTTCGCGGACGAGTTTCTTAAAGTTGATTGCTTCGGCGGTGATGCAATAAGTTCCGAGCGGTAAAAGAGGAAATCGATAAACGCCGCTTTCATCGGTTGGCGCGGTTCTGTTCGCGCCGGTTTCGATGTTGGTAACGGTGATGACGGCGTTCGGCACAGCCGCGTTATTTTCATCTGACACCGTGCCTTCGATTTGTC
>JAIVJJ010000412.1 GCA_020200095.1 Acidobacteriota bacterium | reverse complement strand
ATATAAACCGCCACGACCGAAGGCTCGACCCGCGCCAGCGCCCAAGTGTTCCAGTAGTAAGCCAAAATTGTCGGGAAAACGACGATTGCCGCCAGAGCAATCCAAGATGACGCAGCAACTTCGCTCAGTTCAACTGATTGCATCGAAATCAAACCGACGGGAACATTGATAATCGCTCCAAACAGAAACAGCCACGCGATAGATTTCAGCGCGCCGTAAAAACTGATAAGTTTTTTTGAAAGCGCGACATAAGCCGCGTAAGAAATGCTGTTGAGAATAATTAAAATATCGCCCTGCGTGGTTGCCGAAGAAAAACTCGCATTTCGCGGGTCAATCAAATAAACGACGCCGCACGCCGCTAAAACTACGCCTGCGATTTTACGCCATGATAATTTGTCATTGCCGATAGACACGCTGAATAAAATTGTAAAAACCGGAATTGTCACCGCCAGCAGAGAAGTATTCGTCGCCGTCGTGAGCGATAATCCTTTGAAAAACAAAAGCTGATTTACAATAACGCCGAGCAGGCTGAACAACGCGAAGTAAAAATAATGACTGCGCTTTAGCAAACGCAAATCGCCGCGAAATCTTTGAAGCAAATAAAAAGCCAGAGCTGCGCCCGCAACCCGAAATCCGACAATCGAATAACTCGGAAAAGTAGTTAAAGCAAATTTCCCCAAAATCGGCGCTGAACCAAACATCAACTGCACGGCGAAAAGCGCTACGTGTGGAGCGAGATAGTTATCATTAGAGATTTTTACCTTTCCCATTAAGTAAAGAAAATAAATAGTAACAAACGAAAATAGGATTGTCAGACGAAGAAATTTGTTGAAAACGTAAAGTTAAGTTAAGATTAGCGCGGTTTTGGGGAAGTCTGGCTGGCAGAAAAGAAAATCGCGATTGCCGATAAGAAAGTTCCGTACGCTCTTAAATTTCTTTCCGGCAATAACCAGCGAATTTCCGAATATTCGAGCGTCAAACGCGAAATTAATATGTGGATTGATGCAAGCGGAAATAAAAATGTAGTTTCCGTTTTGGACGGATTCATTCACGAGAACTATTTTGTTATCGTCAGCGAATATGCGAATAATGGTTCTCTGCGTGAATGGCTGAAGGATAACGGCGGAAAATCTCCTAACTTGGAAAAAACCGTCGAAATTATGAGCGGCGTGTTAGACGGTTTATCTCATCTTCACGCGCGGAAAATCATTCACCGTGATTTGAAGCCGGAAAATGTTTTGTTGAAAGGAGATATTCCATGCATTGTTGATTTTGGTGTGTCACGTATGGTCGAGACCGTTTCTTTAACAAGCTCGCAGTTAGGCACAAATTCGGCAGGCTCGCCTATGTATATGTCGCCCGAATCTTTTGAGCGAATAAAACCGTCGCCGCAAATTGATATTTGGGCGGCGGGCGTGATGCTTTTTGAAATGTTAAGCGGAAAAACGCCTTATAGCGGCGAAACAATTCCCGCTTTGATTTTTGAAATCGTCACAAAAGAACCGCGTAGCTTGCCTGCAACTGTTCCCGACACTATTCAACAAGTGGTAAAAAAGGCTCTGGCAAAAGACATTTCCGATAGGTTTTCGACGGCAAGGGAAATGCGCGATGCTTTGATGAAAGCCTTGTATTTGCAGGATCATACTTCAACAGCTTCAGATGAAGATTTCATTTCAACCCGACATCAAGAAAAACAAAAAGATGCGAATGTATTGACTTCGGCTAATACATTGTCGCTAGACTCCATTGTTTCGAGTTCTAATGCCAAAGGAAATAAGAAGTCACTAATCTGGGTTGGAGTTGTTGCTACTGCACTTATAGCAGCTTCAATCGGAATTTTTACAATGACGAATTCCACCGGCAGCGATAATTCAAATCAAAACAATACTTCCATATCGAATCAACAAATGGCGATTGAAACAAACTCTAATAGTAATTCAAATTTTAGTGCGGAAAACACGGGAAAAATTGAAGTAATCACAAAATCGGGAAATACTGCAAAGCCGAGTAACCAAATTGTTGAACGTAAAACTCCGACGAAATCTGAACCTGCGCCGAAAACAGATAAACTAAAAACAACTCCAAAGCCTAAAAAGACGGTTACTTTGAAAGATTTGATTGATGAGCCATAAGTAAATGTATGAAAAATTTAGAATAAAATGATAAAGAAAAACAACACAAGTAAAGTCTCGCTCTTTATTGCACTTAACAATGCCTTGATTGAAGCTATGCGCAAGAACGCGCCGCCGATGTTTCCGACAATTCAAAAAAATTATAAAACATTCAAAAACGCGCTCGGAATGGAATTTGTCTTAATACCCAAAGGCGAATTTATGATGGGCGCAAAAGCGGATGAATTAGGCTCATTACAAAATGAAAAACCGCAGCATAAAATAAAAATAAATCAGGAATTTTATATTGGTAAATACGAAGTTACTCAAAAACAATGGAAAGCCGTAATGGGCAACAATCCGAGCGCATACAATAAATGCGGAGAGGATTGTCCGGTTGATTCAACCTCATGGAACGATGCTCAAAAATTTATCAAAAAATTAAACGAAAAAAATGGTGGATATAATTATCGTCTTCCTTCCGAAGCCGAGTGGGAATACGCCGCAAAAGCAATGACCGAAACGCGATTTTACTGGGGCAACGATGAGGAAGAAAAGACCTGGCAGTTTTTTGCTCATTCCAATGACATATCAACTGTTAAAGTTGGCTCTTATCTGCCAAATGCTTTCGGTCTTTACGATATGAGTGGAAATGTTTGGGAGTTATGCGAGGACATTTGGCATACGAATTATGCTAAATCAAGCGATAGTAGTTCGCCAAATTTGCAAGGAAGTCCGACAGAACGAATAATGAAAGGCGGATCGCTTTCACAGTATCACGAAGAATTGCGTCCCGCCCGAAGAGGAAAAGTTGATCCGAATTCTGTCCTGAATAATATCGGGTTACGTATAGTCGCCACTACAAAAAATAAATAAATTTCTGCAAAAAAGAAAGCCCGAGAATCCTCGGGCTTTCTTTTTACAATTTTAGAAAAACTACATCAACATCAAAACCGGATTTTCGAGCATTTGCTTAAATGTCTGCAAAAACTTTGCGCCTGTCGCGCCGTCAATAACTCGATGGTCACACGACATTGTTACGTTCATTATATTTTTAACGATAACTTCGCCGTCACGCGCAACGGGCGTTGCGGTTGCGGCGCCGACGGCTAAAATCGCGGCTTCCGGCGGATTGATGATTGCCGTAAATTCCTTGATGCCGAACATTCCCAAGTTTGAAATCGAAAACGTCGCGCCGGTATATTCTTCCGGTGAAAGTTTTTTCTCGCGGGCGCGTGCCGCCATTCCTTTAATTTCAGCGGAAATTTGTCCGATGCCTTTTTTATTTGCGCCGCGAATAACGGGCGTTATCAAACCTTCGTCAATCGCCACGGCGACGCCGATATCCGCGTCTTCGTAAAAGCGAATCGTTTTGTCTTGATATGAAGAATTTACAAACGGATGTTTTGTTAAAGACATCGCTGCGACTTTAACAATAATGTCATTGACCGAAACTTTTTCTTCTTCTTTTACGCTCGCGTTTGCCTGTTTTCGCAAAGCAAGCACATTATCCATTTCAATTTCAACCGTCAAATAAAATGTCGGAATCGGACCAATTGATTGAGCCAGACGCTGCGCGATGACTTGCCGCATCTTTGAAGTATTTTCTTCACGAAAACGCGAAGCATTTTGTATTTCGGAAACTTGTGCAAAATTTGGCGCAACTTGTGTTTCTTCTTTTGAATCTGGAATCTGGAATCTGGAATCTGAAATCGCGGATTCAATGTCGCGCTTGATAATTCGCCCCTGCGGACCCGAACCTTTCAGTGAGCGCAAATCAATGTTATTTTCCGCCGCCATCCGCGCTGCAATCGGCGAAACGATTAATCTTCCGTTGCCGCTCGAATCAGTAGCCTTTGCCGTGTTTTGCTTATTGTCTGGCGCCGTTTCTTCGACGGCTTCGGGACGCTGGTAATCGTAACTGCGTCCTTCGGTTTCGGAAACATCTTCAGTTTGAGTTTCGGTTTTCGGTTTTTGTTCTTCGGTTTTCACCGCTTGAATTTCGGAAGTATGCGCAGCGTTTGTTTGCTGTTCGGCTTTCGTTTGCTGACTGCTCGCCGCGCCGTTTGAAGACGCTTCATCTAAAAGCGCGGAAAAATCTTCACCCTTTTCGCCGATAATGCCGATTGTTTGACCGAGTTTAGCATTGTCGCCGGCAGGAACAATAATTTTCAAAAGCGTTCCGGCTTCAAGCGAAGTCATTTCCATCGTCGCCTTGTCGGTGTCAACTTCGGCAATTGTTTCGTTGGCTTCAATCGCATCGCCTTCCGCTTTCATCCAACGGGCAATTTGTCC
>JAIVJJ010000162.1 GCA_020200095.1 Acidobacteriota bacterium | reverse complement strand
CCTTGATTTGAATTGATGACCATTGGATATTCCATTCCGGAACTTGGTCCGTCTTGCAGCGTCAGTTGGGGAAAGGCATATGGTATCAAGAGTTTAGAATAAAATTCGAGGGCGTGGCGGGCACTCTTTCCTGCGAATTGAAAAAGATTCGCTCTTTCCGGCAGGTAAAACATATGAACCGGAACGTAACCCTTTTGCGGAATATTTGCCCGTGTTGAGCGCCAGACAAACTGATTCGATGTTGCCCAGGCAAAATCGTTGACCTCTTCTGCCAGGAAATGCCAGACGTTCTTACTTCGCGGTAATAATGCTTTGCCGACACCGCGCTCGTCTGCTTTAACGATCATTACCTCTTCATCAGTCTTGAGCGCAGACGCAAGCCGCTCACGAACAAAAGGAGCAAGCGCTTCCCCGGCATTTTGCAGTACTCCAGTTCCGCTAACGAGCCATCCTGCTGGCACTTCGATTCTGACATCAAATCTTCCGTAGTTGTTATAAAACTCCGAAGGACCGAGATAAATATTTGTATCCCACCCGTGCAAATCATCGTATTTTGCCAAACGCGGATACCATTGAGTAGGTTGGAAAAGTCTGCTCTCCCACCGCTGCGTCATTCGATGCCCTTGACCGTCTTCGCCGCCCGGTAGTTTTGTATGCCAATCAATCTCAATTGCCGCAACGCCGCGCGCGGCAATCGGTTCTGCGAGAACGACAGTAGCCACGGTTTGGTCTAAGCCAACCACAAATGATTTCTCAATTTTCTGTTGCCCTTGGTGAGATTGTCTTGGCGGACTCGACTTCAAATCAATTTCGGTTCCGTTAATTTTAATTCGGGTGACAACCATTCCTTCGGTAGTTTCGGCGGGAACTGAAAAACCACGCGGAACTCTCGGACGATAAATATTATGGTCGAGGCGCAAAACAATGCGATCAAGTTTATCCCCGCTATTATTATGGAGTGCAATCGTCTCGCTTCCGGTTATGGTTTGCGTGTCGGGATTGAGTTTGGCATTAATCGAGTAATCGGTTTTTAGTTGCCAATAATTAGGTCCCGGACGACCTGATGTATCTCTCGTTCCACTCCTATAAGCTTTTTGAATTGAGTTTGTGAGCGGAATATTTCTTCGTATCGCACGCTTTTGTAGTGCCCCCGAATCACTGAGAATTGTTGTATTCAGAGGAGTTTCGGTTATCTGCGCCTGTCCGAAAACACTGTAACAGTGTAAAAATAAGAGCCCAACAATAATTTTTAGTTTCATAAGATATTTTTGCCAAAAAACAATCTAAGATTTGCCGAATTTTCAGAATATTTTACAGTCGTATTCGATTGAAATTTTACCTTTTTAACTGGGATTATCAATTTTATTTCTGACTTATCAAATGAAGCATTGAGTTATTAAAAATAACGGCATATTTTTATGTCATTCTCTTCGAGAGTTTGATTGATTTTTCTATATGTTCCCCTGATAGCTTATCGATAAAAATGTAGTAATACCTATTTAGAAACGAGTGCAATGCTATTGTCAGAATAACTCATCTTTGGTATAGTTTTTGACACTTTTGCAACTTACATTTTGTTTCAAAACTCGTCTCAAAATCAATAAGCTACTTCTTTACAATATTTCAGAAAGTCACGAAAAGGGTCGTTTTTGAGACACATTTTAGAATAGCACCACAAGATTAGGACACTACCAAATTTTGTGTTCTTTTGTTAATTAAAATATTCCTTTCCAGAGGTGGTTTTATGTTTATACCTAGCATCGGCTATTTTATTAGTAAGAAATTTACCAAAACTTTTTGCACTCTCGCTTACACTTTCTGCCGTTAAATTTACATAACGCAAAAAGGTTTCAGTTTCCGTTTTTGTGTTTTCGGCGCGAATAATAATGATGCCATTTAGAAAATCAATATCGCTCCAGATTAGTTTATAGATTTCTTCCGGGCGCATCGCTGTATCCAAAGCGCAAATCAAAATTGGTTTGATATGTTCGCGTTCATCTTTGCATTCGTTTAGCAGAGCTATTTCTTCGTCGTAATCTAAAACACGCTCTCTTGCTTTTTCCGATGCGTTGGAAATGACCTTATCTGTCTTCTGAAAAGGATTAGCAATAAGCCAGCCTTCATTAACCGCAAAATTCAGCATTCGCCGCAAAGTTGCAAGTTCGCGGTTAACCGATGATAGTTTGCGCTCGGTTATTCGCTTTTCTTTAATTATCTCGTATTTCTGCCTTTTTGTTTTTGGATTAAGTTCTTTTACTTTCTTTTTGATTTCAATTTCAACCGGCGTTTTAAGACGCAAGGTTCTAAAATTCTCAATATCACGCGGCTTAATGGAGCGAATCAATTTTTTGCCAAAATGTTCGCTGGCAATCTTAACGTAAGTTTCAACAGGCTTATGAGATTTCAGCCCGGCAACTTTATGACCGTCTTTAATGATGGCGGGAAATACTTTTGCTTCTTTATATTTTTCGGCGAGCGTGAGAAAAGTCATTTTATCTGCGTTTAATGTTTCTTCGCCGTGCTGATTAAGTTCATCGCGCATTGACCGAACTTCTTTCCAAACATCCGTTATTTTACCGCTTGGCACTTCGGTTACTTTCTGAACAGTATTTAATAGATATTAAGAAAAAGACTCCCAAAATAGAAAAATGACTATACGAAGACGAAAGTGAAATCACCGCAGACGAGTGGCATTTGCGAACGATTCCATAAAACTGTTCTCAATGAGTTTTATCAGATTGCGTTTCGCAAAAAGGTGTATCAAACTTTGAATAAATATCTTAACCGCACTGGTTTGTAGTTTTGTAATCGGGTTAATCTTCAAATCCATTTGGTCAAAAGTTAGAAACTCTCCCTTACTTTGAAACCAGTCTGATTTAATTCTTAAAAATATGTGTCAAAAACGCCCCTTTTTGATGTTATGAAGACGTCGGGCTTGACTCGTGCGGTAAGATATTTGAAGTTAATTATTTTTTGACGTTCTCTGACTGCTGGAATCTTGATCGGGTAACTTTTCAGGATTCTCAGGAGAGAAGGTGTTTTGCCAGTTGGAATGCCCGCACAGTCTCATGGTCTGCAATGACCGCTTTTTGATTGGGCTACCAACCGACCTGAATCGGGGTCGTAACGAAACCAACATCATGGGTTTACGGCTGGTTAAAAAGATCAGTCTTCA
>JAIVJJ010000161.1 GCA_020200095.1 Acidobacteriota bacterium | reverse complement strand
CTCTACTCCCACGCCGACTCCCATGCCGACTCCCACACCGTCACCGACGCCCCTACCTACTCCTGACGGCGCTCAGTTCTACGTCTCTCCGACCGGCTCGTCAGGGGGTGACGGCTCAATCGGTAATCCGTGGGGGCTTGGGGCGCTGACCACTTACGGTGTAGTGCCAGCAGGGGCTACGGTGTCCTTGCGCGGTGGCACGTACGATTTAGATTTCACGCCAAACACGTCGGATGGCGCGACTGCCGACCAAACTTGGTTTTGGATGGCGGGCACTCCCACCAACCCAATTATTGTTCGGCCATATCCCGGTGAGCGCCCAAAAATAGCTCTTGATTACACACTTCACCTAAACGGCAGTTATGTTCACTGGTATGAAATTGAGTTCCTTGACGCTAAGACCGACAGGACTGCTTATGGTGGTTGGGCTTGGCCGCGTCCTGGCAATTTGAGTCTGGGTGGGGAATACATAAAACTCATAAATTGCGTTATTCACGAAGTCTCGAATATACCAAACAGGGACGCTGCAACGGGCAACGAATTTCACGGATGCCTTCTTTATTATAATGGATTGGTTGACAGTTCAAAATTGCCTTCACCGCCCGGGCAACCCGCAGGAAACTCCAACTATTTTCAAAACGCCTCAAGCGTTGAGAAAAAACTCATTAACAACATATTCTTTACTTCTACTCAGAATGTGATTCAGGCTTCTGGAACGGATGCAGCCTGGATCACGAATCTCACAATGGAGGGCAACACGTTTTTTGGAGTCGGCAAGTTGGCAGCCGGGAATGAAGGCCAGAATGTAATAGTTTGGCCGGGTGATGTTCCGGCTCGGAATATCAAATTCAACGACAACTATCTCTATCATTCTACTAACGATAAAGCGCATCTTAATTTTCCTGGCTCCAGCGGACAGCTCAATTTTAACCTAGAGATGAAGAATAACCGACTGGTAGGCGGTGGCGATGCTGCTTATCTTGGGCAATGGGAGCCGTTGGTGTTTACGGGCAACAAGATTTGGAACCGCTATAAGGCGGTGACGGTAGGTATAAGCCCGCTCCCCACTAACACCACAAGACACATCTGGAACAACAATACTTATAACTTTCTGGAGGCCGCTGGGGACCAAAATCGAGTCCCCTTCACGCTCAACAGCGTGCCCTATGAGTTTGCGGCATGGAAAACAGCTACAGGGTTTGATACCAACAGCACTTACACCGAGGCGCCCCCGACAGGGATAGAGATTTATATTCGCCCAAATGCTTATACACAGGGGCGAGCGAATATCACGATTTTCAACTTTAGCTTGGCCGCAACTGCGAACATCAATCTTTCAACAACTGGACTAACCAACGGACAACAGTACCAAATTAAGGATGCCCAGAATTTCTTTGGCCCGGCAATCTACACCGGCACATATAGCACAACGAGTCCGACTATCAATGTGACCCTGCCGGGAGCGGGTTCGCCTGTTACTCCGCTGGGCGGAGCAAATGACCCTGCCAATAATGGATATATTATTCTGCCCACCCACACATCGGTTGAGTTCAATGTATTTGTCCTGCTACCACGTTGATTCCGCCCTCTGAGCGTCAAGAGGTGTGCTTGGTCCTAATCCTGGACCCTGGACCAAGCATCTAGTCGGACATTTTTCGGTACTTGAAGCACATAACATTCCGATGCTAACTCCACCGTCCTCATACGGTGGATCGCATTGTCTCTGTCGCTGTCTCTAGCATTTTCTTGAGCTTGTGTCGGCTGGGACTCGGCATGTCTCACGTCGCCCCGACCGCGAAGCTGGTAACCAGCAGCGCCAATGTCGCCATTGCGTCTTTCTCATGAAAATGTTGGAGCCGAGACAGCCGCGTTTAAGGCGTAGGCCGTGCGCCTGCTCCTAACGTAGCATTCTCTTACGATAACAAAACTGTTACTGTTCTTGAGCCGACTGAAAGTATGAATTGTTGCATAAGTTCAATACTGGATTAACTCTAATGCAGATGCTAGAGTATATTTTGCTCGGTGAAGTATATTGCTTGTGATGTGCCGACTTAAGGCGGGTGCGTAAAAGCGCCACTCCCGGAGTTGAAAGTGAGTAAAGCCAGAAGCTGCACGGCTTTATCTTTTGTTACAGTCGGGCAAGCATCTGACTATTAGGTTATCAATGACAATAGGAGACTTCCCTAAACCGTTGCACCTCACCTTGCTTCTAATCGCGCTCACTGTGGT
>JAIVJJ010000281.1 GCA_020200095.1 Acidobacteriota bacterium | reverse complement strand
TTTCAATGCAAACCGATATTAAGTATAAGAAAATTTAAAGTTAATGAATACTTTATATCGAATTTAAATTTTATAAACGATTTGAAATTATGCTGACTTGAAAGATATTTATTGTTGTTGCAAATTTGATTGAGCGGTTAGTTCAAAATCTACTTTACCTTCTTCAATTTCTTTCATTGCAATGCGCGTTGGTTTGCTTTTTCGGGTGTCCATATCAACGCGCGGATTTGCGCCGCGTTGAAGTTGCTTGCTACGCTGCGCCGCTAAAATTATTTTTCGGTATTTCGAATCAATTTCGGGATTTACTCGCGGTTCTTTTGTTGTTTCTTCGACGAGCTGTTCGGTTGGTTCAGCCATAAATTACTTTAAACTCCAATGTTGTCTATTTTAGATGTATCGAAACTATCTAGAATAACCCGAACTGTCTCTATTTGTCTAATCCATTTTAATCTTTCCGCTAAAATTATTGACTGCAAATCACTTGTTGCCCGCGCAAGGTTATCATTGACAACGATATATTCAAATTCTTTGTTACGCCTGACCTCAACAATTGAATTTTGCAATCGCAGTTTCAAATCCGCTTTTTTTTCCGTTGCACGATTAACCAGACGGTTTTGTAAAACTTCAAACGACGGCGGCAAAATAAAAATGCTGACCGCTTCCGGAACTTTTGCCCGCACGCTCGCCGCGCCCTGCACGTCAATTTCCAAAATAATGTCGCGTCCAAGTTCAGTTTCGTGTTTAATCTGCTCGATTGTAGTTCCGTAAAAATTGCCATGAACCTTGGCGTATTCTAGAAACTCGCCTTTCTCGACTAATCGCTCAAATTCCGCGCGGCTGATAAAAAAATAATCTTTACCGTTTACTTCGCCGTCACGCATTTGCCGCGTTGTAAAAGAAATTGAATAAGCGACATCTGGTACAGTTCTTAAAACTTCTTTGATAAGCGTGCCTTTGCCGCCGCCCGAAGGCGAACTGATGATGATTAGATTACCTTTCATAGTGGTGAGTTGTGAGTGATTAGTGGTGAGTTAAGACAGGTTTTTCACTTACCATTCACTGCTAACCGTTCACCGTTACTCTACGTTTTGAACCTGCTCGCGTATTTTTTCGATTTCCGATTTTATTGCCAGAGCCGCTTCTTTAACAATTAAATTGTTAGTTTTTGAAGCAATCGTATTTGCTTCGCGGTTAAACTCCTGCGTCAGAAAATCAAGCCGTTTGCCGATTTCTTTTTCCTCGTTCATAATTGCGCGAAATTGCTCGATGTGACTTTTCAGCCGCGTGATTTCTTCGGAAATATCACTCCGGTCGGCTAAATAGGCGACTTCCTGAGCAAGCCGCGCTTTATCAATTTCAATCTGCGAATCGCTTTTCGTCAGTAAATTTTCGATGCGTTTTGTCAGTCGCTGCTGATATTCTTCGGCTACGCCTGCGCTTTCTGCTGCGATTGTCGGCAAATAATTTTCAATTTCTAAGAGACGCTCGTTTAATTCATTTTTTAAGGAATTGCCTTCTGTTTCTCGCATTTGTTCGAGTTCATCGAGTGCTTGTTTAATCGCTGTTTCGACGCCTTTTGCAAAATCTTCACTCGCTTCTTCACTTTTTGTCTGCAAAGCATTCGGTAAACGCGCGATTATATTTAAATCCGGCTCACCCGAAAGCCGAAATTCTTCCTGCATTTGTTTTAACGCCTGCAAATAACCAAAAATCAAGGGGCGATTTAATTCGTAAATAACTTCATTTGTTCGCTCGGCATTTATAAAAACGTCAACGCGCCCGCGCGAAAGTCGGTTTTGAATCGTTCGTTTCAAGTTTGCTTCGAGCGATTGCAGTTCGTTTGCAAGCCGCAAGTTTAAATCTAAATAACGATTATTTACGGTTTTTATCTCGACGGAAACAGAGAAGTTTTCGCCCGTAACTGCCCCGCGTCCGAATCCGGTCATTGATTTCATTTTCAATTATCAGTTATCGGTTTCAGTTACCAGTTTTTGTTGACTGCCGACTGTTGACCGTTCACTGCGTTCATCCTCCAAAAATTGTAATTCGTAAAGCCGACGATAGACGCCGCCTTTAGTTAAAAGTTCCTCGTGAGTTCCGGTTTCGGTAATCTGCCCGCGTTCCATAACGACAATTTTATCGGCTTTGCGAACGGTTGAAAGGCGGTGCGCGATAACGATGGAAGTTTTATTTTGCATCAGATTTGCAAGAGCCTTTTGAACGAGCATTTCCGATTCGGTGTCGAGCGCGGAAGTCGCTTCGTCTAAAATCAAAACCGGCGCGTTTATTAAAACTGCTCGCGCAATTGCAAGTCTCTGGCGCTGCCCGCCCGATAAAAAAATGCCGCGCTCGCCAACAAGCGTGTCATAACCTTTCGGTAATTCTTTAATAAAATTGTCGGCAAAAGCAATTTGCGCCGCCCGTACAATTTCTTCATCTGTCGCGTCGGGCTTGCCGTAAGAAATGTTATAACGAACTGTATCGTTGAACAGAACAGTTTCTTGCGTAACCAAAGCAATTTGTTTTTTAAGACTAAGAATTTTGGCGTCGCGCAAATCCGTTGTGTCCCAAAAAATTGCGCCGGCTGTCGGGTCATAAAGTCTTTGAATCAATTTTATCAAACTGGATTTTCCGCCGCCGCTTTCACCAACCAAAGCAACGACTTTGCCTTTCGGAATTTCCAAACTCAAGTTTTTGATAATAGTTTTTTCTTCTGTTTGATAATTAAACGAAACGTTTTTTAATTCAATTTTATTTTGCAAAGCTTGAAGTTCAACGGCATTTGGTTTTTCCGATAAATTATCGTTTTCATCCAAAATGTCCCAAACATCACGCGCGGCGGCAAAGGCTTGCATTATTTGATTGTGCTGGCGCGAGATTTTGCGCATCGGGTCGTAAGAGCGAAACAGAAAGCCTAAAAATGCGAAAAATTGCGCCGCTTCCATTCTGCCGGTATTTATCTCGCGCAGACCGAAATAAAACAAAATTATAATGGCGACGATACCGATAATTTCGATTGTCGGCGGGGAAGTAGCGGCGATTTTGCCGGAGCGTAAGTTGGCGCGAGCAATGATTTCGGCAACCTTTTGAAACCGCGTTTTTTCCCGCGCTTCCGCTGCGTATGCCTTGACGATTGTTTGATTGGCGAGCGTTTCCTGCGCCGTGTCGCTTAAAAGTTTATTGCCTTCAAATGTTTCTTCCGCCAGCTTTCGTAGAGACTTGCTGAACTTTGCCGTTAAAAATCCGATGACCGGAGCGATAATCAAAGCGCCGAGCGCCAAACGCCAATTGTAATAGAAAGTCCCGCCGAGAAAGAAAACGAGCATAAAACTTTCACGCAAGATGTCACGTAAGTTTGACGAAACGGAAAGCTCGATTGCCGAACAATTAACCACCAAGCGCGAAACTAAAAAGTTTGTCCGATGACGCTCGAAAAAATTTGCCGATTGATTTAACAGATGCGCGTAAAGTTCCCGTCGAAGTTGCAAAACGGCGGATTGTCCGATTTTCGCCATCAAGTAAGAAGAAAAATATTCGGCAACGCCTTTCGAGATGGTGAAAAAAATCAGCAACGCCGAAATCATTAACCACGCTTGATACCAATCGCCTTTCGGGATTAAATTTTGCAGGTCGAAAAGCGTATCGGATTTTTGCGCCGAAGCCGGCATAAACTGGTCAATAATCGGGACAAGCAGCGCGAGCGTCGCACTTTCAAAAACTGCAACGAAAATCATCGCTACTATTGCCAATATAAAAATCAACAAATGCGGGCGGAGATATTTGAGAAGTCTTTTAAATTCGTTCATTTCATTCCGAATCATTGAATATACTTTAGCTTTACACGAGAAGTCCAAAGTTATTACAAAATTTCGTGCTTTTCTCGTTTATGGTAAGATTTGCAACGTCAAAAAGAGTTGCGGCATCTTTTCTAACGATAAATCCCCTTCGGAGAGTTTTATGAAAAATCTAAAAGCAATTAAAATTTTAACAGTTTTTTCTACCTTTTCTATTTTATTTTTGTTATGCATAAACGCTTCTGCTCAAGTTGATGTTGCACGTGAAACCAAAGCAGTTACCTATCCGTTGGATGAACCGGTGATGTTGCAATTTCGCGGCACAACGCGCTTTCCGCGGATGAAAGGCGAAGCGAAAATCAAGCGCACGAAAAAGAACGGCACGGAAATCGAGCTTTCAGTTTCAAAAATGCCGCGCCCGTTTGAACTCGGAGCAGGTTACGCGACATACGTTGTCTGGGCAATATCACCCGACGGGCAGGTTGATAATCTCGGCGAAATCAAACGGCGCGGGTTTTTTGATTTTGATTCAAAAATTTCCGTTACGACTCCGCTTCAAATCTTCGCTTTAATTATTACGGCTGAGCCTCATTTTTTAGTGCGCCGCCCTAGTCGTGCAATTATGCTCGAAAACTTAAATCCATTTTCCATGAGTGGAAGAACTCTGGCGACGACAACCGCGATTCAGTATTTCGGAAATACAAGCGATTATTTTTCCGATGCGCGAACGCCGGAAATTGCGGAAACAGATTATTCAAAAACACCTTCGACCATTTTGCAGGCAAAACAAGCAATAGCTCTAGCAAAATTTGCCGGGGCGCAGCGCGACGCGCGCGAAGAACTCCAACAAGCCGAAACGCTTCTGCAAAATGCGGAAAACGCTTGGAAAGCCGGACGACCCGAGGAAACAGTAGACATATCGGCACGGCAAGCTACCAGCGCGGCTGTAAAGGCGGAAACGACAGCCGCCGTTCGCAAGGAAGCCCGCGAAAAACGCAATGAAAAAACGCGCCAAGATGCGGAAATTCGTGAAGCGGAAAATCGAGTTACAGATGCTCAAAATGAAATCGGCGAAATTAAAGCTGAGCTTGCCCGCGAAACGCGCAACCGCGAACTTGCCGAGCGCGACGCGATGAATTATGCAAACCAAGTAAAAGAATTGCGCGATGAAATCGGCAAGTTACGCGAAGAACTTGGCAGAACGAAAACCGAAGCTGAAGACGTAAAAATTAAACTTGCTAAAATCGAAGCCGAAAAACAAGTCGTCGAACGCCAGCAAGAAGAAGCTAACCGATTGTCGCAGTTTCAAGCTAATCAAAATGTTTTAATGCAATCTTTACGCCGTTTCGGTGCGGTAAATAAGGACGAGCGTGGAATTGTTTTAACTCTGCCAGAAAATTATTTTACGGGAATTAGAGCCAGCGATTTTGCCGCGACTGCCGAAACAAAAATAACATCTTTGAGCGAAGTTCTGGCAAACAGCGCCGATTATAAAATTTTGGTCGAAGCGCACACCGATAATAAAGGTTTGCCTGAAGAATTAGAGACTTTAACGCAAGAAAGAGCTAAAGTTTTTGCCGAAAAAATGATGTCGTTTGGCATAACTCAGGACCGCATCGAAACGAAAGGTTTTGGCGCGGCTCTACCGCTTGTGCCAAATACTACAAATGCAAATCGGGCGAAAAATCGGCGCGTGCAAATAATTTTAGTTCCGAATATATAGGTCATGTAGGTTTCTAAAATTGAGGTATTTATGAAAAAGATTGGTTTATTATCTTTTGTTATAGCTCTGATGCTTTTGGCTCATATCAACGTTTGGGCTTGCGGTTGTCAAGGACGCGATGAAGATATTACGAAGGCTGTAATTCTAGATTTTAACAAAGCTTCAATAATTTTCTCAGGCAAAATTGCTGCGGCAGAATGGATACCAATAGTTGAGAAGAATGCTTCAGGTAAAGAAATCAAAGCAGAGGCTCTGCTATTAAAGTTTGCTGTTGATAGTTGGTGGAAAGGCAAAACTAAGGATGAAGTTATCTGGCACACAACTGATATTAGGTATCCTGATTCAGGAGAGCTTAAATTAGGGTCTAATTGTGAGTATGGCTTTGAATTGGGAAAGAAGTATTTAGTTTATGCCGTAGATTTAAAAGGTAAGTTAATAGCAGGGGCATGCAGCGGAACAACACGAATTGAAAATGCTGAAAAAGACATTAAGGAATTACAGAAGCTGAAGGTAAAAGAAAGGAATTCACAAGAAAGTCCAAAACTTACTGACGAAGATAAATCTTTTATAATAAAATCCATCTTGGAACAAATTCCCGAAATCAAAAAACAAATCTCGCAGGAACCAACAGAAGAAAAACTTGTTATTAAATTGTCTGGAGAAAATATTAATGCAAAGTTACTACCCACATTTCCTAATGTCGAGTTTGTTCTCTTGAATGCCAGTGATATTAAAAATTATAAAGGAAAATCGCTTGATTACCGCGAGTTCGGAAAGTTTGAAGTCAATGCCTTCGGCAGGGTAACAGTTGTTTTCTCAGAAACTAACCTTTACAAAGGATATCTTCCTAGTGGAAACGGAACAACTTTTGAGTATCAAAAGGTTAACGGTAAATGGGTCGGAAAGGCGGTGAGCTATTACATCAATAACTAATAACTACAGTGTAATAACAAAGAAGATCAAGCAATTAGCGCTTTTTATTTAAATAAAGTCTAATCTTTCAAAACTAAAATCCTATCCGGCGGAAGTCCGACCATACATTCGTCGCCGATGTTTAATCCAACCAGACGCAAAACCAGCGCTTCGAGTTCTAAACCTTCGGCATCTAGTTTTATTAGCGTCATCGCGCCTCTGAAAATTATATTGGTAATCTTGGCTTTAATCAGGTTATCTTCGGGAAAAGACGCGCCGAATGAAATGGAAACGTGTTCAGGGCGAATGGCGAGAGTTATGTTTTGATTCGTTGCGCCGAGTAATGTTATATCAAATTTGTCGGTGAAAAGCCGATGTTCACCTTTACCGGTTTGAAATTCTAGCAAATCGCTTTCGTTTGAAGTCATAAGTCGCGCCGCAATTAAATTATTTCTTCCTGTGATACTCGCCACTAAAGAAGAAACGGGTTTTTCATAAACTTCGCGCGGCGTTCCGGTCTGGCAAATCTCGCCTTTGTGAAGAACGGCAACGCGGTCGCAAATGGAAAAAACTTCATCGTAATCGTTGGTCGCAAAAATTACCGCCAGATTTTTATTTTTAACTTCTTCACGAAGTTTTTCACACATTTTCTCGCGTGTTCGCCTATCCATATAGCAAAACTGATTGTCGAGCAAAAGCACGTTTTGGGCTTGCTGCAAAGCGTCTTCCAAAGCTAAAACCTGACCTTCACCGTCAGCAATTTCAGAGTTTTTATTTGTTTTAAAGACGGATTTCCAAAAAGATTCATTTGTAATGTTCGGAAAATAAATATCGCGTTTCTTACCGGAGTTTTCTGTCAGTTCGACGGTATCAAAAGAAATTAAGCCGCCGTTGCATTCTTCAACACCGGCTATTGTTCGCATTAAAGCAGATTTTCCTTCGCCAATAGCACCGAAAATACCAAGAATTTCGCCTCTGTGGATTTCCAGCGAAACATCTTTGATAACCAAATTTTCATTGTATCTTTTGGAAAGATTATTGATAATAAGTGACATTGTTTTTTTACAAGGTTCTACCCAAAAATTGAAACTTTAAGCAAAAAACAGCGTGCAAAGATAAAGTATGCTTTTGTCATCTGAATAAGACAAGTATAATCGAATAAAATTAGCGGGCAAGGTAAAATCCGAATATGACGAAAGAAAATTCGAGTTTGAAACGAAAATTAGTTCACGCCGGTGGTTGGACTGTTGCCAAGCGCGTCGCCAAATCAATTCCGTATGTCGGAACGGCAATGGCAATCGGGTTGGTCGGTTACGACATTAAAAGAAAAGGTGTTGTCAAAGGTATTGCAAATGCCGGACTTGACGCGATTCCGTTTGTCGGGTTGGGAAAAAATGTCGTTGAATTTTTTACGGGCGATTTGCTTCCCGATAAAGATGCTAATCAGCAAAAAAAATAAAGATATGAAAATTAAAATTCCAAATGCGAAAACAGCTTTTCTTTTAGCAACAGCTTTATTTTGTCTTTTTGTTACGTCGAGTGAAATAACTGCGCAGACAAATAAGCGTCGAACGAAACGTAACACGCTGCCCGTTATTCAACCGACTCCGCCGCCACAGCAAACCGTTCCGACAATAGTTTCCCGCGCCGAAGATTATCAAAACGAAAATCAAACAATTGTTGCCGAAATTCCGCAGACGCAAACCGAAGCTGAAACTTTAGACCAAAGAGTTGATAAATTCAACGACCGGATGAAAGAGATAAATTCGCGTGTAAAATCACTCGAATCAACCAGGAAAAATGATTACGACGAAAAGCAGAAACGGCTACTTCTTAATTTAGATATTCTCTCACGCGCTGAACAACGCGCCGAATCGCTAAGAAAACAATTGTTTGAATTGGTCGAAAAGGAAAATAGTCTGAGGACTCGTCTTGAACAAATCCAATACGACGCGCGTCCCGAAATAGTTGACCGTGCTGCCGCGCTTTCCGGTTCTCTACGCCCGGAAGAAATTCGAGACCAACGTAGAAAATCGCTAGAAGTGGAAAAGAGAAATTTGGAATCACTTCTTTCGCAAATCCAAACCAGCCGCACTGCACTGGAACTCAATGTTCAAAAAGCCGATCAACTCGTCGAAAAAGTGCGCTTCAAACTTGAAAAGGAAATTGATGACGCGCTCGCTGAAGATAAAGAACAGTAACAATCTCAAAATCTTCTAATCAATCTTTGCGAGCTTAGCGCCTTTGCGGAAAACAATTTTGTCGCCCGCAAAGGCGCTAAGCTCGCAAAGGAAAACAAAGCTAAAAAACAATTTAAGATAACTTCTAACAAAGTATGAATGCGGATTTTTACATTTTGCGATTGAGCCAAAATGCAAAAACAATCGAGAGCTTAGTAAGCGGTTTATGCGACGAACAAATAAATTGGAAATCTGCGCCAGAGCAATGGTCAATTTCGCACATCGTCTATCATCTCTGGCGCACAGAGGAAAAAGATTTCCGCTCGCGTTTGGAAAAAACATTGCGCGATCCGCAGGAAGAATGGACGCCTCTTTCGCCGCAAGAGATGCGACTACTTTTACTGCTGCCAGCACCGCCAATGTCCTCAAATATCTGTCCGAAAAACTTTCGGCTTGCGTAATTGCGCCTTGAAAATCTTTTTGGCTGATTTCGTAAAAAGTTTTGTTAATATCAAATCCTGGAACGTCGAAGCCGATAAAGTGCGTAAATCCGTCGCTGGAAATCTGCTGCGACATAAAAGATGAAAAAAGATTGGGATTTTCTAATTTATTAGCGGTTTTGATCGCAATTGAAAGCGCGTCGAGCGCGTTGTAGTGGTCAACTTTTTCATACATATAAGCCAGACCAAGCAAAATCTGCGCTTTTTCGACTGTATCAGGAGATTTTTGCGCCAATTTGTAAACTTCCAAAAGCGATTCGAGAGATTCGAGACGTGTTGCTGAGTTTTTCTGTTTGGCTTCCGCAATATCGAAATAAACAACTGCGCGAAGTTCGTTTTTACCTATTTTATCAGCGTATTTCCGCGCCTCGTCAAAACGATTTTCCTTTGAAGCTAATTTGGAACGCTGGAAATAATAATAATTTCTGGTGCTTTCCCGCGCTTTTTCATCTTTGATTTTGTCGAGCCAGGTTTCTGCTGATTTATAATCTTCCTCCTTTTTCGCCGAAATTATCAATTGAATGATTTGGGAGTCTTTGAGTTTTCCTTCTTCGTCGGCTTTTTCAAGCTCTTTTAATTTTTCGGCAAAAGATTTGTTGAAATTTTTGTTCATCTCGTCGCGCTTATTCGCCAACTCCATTATTTCGTTGGAGACAATCGAACTAGCAAATACTTTGGTTTGCGAAAATGTCGGCATCAAATCGGGGAATTGCTGGAAAATAATTGGTTCAAGTTCGTTCATTGCCATTACGGCAACAGCAGATTCGGGCGTTAAAGTTTGCAAAGATTTGTCTGTATTTTCGGGCGTGAGTTTCATAATCCGGCGAAACAAAGTAAGCAGAAACTGACGTTGTAAATTTTTATTTGGAGAAAAGTTGGTGTGAACGCCGGTGCCGAGACTGTTTTTTTCAATTCCGAAAATTCTTTGATTGCCAAACGGATAAGCCGATAGATACAAAAGACGAAAAACTTCTGCGCCCGAATAGTTGGCTAGTGCTTCGCCATAAACCTGGTCGGCAAGAGATTGATTGTTGCCAGCCATTACATAAAGTGAAAAATACCAAGTGTTATTTAACCGATAGCGCATCACGCGACGAGCAAAAGTCAAAGCCAAATTTGGATTATCCTTCGCAATCCTAACAGCGATGCCCAAAAGTTTTCGAGCTTCGCGGTCTTCGTCATAGCTGCCGCGCTTATCTTTTTCCGTATCTTCGTCAAATTCTTTCAACACAATTTCGGAAAGTTTTTTCGCCCATTCCGCATCGTATTTGGCAATTGTTTCAATAACCTCAAAACGATAATCTGTGCGCTCTAAAATCATATTACCCGTAATCTTTGGCTCATTACCTTTTTCCCGAAAACGCTCCTGCGCGAACTTAAAGGCTTCGGCAAGATAGGTTCGGGCAGATTCCGGGTCGGAAGCCCATAAAAAATCGGCGACTTTGATTAAAACATTGATGCGCTGGTCTGTTTCTCCGAGGGTTTTACTAAAATCGGCTTGCTGCTCAACAATTTGCCGGGCAAGCATTGCGTTGCATTGTTTACCGGGCGTTTTTGAAGGTTTTTGCGCGTGAGCAGTTATTGTCAAAAAGGAAAGCAGGACAAGAAAAAAGTGAAGACGTTTCATTTTTTTACTCCTTTTGGGATTTACACGCATATAAAATAACACAGTTCCAAATTATTACTGCAAGAAAAACAACTTTGTGCGTTCCTTAATACGTCAAACAAAAAGTGAAGCTCGCGTTGTAATTTTTAGGAGAAAATTTATGAGTCTTAGAAACACTGCAAGTTTTTTCGTTTTCGCTTTCGTCTGTTTTTTTGGCGCAATTTCGGCAAACGCGCAAGGCGTGATTGTACCGATAGTTTGCGACATTCGCCCGTGTCGCCCGATTCCGCGCCCGCGTCCCGTTCCGATTCCCAACGCCCTTCCCGTTAAATCAATTGAACTAAACACAAAAATCGAAGGACAAATTGCCACAACGCACGTCGAGCAGGTTTTTCGCAACGACACGCCGTACACTTTGGAAGGAACATACTTTTTTCCGATTCCAGAAACGGCTTCGATTGTCGAATTCGCCATTTGGGAAAACGGTAAAAAATTAGTCGGGGAAGTTCGCAGTCGGGAAGAAGCACGTCGCATTTACAATGAAATTGTGCGACGGCAAAAAGACCCCGGTCTTTTAGAATATGCCGGAAAGGACTTGTTTCAGGCTTTGATTTTTCCAATTCCGCCGCATTCGGATAAAAAATTAGAACTGACTTACTCGCAAGTTTTGAAAGCCGAATCGGGAACGGTTTCGTATCGTTATCCGCTCGGGACTGGCAAAAATCTTTGGTCGCGTCCCGTTCCGTTACCTGTTCCGCTATCGAGAAATGAAGAAGCACGGACAAACAGACCAGCATTTCCACAAAAATTCGGCACTGTTTCGGGTAAAATCGAAATTGTCGGAAAAGAAGCGTTGCGAAACGTTTATTCGCCAAGCCATGTGATTGATGTTTCGCGCAAAGGCGAAAAAAACGCAGCCGTTTCGTTTGAAACTTCCAATAATGACAACGATTTTCAGCTTTTTTATGGACTGTCGAACAATGATTTTGGAATGTCGCTTTTAACTTATCGCGAAGCCGGAAAGGACGGATATTTTCTGTTAATGCTCTCGCCGAAAGATAGCATCTCTGAAAAAGAGCTAGTCAATAAAGATATTGTTTTCGTGCTAGACACAAGCGGGTCAATGTCGGACGAAGGCAAAATGGAAAAAGCGCGTGCCGCTTTGCTGTTTGGCGTTAGAAACCTGCGCGAGGGCGACAGATTTAACGTGATAAATTTCGCAGGTGAAGAACATTTGATGGAAAACGGTTTAATTCGGGCTGACACTAGTGGAAAAAAACGTGGCGAAGATTTCGTCAAAAAACTCACGCCAACTGGCGGAACGAATATCAATGATGCTTTAAAAGCCGCGTTTCGCCAATTTGATTCTTCAGACAGACCGAAAATGCTCGTCTTTATGACCGACGGTTTGCCGACGGTTGGCGAATCGAATGTCGAAAAAATTATCGCCAATGCCAAAGAATTGAAAGTTGAAAATCTCCGGCTTTTCACATTTGGCGTCGGTTATGATGTCAACACGCTTCTTTTGGACAAATTAGCAGCAGAAAATTCAGGCGCGGCTGAATACATCGAGCCTAAGGAAGATTTGGAAATTAAGGTTTCAAACTTTTTCACGAAAGTTAATTCGCCTGTTTTAACCGATTTGGAACTCGATTTTGGCAGCGTACAGACTGATCTGCTGTATCCGCGAAATATGCTCGATATTTTCAAAGCTACGCAATTGGTTTTAATCGGAAGATATAGAAACGCAAACGATGTTGAAAACGCGACGCTTCGTTTAGAAGGAAAATTTGGCAGAGAAACCAGAACTTTTGAATATAAAAACCTTGATTTTTCGATTCGTGCTGAGGAAAACAATTTTTTGCCGCGCTTGTGGGCGACTCGTCGTGTCGGTTGGCTGATGGAACAAATTCGTACAAACGGCGAAAACAAAGAACTGCGGGACGAAGTAATTGATTTGGGAACGCGCTACGGTATTGTTACGCCTTATACTTCTTATTTGGCAATTGATGGAAGTGTAAGACCGGAAAATTTAACAACTTTTAGCGACTCATCACAAATAATAATGGGAAGAAGAAATAATAGAAGCGCCAATGACCCAAGAAATTCTGCTCCGAGCGTCGGCGCAATAACGGGGCAGAGCGCGGTTCAAGCCAGCAAAAAAGCTACACAGCAACAGGCAGAAGTAACGGTTACTTCTGAAGACGAAGTAATTAGAATCATTGGCACAGTAAAAAAAGTCGGCGCGAAAACTTTTTATCTGGAAAACGGCGTTTGGATTGATTCGGAGTTCAAAGA
>JAIVJJ010000042.1:16493-22917 GCA_020200095.1 Acidobacteriota bacterium | reverse complement strand
CGGTTACGCGAATCAAGAAATCCGAAGGCTTAACGACGAAATGCTTCTCGGACTTGTTCAGCAATCCGATGTGGAATACTAAATAATCAGTCTTAGGCAAAGCGTCGAGTGTAATGATGCATTCGAGCGCATCATTTTCAAAAGACGTTACTAAAAGACCGTTGGCGTCCGTATAATTTCCACAAAAACAAGCGGGTAGTTCCGCGCTTGCCCAACGGATGACTTTCCTTTCAGAAATCGGATTTATTTCCTCGCTTGTAATTCTGGTGCTTTGATCCATTATTTTTTCTATAAACTTCCCGACGCCGCAGTTCCAGCCGCGCCGATTCCGGCGGTAAGCAATTGCAGCCACGGACTTGGCTGTTTTGGGCGATTCAAAAACGATTGATAGTTTTGGTTCGCCATTTGCGCTTTTCCGGCGAGACGGTTTTCATTCATTTGCATTAATGAAGGAGCAAGCGCGCCGGAAGCGTATTGATAAGCCTGATTTGTTGCATTGTAGAGTTGTCCCGCCGCTGCTTCTTCTTTCTTTAATTGGTTTTGCTGGCGCATCACCTCTGCCATTTGTCCGCCGCCCGCACCTGATAAATTTAAGCCTCCGCCGCCCACCCTTTCGGCGTTCCGGTTATTTACGCCGCCTTGAAACAAATTAAAATAGGGACGGATATATTCAATATCTTTGACATCCTTGCCCGCGTCCATATCACCCAAAAAAGTTGTAATTCGCTTGTTTTGAGTTGTTTCAATCGGCGACGGCTGCCAGTTGTTAATTGCAGTTGTCGCGTCGTTTCTCACTTCGGTTTCGCGTTGCTGATTTTTACCGCGTTTTGTTCCCATTTTTATCTCCTAAAACACAAAAAAGCTGGCCCGTCCAAAAAGCGAAATGCTTTTCTTATTGGTCAGCTTTTAACGGTCGTGGCTAGGGTTTCGAGAAGAAACCTTTTGCCGAAAGCTAATCAGATTAATACTCTAAGATTTACCCGCTTGGTCAAAGCGGAGGATGTTTATCCAAGTTTCATTTTACAATGTTTTATTTAAACAGTCTATGATTTTAGGTAGTGGGTAGTGTCTTAATTTGTGTTGCTATGAATTTTTATCATCATTTGTTTGGTTTTCCTTCTTTTTAAGATAAATGTGGAAAAATAAAAAAGGCAAAATTACAATAGCGGGCGGGATTCTAAACGAAAAAATGCCTGTCGTGCGAACAAAGCACGACAGGCACAGGGTAGATATTAAACTTAATTTTTAAGAATTGTCAACCAGAAATTAGTTAGAAATGGCATATCGGTCAGAACTTCTATTTGACGTTATACCAGAAGAAAAAGGGATTTTATGAGCCATTTCTTCGAACGATTCCTTTCCTCTATAGATAATCTCGAAATCATCGTCGAAAGAAACAATTTTTTGATTAATTTTACGATTTATACCAAATTGTTTCTTTATAATAGCTCTCGCAATTGGGATTGACACTTTTGCAACCGTTAAACTTAACCGATAAAGAGTAGAATGAAAGATTAAAAGGCTAGACAAGGCTTGTATTTGAAGGTTTAATAATGTTTCCATACTTGCACCCCACATTTCATTGTCTAATTCCGTTTTGGTTGTTTTAGTATTGTCATTTAGATTCAAGTTTCCGAGTGCTTGATGCAGCGCCAGGCTGAGTAAATGGTAGCGGTCAGGATTGCGCATTCCTATAGTATTTAATTCATAGAAGATAGCGAAAGTTTCAGAACGAACGGAAATTTTCTCTGCACGCGCCAAACGCATTAGCTCGTTGCGAACTAACGCGAAACTGCTTTGGGTCCGTTCACGGTAAATTACTTGGCGTAGCTTTCGCACCCTGAAACCAGTAATAGTTCCAATAACGAAATGATACAAAGCTGCAAGGAGAATAATGAAAACAATAAATGTAATAGTATTCATTTTTTTATTTTGCCCTTTTCTCTATCACCACTCTTGTTTCGTAATCTTGGAAACCAACTTTTAGGGTTGGATGCATCGTCTTGCAAAAGAGTTCGCGCTTCAGCCGGGTTATTAGGGATGTTCTTCAAAACGATTCGCTCAATCTGTTTATCGGTCATTCCTTGCGCTTTTAAGAACATCACGTGCCATTCTCTATTTTCGGCAGCCAATCGCTGAATAGTTCTTTCCTTTTCGGCAAGAGCAATGTTTTCTTTTCTGTTTTCCTGCCAATCATTGTATAATCTGCGCGCCAATAAAACAAAAAATACTGTAATTGCTATGTAAATTGTCCCGCGGACGCCGAACGTTTCAATAATTCTTTTAAATAACTCATCAATTGCCGTAATTGTTTTATCATCAATATCCGCCAATTATTTATCCCCTTTTGATATTAAATTTGGAAATATGAAGTTCTTTCAATTTTTAAGGATTGTCAAATTAAGAATTAAGTAGTTTCCCACTTACTTTCATTTGGCATTATCACAATTTGAGGCGTATTTGACGTTTTAGATTCGGCATTTTCCGATTCTTTAATTTCTTCCTGTTCGCCAAACATTGACCAAACTTTGCGAGCGTCATTGCCGACCATTTCGATTTGCGCTCCGCCACGCAAAGAAACTTCAACGGAAAATAGGGTATCCTTAAAACGATGTCCCGTGACTTGAACGCCGACCACTTCCGTTTTAATAAATGCCGCATTTTTCAGTTTCACCCATTCATTTTCTTTTGCCATAATTCTCCTTAATTAACAACATCTTACCATCCTTAACAACTGCTGACCAATAAAATCCACCCCTTCCGCATCTTTAGTTAAAGTAATAATCTGTGGGGTAAAGTGGTGGGGTTTTAGAAAATAAAAGCGTTAGCTGCTGGTTTATCATTGCGACACCAAAAGCGACTCCGGTAAACCCATCTTTGCTTCTTAGGATGTACCACACTCCATTTCGAAAAACCGCAACATCAGCCTTGCCGTCTCCATCATAATCAGCCGGAACGGGCAAATCAGTTCCTACTCCAAACGCTATTCCAGCAAATCCTGCCGTGCTTCTCATCAAATACCAAGTTCCATTACTAGGTCTGAATACAGCCAAGTCAGTTTTACCATCCCCATCGTAATCCGCAGGCACAGGTAGGTCTGTGCTTTCGCCAAAGGCTACGCCAGTAAATCCGAGACTGCTTCTCAAGATATACCAAGTTCCGGCAGGATAAACCACATAATCCACTTCTGCAAAGTGCGCCACACGCAACAAGGAATGCAGAGGGTTATCGTGTTGTGATGACGCAAGCTACATAATACATGGACAAACGCGCCCGGCGGAGTTGCCTAACTCCAATTTAATGGAATAAGGTCGGGTCCAACAATATGACTACCTCCGCCTCCATGCGCTTCATCATGCAGAAAATGTCCTGCATACCAGACCACGACATCAGTGTTCTCTACGGACTCGCCATTAAGAAATTTGTCAAGATGTGCTTGAGATGCAACTGGATCGGAAGTAAATCCTTGCCCGTCATCAATTTCTGAAGCACGGTATCGCAGCACCCATAAATCCCCGACCCCGTAACTGCTGACATTACCATCGTTCGCTCCCGGAACAATAGAATAACTTTCTCCCGTTCGCGTATTTCTGACGCGCCACTTACGTCTGCGCTGTGCATCTTTATGACGGCGAATCTCATATTTTTTCTTATGCCAGTTCGAGCTGCCAATCAACGGTGGGCTGTTGAATTCCTCAACTACATTGTTGCCGGCTGTCCGAATATCGAAATCTAATCGCCAGTAGACATGATGATGGTGGGCTTGACAGGTACAGGGATTGTTGCCTGCCGCGAATCCGAAACGCGGACGAATAGTACCATTAGCGTGCAGCCGCCATTCGCTAATATAACGATACCAGCCGGCTTGCATCTCACTTACAAGCACGACCTCCTGACCTTTAACGTAAATGGCTACTCCTTGAAAATTACCGGAGTCGCTGCCCGTATCAAGAATTGTTTTAGCCGGGGTCGGGCAGATGCGAAATCCCGGAATCACATCTGTGCCTGTGGCTTGGAAACAAGTTTCTGAATTCTGCCAATCGCGGTAAGTCGGTCCACAGCCTTTGCGCCTGCCTTCATCAAAATATTCGACATTGAGAATCGGAACGTGGGCGCGGTAAAGGACGCGCTTTCCGCGATAATTCACATAACGCAATTCAACCCCCGAACCGTTAGTCCCTGACGAAGCTTGCGGTCTAACAACCTCAAATGTCCAAAGTACAGTAGAACCTTGCTTAACTGTAACTGTAATGCTTCGGGTCGAACTGGAAGCGGGACAGTTGAAGTCTTGCGGCGGACCGCAGCTATCAGCCGACGGTGAAGCAACATCTTGCAGTTCGCGTAACACGGATTGTTGAATCATATTTACGCCGACGATGCGATTCTGGATTTGTGCTCCTTTAGAGAATAGTCCTACCGCCAAAGTGCGCTCAACCCGACCGTCCTGCAACTCCACTTCAATTAGCGGAGGCATAGGTGTGTAGGGTTGAATACGTTGGGTACTAATTAAAGGACCAAACTCTTTATCCTTTTGTAAGATTTTTACCGCCGCTTCGAACTCTTCACGATTCGGTAATGGTTGGCTGCTAAACTCCGCCACAGTAAACTCCTTTAGATTATTGAGATGCCCTTCAGCTACAACCGCACGATTGTTAGTGTAGTCGTAAATCATTGCTTGATAGCGGTTTGGCGGCGGGGGCATCCGAGTGGACTTAGACTCATTCTCACTTTCAATTAATTTAAACGACAGTAGACGATTGCGCGTTTTCTCAAGTAATTTTTGAACTGCGGAATGTTTTATTACTTCGCTCGATAGCAGTTCAACTGTGCTGAGATCAACGCCTCTAGGCTTTAGCGTAAGGGCTAACTCAAGATTGGATTGATCTAGCGTGGCTTCTGATTGACTAGCTTTGGGAGCTGATTTCTTCTTAATGGATTTCTTCATGATTTTTCCTCCTATGTTTGAAAAGGATGCTTTAATCAAGCGGCGCGTCTATCGCCGCATCCTTACAAGCGATAGCCGCCGAACGGCGGCATTGACGCGGGCGGAAACCAATTAGCGACAAGCCAAAAGACAAAAAGTTACGTTCGATGAAAGTCGCTGTTTCCGCCTCGCGTCCAATAACTTGTTCGGTGCGGCTTACTTTTTCACGCGCCATTTTAGAACTTGCGCCTCGACTGCTTCGCCACGCCCAAGATAATCTTGTAATGGTTGTCGCCATCCAAACCGTCTTCGCTTAGAGTGTCAAGGTTAGCGTAAAAGATTCTTGCTTGGTCGGGAAGAAAGGCTAAACAACCGTGAAAGGTTGCGAGTTAGCAATAAATTGTAGATTGCTGCGGACTAAAATATGACAGCTACCTTAACTTGTCAAGATTTTTTCACTCTCCAGCTTTAAGATTTCTCAAACTTTTTGCATCTATAAGCAACGCACCTTTTTGTACTCAAAAATATCATTTAAGATTTGAGTTCTACTTGTATATGAGAAAATTGGGCGAAATATTACACATTTTTTGAAAATAATTTCAACTTTATTTACTAACGCACCAAGGGCAGGCAAAAATTATCAGGAAAATGAATTATTTTTTGTTGGGCAATAAAAAAAGAAAAAATTTTGAAATAATTGTGTAATATTTCGCTAATTTTTCTCATATACAAGTAGAACTTAAAATTTAGATGATAACTTTTTAACCCTGTTGGTGCGTTAGGTAATGAGAATCAAAAAGTTTTTATTGAATTAGGCGTGAAAAGAAGAGTATAAAAATTCAGTCTAAGAAAACTGTAATTCAGTAAGATACAAAGTTCTGGCGGCGCGTTTGGGAAAAAATACTTTTTAGTTCTAGAAATGCATGCTGCTTCTGTTCGACGGCTAAAAGGTTTCAGCCAGAGGGCGTGCCGTGCTTGGTTAAGCAGTTTAGACCGGATGCGGCAAATTGTACCTATGCGCGGGTTTATGCCGCAACTCGAGCGGTATAATAACTTGTTACAGCATTTTATGCCGCTTGAGCCTGTTTAAGGCGAACTTTTGCTTGAAAAAATTCATCCTTCGCATAAAATGCTCTAACCAATCGTTGGAACCGACATCCCGCGACGACTAAGATGTCAACTAAAGTTCAAGTCTCAGGTCGCGGGACAAGCCCCATTCGTCGCGGGTTGGCGGCTCCACTAGCTGTAAGGTTGAGCCGCTAACGAGTCAGTATCGCTCCTCAGGGGTGCGGCTCAACTCAATCGTTAGGCGTATCTTGTATATACTCACAGCCTATGAGCAACGGAGGGAGCTTCGATGAGTTCTAGTAAGAAGATACTAGAAGCCATCTCAAAAATAGTTTGATAAACTTCACGGATGGCACGACGCGAAGAATTAACCGATGAACAATGGGCTTTGATTGCTCCGTTATTTGAAAAAACAGATGAAATCCAGACGCG
>JAIVJJ010000042.1:0-16335 GCA_020200095.1 Acidobacteriota bacterium | reverse complement strand
TGGCTGCAAAACTTTCGGCGAATTATTGTGCGTTATGAATATCATTCAGATAATTATCTTGGCTTTGTTTTATTGGGCTGTATGATTATTTTGTTAAGAAACTATTTTTGAGATAGCTTCTAGTATACGGTTCTATTGCAGGATCTATAGTAGCTATTTTGACTTTAGTATTTACATTGTTTCCCGATATTAAGCCGGAGCGAGACCCCCTACCGGCGAAGATGGGAGCTGAACTAAGCAATGTATCGCTCGACTACGGAGTTACTTTCGCAGATTATCTAAGGACGAAAGGCTTGCCCGCGGACCGCTATAAACCCACCGAACTTAGCTACCCGGGTATGATAATTCATTTTACTGCAAAGATTTCGGGGTTTAGAGGCAAGACATGTCAGGTTCTAGGAACAGTGTATGACGCACAGACGTCCTCACGGCTCTTTGATCTAACCGACGCGAGAAATTTTACACCAGATGCCGATGAGGATAGTGCAAGCTCTGAGTTATGGGTGCCGTCTCCTGGCAGGAAAGGCTCGTTTTTCGTTAGGCTTCAACTGTATGATCCTAGAGGAACGCCTCTTACATATGCGGATAGTAAAGTATTTTATATCAATCAGTAAGTCTGAATCACAGAGGGCACGCCTAACAACGGCATGCACCCGACGCCCCATCACACTACCTCTCATGTACGTTGAATTAGGGGCGCAGGTGATACCGGGCGTTATGCCGCTAAATTGAGTGTTGATAATGCAGGGAGGATTTCTTATGCTGATTACCAATGAAGGAGACTACCCGTACTAAAAAAATCTTGATTTTTATTCATAACTGGGCTAAGGTTTTTTTGCTTTACCCATAAGTTTAAGAATCTTTTCCACAAATTTATATTCTATGAAAACAATAAAAATATTTATTTCAACTGTTTTTGTGTTTTGGGTTATTTCTCTAGGAAACCAAGTAAAAGCCCAAGCCCAAGCCACTTCTGTTGATCAAACTAACAGAGATGGAACGCAGTGTTCTTCGGCTGGCGTTGGTTACGGTAAAGATAAGCAGGAAGCCCAGATGAACGCCGATAAGAATAGAGAGAAAGCAGAAAGTAAAGCGAGAAGAAAAGGTAACACTTCGTTTAGCAACAAAACTGGTGGAGGAACGGCAATTTGTATAAATTACAATCAGCAATCGACTACAAATTCTACATTGATTAATAAAAATGCGTTTGCGGAATCTATAAACGTGTATAAAGAAAAAGCAGAAAATTCTAAACATAGGAGAAAAGATGACAACCGAAGATAATAATATTCAACCATTAAACAATGAAATTAAACCAGTAAGTGATTATTTTGACGAATACAGAGGTAAACAAGAAAGAATTATTAAAAAAGTGAAAGATAGAGGAGAAACCGCCGAGGAGGGAAATCCAATGTTTGACTCGGAAATGAATAAACTAAAAAAAATGTTCAAGACGGTTAGGATGGCTGATTATGGGCATATTAATGAAACAGACGTGAATACAATGCGTCTTGTCGATACGGATGTGGCTATATTATTTCAATTTTTACAAGTAGTTAGAAATCAATAACTATTAACATTACCAATATGGTTTCCCTTGGATTTACATACTTCTTTTTTAGTGCATTTCTATAACCCTTGATAAGTCGACAAGTTTTTTAATAAAACTAAAAACCTAGATAAGTAATCTTTTTAACTAGCCCTGTGGGAACTAACCACCCTGAAATCTGATTTCACTTTGTCATAATTGTCATAGAATAAGACATCAAAACGGCTATCGCCCAAAGAAAAATGAAATCATCAAAAAGAATCAATAAAGTCATCAGCCATATAAATAAAGGCAGGGAAATCAACGAAAAAAATTGGACGGAAATTGAGAGATTGAAAGCTGAACGAGGAATTTCCGTTTCTTATCTGACAATTGCGCTTTGGGTGCGTGAAGGTAAATTTGAAGTCGCAGAACGCAAAGAAGAATCACGCGGTGCGGTTTGGTATATTCCACGAAGTTCAGTAGAAAACTTCAAAAAACCTGAAATAGGGAGACCCCTAAAAAGTAAATAACTTAAATATGCCTATTGAAGTAAACGTTGGACAACTGCTCGCCGGTTACACTGCTCGCGATGTATTAGAAG
This sequence comes from Acidobacteriota bacterium, assembly GCA_020200095.1. Taxonomy (GTDB): domain Bacteria; phylum Acidobacteriota; class Blastocatellia; order Pyrinomonadales; family Pyrinomonadaceae. The sequence goes on along the minus strand of JAIVJJ010000042.1, from coordinate 14,203 downwards.
GTGAAGAAGCTACACTCATAACTCGTGAATTAGTAACTGATGATAAAGAAAAGTTTCGCATTTTTGCAGAAGAAGGTATTCCCAAAGCTCTGCTCGCGTCAATTCCAGAAGAAAAACGCAAAGAGTTGTTACCGGTTGAGACAATGGTAGCTGTTATGAAAAGAGACTTGACCGCTACGTTGTATCTCAACACAATTCCTGATGACTTAGTTATATTCTCAGATGCTGTCCCAAAGAGACTATGGAATCCAGGCGAGGAAATCACTATTGACGACATCGCAGACCTAAAAAGGTTGAATATAAAAATATAGGCTTTGCGTCATAAGTCGGTTTTGTCTCAAAAGTGCTTAAAGTTGTGTCAAAAGTATTTGAGTAAAAATAAAAAGGTAGTAGGCTTTGCCCTATATTTCACTTTTGCCTTTTTAGTGTTTAAGATTGCCTTGGAAGTAAATTGAATTAAAAAGACCGTCAAACACTAACGGTCTTTTATGTGTCTAATTTTGGAAAGCAGTTAATTCAAGAATGGATAGGTTTTGGCTTTTGGTAATTTTGATATTTCCTCAAAAAATTTTGTTTCAGTAATTCTCGTTGCCCAATCCAAATTAATTACTAGCGTCGGCGAGGTTCCTTTCTTGTCTGACACAAAATCAACTGCTCCAATATTTAATAAGCTTGTTAAATCGCGGGAAATTGCTTGCATAGGGACAGCAAGCGAATTATACTCCCTATACATTTGATGAAAGAAATCCCGTAAGAGCATTTCATCTTCCTCAAGAAGCAAATTAAGCATTTTTATTTGCCGTTCTGCAATAACTCGTTTTCGGGTATTTTTCAAACGATTAAACAAGTCATACATTACATTTTTGTATAGCGCTTTGCCTAAGTGCCGTTTGATTTCTTCATATAACCTGCGACATTGCAAAGCAATACCCCTCAAACCAAATTTAAGAAAGGGTGTCAGGTCGTGATTTAATGCTCTCGATGCACTAAGAGCATTTAGGTATTGTGTTTTTTCATCATAATAGTAGTTTGACATTGCAATAAACAATGAATCTCTTAGCCCTGCTCTTTGCAATACTAACGCTTCCAACGCTCTAGCAGTTCGCCCGTTTCCATCAATAAAAGGGTGGATAGATGCGAAATGATAGTGCATCGATAGAGCCTGAATAAGAATGTCATAGTCTTGAAATTCTCTTTGAATCGCTTTAACTAAACCATTGAAGGCTATTTCACACTCTTTTCCACCTTCTGCCCCTCTATGACGAGGTATTCCAAACATTACGTTTTGACCATCGTTTCTAATTTGCCCTGCTGGACAATGGTCATCATCTGCGCCTGTAATTATGCGGCGATGGATTTCAGTAATAAGCCTTTCATCTATCGGTCTATCTTCTGGGAGTTCGGCAATCCATTGATAAGTCAGTTTAGCGGCACGGGCTTGTTTTTGTGAGCGTGTAAAAAGTTCTTCTGTGGTGCTTTCTTTTAGGGCTTGTTCAAATTCCACTTCTGTAAATTCCGCGCCTTCAATGCGAGATGTCCCCGCAATCTCTCGTTTTAACTGCATATCTTGCAGTTTTTCAGCCCAAGAACGTTGAAAAGGGGTGTTAGTTAAAGACATTACAGCCGCTTTGGCTTCGGCAAGTTCTGTTATAAGACTTACCACGTCAAACCTCATCCATCCTCGCGCTAATTCGTATTTGATGGCTGTCATATAAACATAATGTATACTATTAGGGTATACAATGTCAATATATCGTTCATATTTCGTTAATTGTTGAATTAGTTACAATTATAAAATCACACTTGCTTTTCATATTTACTTCGTATAGAATACATAATACGTAAATAAAGCCAACATAATTTATGTTGGCTTCTTTGAAAGTTTATGGCGGCGAAGGCGAACGGTTAGCCATACATCCTCGCAAGCTGTAATAATTGGGTTCGATTCCCAGCGCCGCCTTTAGTTTGGCAAGCCACAAGGAAAGTTTGCCGCTTTCCTTGTGGCTTTTTAATCACACAGCAAAAGCCGCGCAATTGTCCAAATTTAGTATACGCTTTTGCTGTGTGAACTTCAATAGGAGTTCGCTATGCAAAACAATTTGACTAACCCCCGCGAGATTCGTGGTCTTGATATTGCCAAACGCTACACCATTAAAGAAGAAAACAGACTGTGGTTTGTGCCAAGCACTTCTGGCAGAGGCATTAAATACAAAGTTGATTTGAGCAAACAAGTTTGCAATTGCCAAGATCATGAGATTCGACGAGGTTTGTAGGCTAAAAAATTCTATTTTCTGTGCAACTCACCTAAGTTGAGACAACCTTAAACACTATTGAGACAAAACAGGCTTATGAGACAAAGCCTGAGTTGTCTTTTCCAGTTCAAAATCTTTAATCCAATTTCGCAATCGCTCAATTTCCGAGTTGAAAAAGACTTGACCGTCAGCGAGCGCGTCATCTCGCTTGGCTCGCAAATTTGAAATTGGAATTACTTTCAAACCGAATGTGCAGAGGTATTCTCCATCACGTCGAAGCCCAACAGATTGTTTGATTTCCGCTGTCGGCGCGTCGAAAAAATAATATGTTTGGGTTGAGTCGTAAACAGTGCCGTCCGCCGTCACGATTTCCGGTTCTTCGGCGCGCGTGTGTTTTGGATTGGCGCGAACGCCTTTGGCTTTGCGGTCGAGTTCGTAATTTTCGTTGAAGGTTTTCGTGTTCATAGTTTTTCAACCTCAAGACTTTCGCAACCGAACGGACAAAACCAAAGCGTGCCGTCTTCGATAAGATTCATCTCTAAACCGCAGTTTGAGCATTTAGGAGACGCTATTATTTTGTTGGATTGTTGTGCCGGTTCCTCACTTTGTTTTTGTTGAACGCTTTCCGCTGTTTCTGCTCTGGTTTCAGTTCTGGAAAACGCTCGCTCAAAAAATGAATCAAGATTTATCGGTTGTTCGGTTTCAGTCATTGTGTTTTTTGCGGTGTTACAAGTGTTACAAGTGTTACATTATTGAATTTATTAAACTTATATGCGTAACACCTGATATTTTCCTTGGTGTTACAAGTGTTACAATCAGAATAAAAGCTATATTTTGTAACACCTGTAACACCTAGTATTTTTATGGTGTTACAAAATAAGTCGTTTGTTTTCTTATAGATAACACCTATAACACCTGTAACACCAAATAAATTAAACATTCCGTCTTTCATCGTCTTCACCTTCAAAGATGTTTGAAGTTATAACATAAAGTCTTTTTGCTTTCGGTTCGCCGCATCTTTCAAGTTTCTGAAACTTCCCTGCGCTGTCTCTCTGCAAAAACCCGCGTTCCGCCAACACGGATGCAACAAATTTAACATCCAAGTCTTTGCAGATTTCCGACCGAAAACTTTCAGGGAATACCAAAAATTCCGTTTCTTTATTTACCGGATTTTTACGTTTGAAGCCGACACGATTGATAACTTTTTCGTGTTGATTTTCACCTTCACCCAAAACCTGAAAACGGCTTTGCTCGTGCGATTCGAGAAAAAGCCGAACCTGACGAATCGCATTTTCTGCATCAGAACCGCCTGCGCCTTCACGATTAGCGAACCAGTTATCGAACATCACTTTCGCCGCGCTTTGTGCCGTGCCTGGCGTCCAGCCAGTTACGCCGCTTTCGGTTGCGAGTTCACCTGCGAGCGCAACCAAGGCGAAACGCGACGCGACGCGGTAAACTTCCGACGGATATTTTTGATTTTCCGGCAACAGTTCAGAAATAAATTTCTGCTGAAAACCCCGCCAGTTTTTGCGGATTGATTCGCGGTCAACTTTCACAAGCCAGTCGAGAAACGCGCTGATTGCCGTGCCGTAGAATTGCTTCGACGCGCGGCGTAGATAATCGGAAAATTCCTGACCGTTATCGAAGCCGTGTAAATTTTCAAAAAGTCCGAATTTGCTTGTGTCGGCTTCGAGGTCGCAAAGTCTGATTTCCTGTCCGCCTTTGACCCTTTGCCCGGCTTCACGCATTTTGTCGGCGAGGCGCTGTTCTCCGCTCGAAAGAAAAAGCAGATTCCAATTCAACGGACGACGCGCCGAAATATTTTTCGCCATCCGATTTTTGCCGCGTCCATTGGCGAGCATATAAGCGATTTCGCCGACTTGCCGCCCATCGCACTCACTGATTTCGTCGAGACAAAGGAGCGCGTGATTATGACTTTCGGCTATCGCTTCGAGTCCGTTCGCGGTCGCTTTCCAGGTGTCGCAAAAACCGTGCGGATCAGTGTCACTTCCGCCGTAAATGCTTCCGGCAACCAATAAAACAGTTGTTTTACCCGTCGAAGTAATGCCGCGAAAGTGAAACCCGCCGCCGGTCAAATCAACCACGGGCAGCAAAGGAGAAGCGAAGGCGACCGATGCGGCAAAAGCCAGCCGCGAATTACCAACGCAATACTTTGAAATGTTTTCCTGCCATTCCTGCAAACTGCCTTTGGTGTCAAATTTATGAAAGCCTTCGCTCGACGACTGGTAAATTATTTCATCTTTGTCGGAGCCGAAACTTTTATTCGGCAGTACGAAAGCCGCGTCGTGCCAGCCGATGCGGTCGGTGCAAATGATTGTCTTATTAGATTTAAAAGTGGCGATATAAAACGCGAGCCGTTCGCGGTGTTTTTTCGTCGGCATCAATTCCAAGCCTTCTGATGTGAGCCGTTTGATAAATTCGTAAGATTCGCCGTGCAGCAGTTCAACTGGCATCGAATAACTGTGCATTCTGCCCTTTGAATCTTTCCACCTTAAAAGCCGCCCGTAATTATTTCCGGTTTCGGTCTGCGTTTCGGCAACGATTTCAAGCGGCGGCTAATGCGGTGCTTGTTGTCATAGATAGACTCCTCCGGGGCGTGATTTGAGCCGGAACGGTCGCTCATCCCGGGGATGCCGGAAAATTCTTAACGCCGTAATCAGACCGCCGCAATAAATTGGCAACATAAAACCATTTTTGATTATCCAGCCGCTGACATCGAGCCGGATTGATTTATGAACAATGCCGCGTTCATCCGCGGCGCGAACTTCGACGAAGCCGTCACATCGCAGCAGGGTTTTTCGGGCAAATTCTTTTTGCAGCTCTTCGCAAATGAGCGCGTTTAAAACTGTATTCGGCAACGGGACAATTCGACTATCAAAAACCAAATCAGTTTCGCCCGTCCGTTTATATTCGTAATACAGAGCCGCCGGCGCCCTCACTATAACTTCATAATCCGACAAATATTCAGCATCGTTGATAATTTGCCCTTCGAGTTGCGCTATGTCCGCAGCCGAATAATCGTGTTCCGACCTCAAGGTTTCTTTGGTCTTCGGGTGTAAAATATAGGGCAAAACCGCTTCGGTATTCTTGGCTTTAATTTGCGAATTTGAAAGAAGCATTAGCAATCGGTCATAGATTCGATGTCTGGTTTCAGCATCTACTGATTTGATTGATTGCCGTACCGCCGCATTGATCGGCGGTACGGGGTAGAAATTTGTTGCGGTTTGAATTGCGGTTTGTTTCATATGCTTAAAGCCTCCCGCAAAATGTTATTGATGTTATTAAGGGCGCGAGACGCAAACCTTCGCCGTGCCGGAGCCGGATCGTCTCGCTTACACAGACATTCTTTACAAATTCCGAAATACTGAGAGAACTTCGCCGGAGCGTAGCATTTGTTACACGCAAAACATCGTTGCAGGCGAATAACTTTCCGGGTCTTTTTCAAATGCTCGAAAAGCTGTTCGCCGAGATTTTCGCCTTTTGCTGTGCAATTTGGACAGAGTTTTAGTGCCTTGCCCGATTCTTTGGTCAAGTGCGGGTAGCAGATCTGGCATTGCAAATTCGGCACATTTTCGGCATAATTAAATACAGAAAGCCTTTTTGTATTGCCGTCTATGCTTTCAAAATGGTTGATTCCTAAAGTGTTCTGGATTGCCCCCGGAACACTTTTCTTTTTTGGTTTAGTTTCGTTTATTTTTTTCATCTTTTTTCCTCATCTTATTGTTAGTATCGTGCCGCAGTTTTGCGGCTTTTTCTGAAACGGGTTGATTTAGATTCAACCAAACTTCGTCCACCGCTCTTTTCACGAAGGCGACTGGTTTTTTTCTCAGCCGAGGTATCCGGTCAGTTTCAAAGCGTCCGCGAACGACTGCTTCCTCACTGCATCCGAATTTATACGCAACATAATCCGCGCCGACGATCGCTCCGGCTGGAAGATGCTCGAAGTATGTGATCTGACTGAGCGTGAAATCAGACTTCAAACTTTCGACCGTTTTGCGAAGGTCGGCGAGTTCTGATAAAACTTGTCGTTCAAAATCCGTCATCAAAGCTAAGCCGCTATTTGTCCGGCTAAATGTTCGCGCCGCTTCTCAATAATCTGTCGTTTGAAATCAGCATCTTTGTTAAAGTGATAGTAATAAGTCGTCGGTTGGATTTTGACGGCTCGACAAATGCTTAAAACAGTCTTTGTTTCCGATTTGTCGAATGCTTCCAATAAAGCTCTTTTTATATGTCTATTTGCAGTTAGTTTTGGTCGCGCCATAAATTTTCCCTAAAAACGAGAAAAGCCAACCCATCTCAGTCGAATCCTAAAAGGATTCCACCGGTAAAGGTTGGCTTAAAATTTGCTAATCAAAGCCGAAAGTGCATTTTCGCACTTTCACAAATTGTAATAGCGAGAATAATTTTCTCGCTGTTTTTAGTATACTTCCTGCGAACAAAAAAATGCAAGAAGTATGTTATTTATTTACCAACCAACCGTTTAAGCAAAATGCAGATTTGGCGACAATACAATAAAAGAACCAAGCGTTATGAATGGCGCGCGCGATTCCGTTACAATAATAAAACCTTTCGCCCGATTGAAAACACGAAAGAAGACCTTGAGGAGTTAATCGCAGACATCCGCGACCAAGAAAAAACCGAACGTGACAACAGAAAATATAACCGCGAAAAAGAAGTCCCTTCCTACGTTCCGACAGTCGCCGAAATATTTGATAAGGTTTTGCCGACGATTGGGAAACATCACCAAAGAACGCTCGCCAAAAGAGTCTTTGAAACATTCCTTTTGCTTTTGCCGCCGAGCATAAAAGTCAATCAACTAACGCAGAGGCATTTTCAGCTTTATATCAACCTGCGGAAAGGTCAGATAGGCAAACAATCTAAACAGCCGATAAAGCTGCAAACAATTTATAAGGAACTTTACGCCGCAACGTCGGCGCTAAAGGACGGAAAGGTTGATTACGAATCCTTAGAAAAGTGGCAAGTGCCGGAACTTCCCAAACTGCCGAAAGGTTTCAAAAAGACAACCCAACGAGAAAGACTTGTTTCCGATAAAGAACTTTCCGCCGTCGTCGGCGAGTTGGTGAAACCGCCGACTGGCAAGCAAACCCACGCGCATCACTTTCACCGCGTCAGGCTCGCGCATACGCTTGAATTCGGTTACTGGACGGGGTTGCGCCGAAAGGAAATAGCCAGATTAAAGTTTTCTCAATATGACGAAGAGCAACAGGCGCTTTTGAACGTCAAGCGATGGAAAACCACCACTGTTACGAAATTCTTTCCGCTCGGAAAACGCGCCGTCGAAATAATTAATGAGCGGCGCCAGGCGCAAGGCGATTCAGATTATATCTTCACGCCGGACGGCGAGCCGATTGAATCAAACTACCGGACGCTGAAAACCGTCTGCCGGAAACTAAAAATAAATTACGGACGCTTTTCCCCCGACGGATTTGTGAGTCACGACCTGAGGCACAACTTCGGAACGGAAATCTTGCGCGAATCGGACATTGAGACTGCCCGCGAATTGTTAGGACACTCGAACATTACCCAAACCGGAACATATCTACATACATCCGCCGACAGACTGCGCGAAGCCGTGCGAAAAAGAGACAAAATAGACTATAATGCAGAACTGGAAAAGATTTTTGAGGCAGTTAAAAAAGGCGAATTAAACCAGCAGGAATTTAATGAACAAATTAAGAAGTTATTTAAGTTCTAAAAACGGAAACGGTCAAAAAGTGGTCAACTCGATTTTGTTCGGTTTGTAAATGACTTTAATTTCAAGCATTTGCGGTCAGTGTTTGTTAGTCGCCGCCTCCACCATTTCAATTTTGGATTTTAGATTTCTTGATTTTGGATTTTTGACTTTTCAATAATCCGAAATTATCCTTTCTCTTTTCGATGAATAAAGTTTCCGGGCAATCTAAAACAATCCAAAATCCAAAATCTAAAATTCGAAATCAGCCGATTGGCATATTCGATTCCGGCGTCGGCGGCTTAACGGTTTATCGCGCTTTGCACGCGCATTTGCCAAATGAACATTTCATTTATCTCGGCGACACGGCGCGCGTGCCTTATGGAACGAAATCTTTAGCGACGGTAGAACGTTACGCGATTGAAAATTCGCAATTCTTAGCCTCGCGCGGAATAAAACTTCTCGTTGTCGCTTGTAATACGGCTTCCGCGTTGGCGCTTCCAAGAATCAGAGAAAATATCGGAATTGAAACTATCGGCGTCATCGGTCCGGGCGCCAGAAAAGCCGTTTCGATTACGCGCGAAAAAAACGAAAATCCAAACATCGGCGTGATTGCGACTGAAGCGACCGTTTCCAGCAACGCTTACGCCAAGGCAATCAAACGCGCCTCAGAAAAAGCCGAAGTCGTTCAAACTGCTTGTCCTTTGTTTGTGCCTTTGGCTGAAGAAGGCTGGACAAAAGAAGCGGAAACTTTCTCGATTGCTAAAAAATACCTGCAAAAAATTGTCGAAGCAAATGTCAACGCGCTTGTTTTAGGCTGCACGCATTACCCGATTTTGCGCGATGTCATTCAAAAAACCGTCGGCGAAAACGTCACGCTGATTGATTCGGGCGAAGCGACAGCCGAAGAAGTTTTTCAATTGCTTGATGAGAAAAATCTGGCAAACGAAACCCTGCCGAAACGTGCAAGCGAGCGGCGTTTATGCGATGATTTAGACCATTTTTACGTAACGGACGCGGCGGAAAGATTTGCCCGCGTTGCGGAAAGATTTTTGGGCGCAAAGCCCGCGAAATTAGAAGCCGTCGAAGTTTTCGGAATTGATAAATTGAAGGATAATTAACAAAGACTTGCCCACGAAACACACGAAAGACACGAAATAAAACAAAACTTTTTATGACATTCTTTTCGTATGTTTTGTGTGTTTCGTGGGCAAACAATTCAAAAATGAACTACATACGAATTGATAACAGAACATTCGAACAATTAAGAAACACGCGCATCACGCCGAATTTCGCGCCTTACGCCGAAGGTTCAGCTTTAATCGAAGCCGGTAAAACGAAAGTTATCTGCACGGCAACCGTCGAAGAAAGAGTTCCGCCGTTTTTGCGCAACAAAGGAACGGGCTGGGTAACCGCTGAATACGCGATGCTTCCGCGCGCGACGCAAACGCGCACGAACCGCGAAATTCAGCGTCCGTCGGGCAGAACACAGGAAATTCAGCGTCTCATCGGGCGAAGTCTCCGCGCCGTCGTTGATACGAAATTACTCGGCGAACGGCAGATTTTTCTCGACTGCGACGTAATGCAAGCCGACGGCGGAACGCGCACCGCTTCGATTACGGGCGCGTATGTCGCGCTTGCTCTGGCTTGTAAAAGATTGGTCGCGGTTGGAACTTTGAAAAAATCTCCGTTAATTGGCGAAGTTGCCGCGGTCAGCGTCGGAATTGTCAAAGAAACCGCGCTGCTTGATTTGTGTTACGAAGAAGATTCAAACGCCGAAGTTGATATGAACATCGTTTGCACCGGCGCGGGAAAATTCATCGAAATTCAAGGAACGGCGGAACGCGCGCCGTTCGACCGCGCGCAAATGACGGAAATGCTTGCACTTGCCGAAAAAGGTGTTAATGAACTTTTCACGCTCCAACGCTATGCTTTGAACGGATAATTTTTTAATCGAGCATCAAAACAGGTAAAATCATTTCGAGGTGAAAATTATGGGGCTTGCACAGCAAAAAATTTTATATTCGCCCGAAGAGTATCTCGAACTTGAACGCCGAGCGGAAACGCGCCACGAATTTGTTGACGGAATAATTTACGCAATGGCGGGCGAAAGTCTTTCGCGCAGCCGCATTTGTATAAATTTGGCTGGTGAAATTCGAGCCAAACTCAAAGGGAAAAACTGCGAAGCGCTTTCCCCGAATATGAAAGTCCGCGCCGAAAGCAAGGGAATGTTCGCTTACCCGGATTTGTCGGTGGTTTGCGGCGAGCCGATTTTTCACGACAAACAACGCGATGTTTTATTCAATCCGAAAGTTATCATCGAAGTTCTTTCACCTTCAACCGGGCGCTATGATCAGACGAAAAAGTTTTTCCGCTATCGAAAGATTTCCGGTGAACGTCTGGTAAAACCTCAAAAACAAATTAGCAGATTGGATTAAAACAAGTTGAGCTACTCTTATCTGAAGAAACAAACCACAGGAAAACGCGAGTATCAATGAGATACCGCATTATATGTACTCCTTGAAATCTTCGAGCGGCTGGTCAAAATTGGGCGCGAGTTTGTATTTGCCTTTCGCGCTTCCGGCTTTTCGATTTTTGGGTTTTCGATTTTGCGCGTTGTATTTCGCCTGTAAAAATTCGGCGTAATGAAGAACTTCCTGTTTGAGTTGTTCGGGAAGCTGCCGAATCTGCGACAAAATTAACTTTTCTTCCGTCATAAATTCATTTTCGCCCAATTCACCAATTTTCCCAAGTTATTTATGGAAGACCTTTTGAAATTTATAGTAAAATCAAAATCGAGGAAATTTAATTATGCTGACAGCAATCGAAACAACGGGAACAATCAATGCTAATCATCAAATTGTTTTAGATGAAGAACTGCCGAGCAATGCGCCGAGCCGTGTGCGCGTGATTGTTTTGTATGACGAAAATGCGCCGAACGGCAGTTCAAAAAAGCGTCGTAAAGCCGGAAGCGCGGAAGGTTTGATAAAAATGTCGGATGATTTTGACGCGCCGCTGAAAGATTTTGAGGAATATCAACCGTGACTAATTTATCCGGCATCACGCGACTTCTTCTTGATACGAACGCTTTCCTCTATTTCATTAACAACGATGCGGCATTGAGCAAAAAGGCTAAGGAATTGCTCGAAGCGGAAGTTGATTTGCTGATAAGCGCGGCGTGTTTGTGGGAAATCGCCATCAAATTCAGCATCGGAACACTCACTCTGCCTGATACATTTGGAAATTTTATTCCGGCGCAGATTTATCAAAACAATATCGAAATTCTACCGATAACTTTGCCGCATCTTGAAAAAGTTTCTTCGTTACCTTTTCACCACAAAGATCCGTTTGACCGTTTAATAATCGCGCAATCTATAGTTGAAAATCTGCCCGTAGTAAGTTCTGATGCAGCTTTTGATTTATATAAAATTGAAAGAGTTTGGTAATAGTTCAGCGCAATTTGAGAGTTCATTTTGTATGAAAAAACAATTAACGGAAAGTTATCAATCCTCAACTTCTCGCTTCCAATTTCAAATTCAACAATTGATTGAGCGAAACGCCTTGTTGCATTGCTTCAAGCACGAATTGACGGTGCATATATTCGGGCATTCGTAGGACAAGTCACCCCCTAAATGAGCGTTTGCCGAACGGTTCGGGAATCGGTTCTTTTGATTCGGTTAAATCTTTTAGCGCAAATTCCACAACATTTTTAATCTCGCGTAAGGCTTCTTCTTGTGTTTCGCCGTGCGCGGCGAGAGACGGGAACTCCGCGACACGCGCTACGAATGCTTCGTCTACATCAGACCAGTCGACGCTGTAAAGATATTGTTCAACCTTTAGCGAATTTTCTTTTTTAACTTTTTTACTTGTTTTCTTGTTCATTTTTCTTTTTAGCTGCCTTGTTGATTCGTTAATCATTGAAGCCATCAGTTCGTAAAAAACGACAACCGAAAAATGAAACGAATCGAAGTTTGCATCTATTTGTTTTTTGTAAGTCGAGAAAACGGACGTATCAAGCAACGGATATTCCATATTTTTTCTCTTCTTCTTCCAACGCCTTTAACGCTTCGCGCGTCGCTTTCTTCAATTCCTTTTGGAGGTCGGAAAGTTTTTCAGGCTTTTTGAAATCCTTGGCGCGCGGCAGATGCGAGTAGTCGCGCAACCCGTTTCCGTTTGAGTTTTATGTCGTTTCTTTTTTCTTCGGCATAATTTCACCTCAATTCAAATTATATGACGATTTGATTTTGACGAAACCGAAACGCAAAACCTACAATTAACGAAATTATCTATAAGAGGAAAAACCTTGAACGACAAACAATTTGAAGGAAAATCGGCAATCGTAACGGGTGCAACACGCGGAATCGGCAAAGCGATTGTTTTGGAATTGGCGAAACGCGGCGCGAATGTCACATTCAATTACGCTAAAAGCGTGGACGAAGCCGAACGGCTAAAAACGGAATTAGAAACGCAAGGCGCGAAATGTTTTGCTATGCAATGCGATGTGGCAAATACGGAAGCGTCAGCCGATTTTGTTAAGCAGGCGACAGCAGAATTTGGCACGATTGATTTTTTAATAAACAACGCCGGAATCACGCGCGACACGCTGATTTTGCGGATGAAGGAAGATGATTGGGACAGCGTGATTGATACGAATTTGAAAGGCGCGTGGAATTTTTCAAAAGCTGTTTTGCGTCCGATGATGAAAAATGAAACGGGCGGAACTATTTTAAATGTTTCTTCGATTTCGGGCGTCGTTGGAATGCTCGGACAAACGAATTATTCGGCGTCGAAAGCCGGAATGATTGGCTTGACAAAGGCTTTGGCGAAGGAAGTTGCGAGACGGAAAATTACGGTTAACGCTCTTGCTCTCGGCTTAATTGAAACCGAAATGGCGAGCGAGATGAACGCCGAATACCGTGAGAAAATTCTGCAGCAAATCCCACTCGCGCGTTTAGGAAACGTCCAGGAAGTCGCGGAAATCGCCTGCTTCATGTTGTCTGACGCGGCGCGTTACATCACCGGACAGGTTATTCAAGCCGACGGCGGACTCGCAATGTAAAGTGGAAAGGCGAAAGGATAAAGGCGAAAAGCTAAGGAATTGTTTTTTACTTTATCCTTTATCCTTTATCCTTTATCCTTTAAGAGGTGTCTTTGCAATACGAAAAACCGGAAGAAGAAAACGAGCCGCAAATTTCGCCCGAAGAATTTTTGCGCGAGCATAAAAGCACGATTCGTAAGCGTTCGTTCTGGGCAATTGGTATCGGCTCGCTTTTGATTTTTGTTCACCTCGCGCTTTTCGCCATCGCCGACGTTGATTTTTCGCTTTTGTTTCGGAGCATATTTTTTATTCTCGGTTTATTTGCCGTCGCGGGCGGATTTTGGGGACTTTATGAAGCGCGGCGAGTAACGCTGCAAGATTTGATTCCGACGCCTGAAGCGATTCTTTTCGCGCAGCAAGCCGAACTTTCAAATCCTTATTTCACATATGTTTTGGTCGCCTGCATTGTCGTTGTGACGCTCTGTCAGATGACTTTAGATTTAGACCAATCGGTTGAAATTGCCGGATTTGTTAAGTCTGATTTTGCGAACAAAGGCGAGTTTTGGCGCATTTTAACCGGCGCGACGCTGCACGGCGGAATTTTGCATCTTTATTTTAACGGGCAAGCGCTTTACGGCTTTGGCAGTTTGATTGAGTTTCTTTCAAATCGCGCGCATTTGGCGATTGTTTTTTTGTCAGCGGTAATCGGCGGCGGACTTTTAAGTTTGTTTCTGATGCCCGATGTAGCGTCTATCGGCGCGTCGGGCGGAATTATGGGTTTGATTGGTTATCTGGCGATTTACGGTTATCGCCGGAAACAACAATTGCCGCCGGATTTTTTGAAAAGTATGCTGATAAACGTCGGATTTATCGCGGCGTTCGGAATTATCGCTTATCAAATTGTTGATAATTTCGCGCATTTGGGCGGACTCGTAACCGGCGCGGTTTACGGATTTGTTCAAATTCCGCGAGATTTGCATAAAAATCCGCGGCAAGTCGGCGCAGTTGTAAAATTACTCGGTTTTATCTCGCTAACAATTTTTATTTTAACTTCTATATTAACTGTGTTACTGCTGCTGAAATTTATCAAAATGTAGTTGTCTGTCCGACTTTATCCTTTCTCCTTTCTCCTTTATCCTTTAAAAATATGCCGAGAGTTCGAGTTCATCAGCACGTTAATCCGCTTGCGCCTTATTTTCG
>JAIVJJ010000411.1 GCA_020200095.1 Acidobacteriota bacterium | reverse complement strand
GCAGTGATCTGTTCGTGGTCACAAAACTCTTTGCCGTTGTCTACCGTCACCAGACCGTTGGTGTTTTCGTTCAAGCCTCGTTCCGCTTCAAGCTGTCCTGTGGATGTCACAAATTCACATTGCTGTAGAGGCTTTGGCCAATCTCATTACAGAAGAGTTCTCGCGGTTTGAAAAGTTATCAAAGAACTACTTGGGCTCTCTCAGTTTTGTCGGCGCGCTCATCTGGTTGCGCTGAAATGTCAACACAACCTAGGTTCTGTTGAGATTTTCTCCGTTATTATGAATTGGCGTAAAATATTTTTGATTCTAGGGATAATTTTTATTCTCACGGGACTTTTTCTGCCGCGAGATTGGTATGACGCGGTGCCGAAATCCGAAGCTGATTTGACGTGGATTAGGCAACTCCACGACTCCACCTCGTCAACTCAGAAACCGCCGCCGCCGCCAATAAAAGGCGTTACGCTATTGCAAATTTCCTTTGTTATCGAAGGATTGGCGTTTCTTTGGTTCGGATTGAAACGCCGAACGTATACACGCCTGTCCGCCGACCAACAGGCTTTAATTAAAATCGAAGAAAACAAAATTGATTTTGGCCTCGCTTCGTTTTGGTTGATAACGGCGGTTACAGTCTTAGCATTTGTTCTGCGGCTGTTTCGTCTTGATTCTGAACTCTGGCTTGACGAGATTACGACGATTTTTTTCTACAGCCCGATGTCGACGTTGCACGTCCTAACTGGTTTTGTCAGTGCTAATAATCATTTGCTTAACACTTTATTGATGAAACTTGCCATTGCGTTTTTTGGTGAACAGGAATGGGCTGTTCGCTTGCCGGCGGCAATTTTTGGCGCGGCGACGATTCCCATATTTTACTGGGTTTCCCGCCTGATGCTTTCGCAACGCTCCAGCCTTTGCGCCGCGCTACTCTTGGCGGTGTCGTATCATCACATCTTTTTTTCACAAAACGTCCGCGGCTATTCGATGCAATTGTTTTTTACGACGCTTGCCTGCGGGCTGTTTGTAAAAGGATTGCAAGAAGACCGTCCGCGAATATGGATTTTATACGTCGCGGCAATGTTTTTTAATATGGCATCTTTATTGAACAGCAGTTTTGTCTTTGCCGCTCACATTTTAATCGGCGCGGCGGCACTTGTAAAAATCAAGCGTCGGGGAGATTCGCCGTTTCCTCTTCTGTATCGGCTAATTGCCGTAGTCGGAGTAACGGCGATTCTGGTCTTGCAGCTTTATGCGACTCTTATTCCGCAAGCCTACGTTTATGCCCAAACCACTTGGAGCGACCCGGCAAGCGGTTATTCTCCGCTTTCGATGGAATTTGTGGCGGAAATGATTCGAGGTATTTCCGCCGGATTCGGAACAAGTCTGATATTGCTGGCGTTTCCTTTTGCCGCGACCGTCGCCGCGGTCGGATTCGTCGTTCTTTTCAAACGGCACTGGACATTGACCGCATCGCTTGTTTTGCCCATCATTTTGACCGTCGCTTATTTGATTTTAAATCGCCTCAACGTCGCGCCCCGATTCCTTTTAATTGCTTCGCCTATCGCTATTTTGGTTATAATCCAAGGCATTGACAGCGTCGCTCAATTCTTTGCCAACAAGGTCAGTAGAACGCCGAACGCTTTATCGGCAACACTTGCGACGGCGGTTGTGCTTTTAGGATGTGTTGTCTCGCTCGCTTCGCTCAGACGTTATTATTCCGTGCCGAAACAACCTTACCGCACTTCTTTGGCGTTTATCGAAGCGCAACGCAAACCCGGCGAGATAATTCTCGCCGTTCATCACATGGAAAACGGTTATCGTTTTTACGCCAAAGAATTTAATCTCAAAGAAGACGAGGATTTTTTTGCCGTGCGCTCGGTAAAGATGCTCGATTCGATTTTATCCGCACACGACGGCCGCGGCGCGTATTTGGTAACTACCCTGCCACGAGGTCTGCGCTTGTCGCATCCCGACCTCGGAGCGCGTATCGCGCAAGATTGGGAAGTAGTGCGAACTTTTCCGGCAACCGTCGCAACGTCAAAGCGATTTGTTTGAAAAATGAAATACGAAACTCGTTGCATCAAAATCAGACTCAAGCCAAATTCAATCGACAAAGTTCGTGAATGGTCGAAAACTCAGATCAACTGCATCAGTGGCTCGAAAACGCACGCGATCCGACTTGGGTTCTATTCACCTTCGCAAGTGAGTTGCGGATTACCACACCAGAACTCCATGACTGGTTGATGACTGCCGCCACGGATGAGGCGATTGTTCCGGGAGCCATTGGAGACGGAGCGGTACAAGTTCGTCTATGTTAGGGGTGTCGCAATTTCCGGTCTTCTGCTGTCCGCAATGTAAAGGTTCGTTGAACTTTACGGGGGAAGAATATTCATGTCCACATTGCGACAAAAAATACCCGGTGGTGCTGGGCATCCCGGATTTTCGCGGTTTTCCTGATTCATATATCAGCTATGAAGATGACTATAAGAAAGCAAGGTTTTTAATCGAAAAAGCTGAAGCCAACAACTTAGATTTCAAGGGATTGGTGCGACTCTACTGGAGTATCACGCCGGAAGTTCCGGAAGATCGCGCCGAACGTTTTATGAAACGCACCTTCGCCTTGGTTGCAAAGGGAGTGGAAAATCTGAAAGAGATCGAGGCGCACAGCAGGAAGAAAGATCAAACAGGTTTTAATGCTGTATTGGAAATAGGATGCGGAACAGGAGGATTTCTGGTTGCTGCAAAAGCACAATTCAAACAGGTGGTCGGAATTGATATTGCTTTTCGCTGGTTGGTTATTGCCAAAAAAAGGCTTGATGAACTGAATTTGGATGTGCCATTGATTTGTGCCTGCGCAGAAGCTCTGCCATTCAAGGAAGAAGCTTTTGATTTAATTGTTGCTGAAAACGTCTTGGAGCATGTGAGAGATCAAGAGGACATGCTCAAAGAATGCCGTCGTCTTTTAGATAGCAATGGAGTTCTTTTTCTTACGACTCCAAATAGGTTTGGTCTCACGCCGGAACCCCATGTGCGTGTCTGGGGGGTCGGGTTTTTACCTCGAAAATGGATGGGCAGATACGTCAAGCTGATTAAAGGAATTCCTTATCGACACCTGAGGGTGCTGTCTTTCCCTGAAATAAATAAGTTATTAAAACATGTTTCCTTTCAAAACTACCGGATCTTATTTCCCAGCTTACCTCAACAAGAACTCAAGAATCTCTCCGCTCTGGAAAACTTCCAAGTTGCGATATACGAGGCGCTCAGAAAAACTCCTTTCATCCGATCTTGCCTCTACATCATCGGCCCATCCTTTCATATTCTCTGCTATGCCAATAAAAATCGTGATAGGAGATGGAGTTGAAGAAGTTAAGGAAGTTGTAGATGGATAAACGCCCATTCATATCAATCATTGTTCCCGTATACAACGGCGGAAAGTTTCTCGATCAATGCTTAGGTGCGTTGACCGCATCTACTTATCAGTCCTACGAACTAATCGTTGTCGATGATGGCTCGACGGACGATAGCGCGGAGATCAGCCGACAAAAGGGCGCGCGCGTGCTTCAGACACCGCGGCGTCAATCAGGTCCGGCTGCGGCGCGTAATTGCGGTGCCCAAAAGGCACAAGGAGGTATTCTTTTCTTCGTTGATGCC
>JAIVJJ010000410.1 GCA_020200095.1 Acidobacteriota bacterium | reverse complement strand
GTTGTGTACCAACCGTTTGAGCCGTTTGACGTTGACGGATTAAGAACCGCCGAAGTTATCGGTGCGGTTGTTTCCGGGTGCAAATCGGCGGTCGTAACCGTTCCGGCGGAAACTTCGGCAACGCACGAATAAAGTGTTTCATTGTTCAAAACCGCTTTGACGAGATATTGTCCCGGCGTTAATTTAAGTCCGCCGTAAAATCCGCTGCCGTCGGTAACAGTCGTGCGCGTGTTGCCGGTATTCAGATTGGTAATCGTAACGGTTGCGGCATCGAGCGGGCTTGCATCGGCTCGCTTGGCAAATCCCATCACGTATCCCTCTGTCGGTTGTGATTTCCAAGACATATCCGGCACAGGAACAACGGTTGGGAAAAGCGGAGCTAACAGTATATCTTCAAAGCGCGTCAGTCCGTTCGCGCTCGCGCCCGTGCGCAAAGCGGCGAAAAAATCAGCATTCGGACGCTTCGGCGTCGAAATTCCGGGTATCGGATAAGAAAAAGGATTATTGGGAACGGCTGCGTTTGTGCTGTTATTTGACGTTACGCCCGGAAGCGTGTTGCCGAGCGCGTAGAAAATAACGCCGTCGGCTGCCGGAGCGTTTGAGGTTTCATAAGGCGGTCGGGCGAGAGCGCGGCGCGTTTGGCGCAGCGAGCCTTCGATGGAATTAACATAAACTCCTAAGCCCGGCACCGAGTGACGATTGTTCGCCCGCGCCAATTCTTTCGTGAACGTCAGCCAATCATCATATTGAGCGCGGACGGAAGCGATATGTTCCTGTTTGTAAATCATCGGCGCGAGGATATCGAGTGTGCCTTCCTGCGTCCATGCTCGCCAATCCTGAAATACGCGGTAATAGGCTTCGGTTTTTTCCCAACCGCCGCTTGCCGTCGGTCCAGTCCAAAAGCAAATCAACGCCGCCGAAACTTTAATTTCAGGTTTAACGGCGGTGGCGTTCAGATAAATTCTTCGCACCACGTTTGTTACCTGCTCGCGCCGCCAATTGTTCCAGAGCGGGTCATTTGTCTTCGGATAACCGACATCGGCGGCAGTGATATAGCGCGGCGCGGCAGCCGTATTGACATTCGTTCCGATGTCGCTTGCTTGGTAATAAGTCGCTTGATTGCCGTATCGGGCTTTGAACCGATTAACGCTCGTTTCGTTGTAGCCTGTGTTAATGCCGAGCGGCTGTCCGGCAGGTCGGTCAATCGGCGCTTCTGGGTAGCGAATGCGGTCGAGATGAAGTCCGTCAACATCATAGTTTTTGACGAGATGCGTCAACACATCAACCGTGTAAGCGGCGGCGTCCGGGTGTCCGGGGTCTATATACCATTCGGCTGTGTAACGCTGACCGTTAAAAGTCGTGCCGTCCGGGTTGTGCGGCAGCGAGCGCGTTGACCACTGGCGCGAATCGGTGTAAGGCGCGTTCGTCGTTTTATCCCAAAAATGCTGATTAAAAACGTGATTCGGGTCGCGCGGCACTCCGGTAATCGTCGGATGCGCGTTGTAAATAGAACCGACGATGACATAAGCGTGAACTTCGATGTTCCGGGCGTGCGACTGTTCGATAAGATATTTCAGCGGGTCAATCATCCATTTGCCCGTCGCGTCCGGTTCACCGACGCCCGCCACCTGCGTCAGCGGCTCTTTTGTTTCCAGATACCACGAATCGCCGCGCCGCCGCACTTGCGCGAAAATAGCGTTCGCATTTGATTGCACCGCCGCATCAACAATGCGGTCAATCTCGGCGCGCGTTCCCATTTGCGTGTTGAATGTTTCCACCCAGTAAGCGCGATATTCCGGGTTGTTCTGAGCTTTGACAAAACTCGGCAAAACAAGCACGCTCAATACTACAAAAAACACTAAACAAAAAACGGATTTGATTTGACGGAATTTATTTCTTCTCACTTTTCTCCTCCCAAAATTTGCAAAATTATTTCAATGCCGGTTCTCAAACGGTTCGTCTCTGAAGGACAAAAACAGAAAAACAAAATCTGTTTCCAAGCAGAGGTGTTCCTTTTTTATAAACAATCTGCGGAATTTTAACCATCAATTAACCTTATTGTCAATAAAAAAGCTACAACGTATTCTTATTCAAAAAGCAGAAAATGAAAAAAAACAAGGGTCATGACTAGCGAAAGATAATTTTCTTGGTAATTTTCAACAATATTTTATACAAGTCTTGATGTCTGTAATTAAATCTAAACTCGCACTCTTTTAAGTGCAAATAAAAAGTGTTCTTT
>JAIVJJ010000160.1 GCA_020200095.1 Acidobacteriota bacterium | reverse complement strand
ACTAAAAATATCCGTCCGTTCGTCAACCCGCTCGCCTTTCGCCTGTTCGGGCGACATGTAGTTGACCGTCCCCAAGATCACGCCTTCCGCCGTTTGGTTCTGCCGGACGGTTGAATCTTCCAAACCGAGAAGCGATTTATTTTTCTGTTCGACGAGTTTTGCCAGACCGAAATCCAACACCTTCGCATAACCGTCAGGTCGGAGCATGATGTTTTCCGGCTTGATGTCACGGTGAACGAGCGACGCTTCGTGCGCGGTTGCAAGTGCGCTGGCAATTTGGATTGAAATATCGAGTATTTCCGACAACTTCAACGACGTTTGTCTGAGAATCTCACGCAGTGTTTTGCCTTTGATGAACTCGCTGACGATGTAATGCGCTTCCTCGCTCTCGCCGATTTCGTGAATGACCAGAATGTTCGGATGATCGAGTGCGGATGCGGCTTTGGCTTCCCGCGTAAATCTTTGGAGATTCGCTTCGTCCCCGTTGAATTTTTCGTTGAGGATTTTGACGGCGACTTGCCGGCCAAGTTTTTTATCTTTGGCAAGATAAACCTCGCCCATTCCGCCCGTGCCGATCTGCTTGATGATTTCGTAATGCCCGAAACATTTTCCCTGTTCGAGTTTTCTGGTTTCGGCTTCGATCACGTCCGCCACTTTGGCGACGGCGGGCGTTTCCATAAAACTATCGGCGCTGTCGAGAGAAGAAAGAAGCGATTGGACTTCGGCGAGCAAAGTTTTATCCGCGCCGCAAACTTCGACGAGATAATTTTGACGTTCTTCGGGCTTTCGGCGCAGAGCCGAATCAAAAATTTCTCTCACCTTTTGCCAATTATTATCCGCCATCTAAAAAGTCGCTTTATCGCAGACCGGCTCGAATTTAACCTGCGCGTTCACGGGATTCTTTTCTCAACCCGCCTAACCAATTCAGCGAAGCGCGGGTCGTCGCGCAGTGCATCGAGGCGCGGGTCAACTTGAAGATAAGCCATCCACATCTCGCGTCGCTGATACGATTTCTCCAGATATTCAAACGCTTTATCCTTATTCCCGGCTTGCGCGTTGAATTCCGCGCCTCGGAAATAAATTTCATCGCTTTGTTCAAATCTCTTAGCGCGCTCCTGCATGACGCCTCGCCAGCCGGATGTTTGATAGGCTCTCTTATAAACTTGAATGGTTGCTTCATCCGCTTTGTCGAAATCCACCCCATTCATAACCCATTCAAAGGCTTCCGGCTCATTGCCTTGCGCTACCAATGTGAGAATGAGCCAAAAGTGAGCGATGCCGAAATTCTCCTCCATTGCCATCACTCGTTTGAATTGAACAACGGCTTCTGGATAGCGCCGGGCATAATAAAAATTTATCCCATAGAGAGTGTGGTTAAAAAGCAATGCCGGTTCGAGGTCTATCGCCGTTTTGATTTCGGCAATTGCTTCGTCAAAACGCCCGCGACTAAAAAGGTAACGCGAATAAATTTGATGTGCCTGAGACGAATCGGGATTTAATTCGACGGCGCGTTTGCATGATGCTTCGGCGCCTGCGAAATCATATTCGTAATACATTTTTTCTTCGCATAAAGTGCTGTGTGCCTCAGACAGATTCTCGTCCAATGAGAGCGTTTTATTGATCGCTTCCATTGATTTTTGATGATCTTCGTGAATATTAATGCTGCGACCAGTGAAATTGGCGACAACGCGGTGCGCGTAAGCTTTTCCAGCCCAAGCCTGAGCGTAATTAGGATCAAGCTGCACGGCTTGCTCTAAAACTTCAACTGCTTTTCGAGCATCCGTGAGATTTCTATTGTTAGACAAATATATTCCCTGCAGATAAAGCCGATAGGCTTCCTCATTGTTCGTTCCGCTTTTTGTCGTCGGATTGCTTAAAGTAGTCGCAAACCGCGCCAGCAAGAGGTTTCCGACCTCACCGGCAATGGCATCCTGCATCGCAAAAATGTCGCCCGCGTCCTTTTCGCTTTTATAAGTTTCTTCAATCTGCCCGCTTGCCACATTAAAAAGTTGCGAGGTAACGCGAATGCGCCCGCCCGCCAATTGATAATTCGACGCGAGAATGTAATCAACCTGCTGCTCGCGTCCGGCGGCAATCGGGTCTTGATTGATGTCCGCATACTTACGAGTCGCGCTCAAAGGTCTGACGACGAATCCTTTCATCGAACCGAGCCGGTGAATCAAAGAATCGGCAATCCCGATTTCGTAAAGCTCATCGCGGTTCGTCGTGTTGATGGGTTTTAAG
>JAIVJJ010000280.1 GCA_020200095.1 Acidobacteriota bacterium | reverse complement strand
AGGCAGGAATGATTCTTGGAACCGTTCGCTATATGTCGCCGGAACAAGCGCGTGGGAAAGATATAGATACAAGAACGGATGTTTGGAGTCTAGGAGTTTGTTTATATGAAATGCTGACGGGGCGACAACCATTTCAAGGCGAAACAATCAGCGATACGATTGCCTCAATTCTAACA
The DNA here is from genome assembly GCA_020200095.1 of Acidobacteriota bacterium. Taxonomy (GTDB): domain Bacteria; phylum Acidobacteriota; class Blastocatellia; order Pyrinomonadales; family Pyrinomonadaceae. Next base: position 14,593 of record JAIVJJ010000280.1, on the reverse strand, counting down.
AAAGAGCCTGTGCCGCTTGATAAAAACCTACCGCTTGAATTGCAGCGCATTGTCAGAAAGACATTGCAAAAGGACGCAAACAAACGGTATCAAACCGTAAAAGATTTGCTGATTGATTTGGAAGACGTAAAAGAAGAATTGAAGTTTCAAAACAAGTTGGAACGCACGGGCGCGCCTCATCGAGAAGAAACAAAAACACAAATCCTTAATGCGACCACAACAGATGTAGCTCATACAACTTCTAGCGCAGAATATGTTGTAAATGAAATAAAAAGCCACAAAATTGGTCTTGCAGTTGGATTAACGGTTTTGCTTCTTGCATCAATCGGACTTGGTTACTGGTTTTTCTTTAATCGCTCGACAAACACAAAAGCACAAATCGAATCAATTGCAGTTCTGCCCTTTGTCAACGAAAGCGGCAACGCCGATAACGAGTATCTTTCGGACGGAATGACCGAATCACTAATCGGAAGTCTCTCGCAGATTCCGAAACTCAATGTAAAGGCGCGTAGTTCGGTGTTTCGCTACAAAGGCAAGGAAATTGATTTGCAGAAGATTGCGCAAGAGCTGAGCGTGCAAGCAATTTTGACGGGGCGCGTCATTCAGCGCGGCGAGCAATTGATTTTGAATTTGGAATTAGTTGATGCGCGAAATGAGAACGCCATTTGGAGCGAGCAATACGCGCGGCGACAATCTGATTTAGTAGCTCTGCAAAGCGACATTGCCCGCGACGTTTCAAACAAACTGCGAACAAAACTCTCCGGCACGGAGCAAAATCAAATTGCTAAAAACTATACGACCAATACGGAAGCCTATCAGCTTTATCTCAAAGGGCGTTACCAGCTAAAGAGGAAAACTGAAGACAGCTTCAGGAAAGGCATTGGGTTCTTCCAGCAGGCTATCGAGCAAGACCCTGATTACGCGCTCGCTTACGCGGGGCTTGCAGACGCCTACAGTCAGATGGGTTCGTGGACTACGCTTGCGCCGAGCGAATCTTTCCCAAAGGCTAAGACCGCTGCGGAAAGAGCCTTGCAACTCGATGACACGCTCGCCGAGGCGCACGCTTCTTTAGCTTTCGTGAAATTTTATTACGAATGGGATTTCGCCGGCGCGGAGCGTGAATTCCAAAAGGCAATAAGCCTCGACCCTAATTATGCTGCCGCGCGTGAACTATACGGATACCAGATGTATTTGATCAACCCGCGCCGCTTAGATACGGCGATGCGAGAGTTGAATACGGCGCACGACCTCGATCCGCTCTCGCTATCCACAAATTTCGGTATTGCTACCCTGTTCTACTTCGAGCGAAACTACGATGAAGCCATCAGACGGATTAAGGAGATGCAGAGCTTAGACCCAAACTTCACATTAGGATACGGGCTACTTGGGACAATCTACATTAAGAAGGGTATGAACGATGATGCCGTCGCAGCATTGCTTAAAGGTTCATCACTCGAAGGCGGGGGATTTAGTGAGGAACAAATAGACATTTTGAAAAAGACATACAAAGAGTCTGGAATCAAAGGCTATTTGCGGAAACACGCCGAGTTATTGCAAGAACGAGCTAGAGAAAAGTATGTCTCGCCAATCTTCATAGCGATGGACTATGCAATGATCGGAGAGAAAGAACTTGCGCTCGTGTGGCTCGAAAAGGCTTACAAGGAGCGTTCAAGTTGGCTGACAGAGATAGGTGTTGATCCTGTGTGGGACAATTTACACAATGACACGCGCTTTCAGGATTTACTGCGGCGCATTGGTTTGCCGCAATAAGTTTAAGAAATGAATCCAGAATATTGGCAAAAAATAAAAGGCTTGCTTGATGACGCGCTGAAACTTGACACTGAGAAACGCGAGCAGTTTCTTGATAATGTTTGCGGCGATGACCTGAGCTTGCGCCGTGAAATGGAAGAACTTCTCGCTTCATCGAAAAACGTTGAAAGTTTTCTGGAAAAACCTGTTGTTGGTGAGGTCGCCGAAGTTATTGTCAATCAGAAAGATAAATTGGTAAGCGGTCAGAGTTTAAGTCATTACAAGGTTATCGAACAAATTGGCAAAGGCGGAATGGGCGAAGTTTATCTTGCACAAGACACGAAACTTCATCGTCAAGTCGCACTGAAAGTTTTATCCTCAGATTTCGCGCAAGATGATGATCGTCTGCGCCGTTTCGTCCGAGAAGTACACGTTACCTCTTCTCTCAATCACCCGAACATTTTGACCATTCACGAAATCGGCGGAGGCGACGATTTGCATTTTATTGCTTCAGAATATGTCAAAGGCGAAACTCTGCGCCAGCGGCTAGAACGCGAGAATTTAACTTTGCGAGAAATTCTAGAAATCGCAACCCAAATCGTTATGGCTCTGAAAGCTGCACATGAAGCAGGAATCGTTCACCGCGACATTAAGCCGGAAAACATAATGATACGCGAAGATGGTTTGGTCAAAGTCTTGGATTTTGGACTGGCAAAACTCACCGAAAAAACTCCTTTGGATGAAGAAGCTGAAACGCGAATGCAAGTTCAGACGCAATCGGGAATGATTTTGGGAACTGCTCGTTATATGTCGCCCGAACAAGCCAGAGGTAAAGAAATAGATGAACGGACGGATATTTTTAGTTTCGGAATCGTCTTGTATGAAATGCTTTCGGGAAAACTTCCGTTTAAAGGCGAAACGGCAATGGACACAATTGGCGCGATTTTGACAAAAGAGCCTGCGCCTCTCAGCGAAGAAGTGCCGCCGCAATTGCAGTATATTGTCGAAAAATGTTTGCGGAAAGACCGCGAAGAGCGTTATCAAACGGCGAAAGATTTGCTGATTGATTTGAAAAACGTAAAACAGGATTTAGAATTTCAAAACAAATTGGAACGAACTGCATTGCCACAACCAGATGAATCAAAAACTCAAACTTTAAATGCGACGACGTCAGGCAAACCGCAGACAACATCAAGCGCGGAGTATGTTGTTACGGAAATCAAACAACACAAACGCGGTTTCGTTATTGGCTTATCAATTTTGCTTTTCTCAATGCTTGGTTTCGGTTATTGGTTTTTCGCAAATCGCTCGTTAAATACAAAACAAATCGAATCAATCGCCGTCTTGCCATTTGTCAACGAGAGCGGAAATGCCGATGCCGAATATTTGTCGGACGGAATGACTGAATCCTTAATTGGCAGTTTGTCGCAAATTCCGCGCCTTTCCGTAAAAGCCCGAACATCCGTGTTTCGCTACAAGGGAAAAGAGATTGACCCGAAACAAATCGCGCAGGAATTATCCGTGCAAGCGATTTTAACGGGTCGTGTCTTGCAGCGCGGACAAGATTTAACTTTATACATCGAATTGATTGACGCTGCAACTGAAAATGTTTTGTGGAAAGATAACTATAACCGTCCAATGAGTAACCTCGTTTCATTGCAGAGCGATATTGCAAAAGATGTATCCAACAAATTAAAAACAAAATTGTCGGGCGCAGACGAGCAACAGGTTGCTAAAACTTACACCGAAAACGCGGAAGCCTATCAGCTTTATCTGAAAGGTCGTTATTATCTGAGCAAATCTGACGAAAATGGATATAAAAGGAGTCTTGATTATTTTCAACAGGCAATCGATAAAGACCCAAACTACGCTCTCGCTTACGTTGGAATAGCCGATGGTTACTTCTTAGCAGCAGATTGGTATCTGTCGAATCGAGAAGCTATGGAAAAGTCGAAGGTGGCAGCAACCAGAGCTTTAGAACTTGACGACACCCTTGCCGAGGCTCACGCCTCGATAGGCACAGTCAGAGTATTTTATGACTGGAATTGGTCAGAGGGTGAGAGGCAAGTGAGACGCGCCATTGAACTCAATCCGAATTACGTAGATGTTCGCTTAACATACGGCTTTTATTTAGGAATAGTGCGCGGGCGACATGCGGAAGCTATTGAGCAGACGAAACAAGCCGTGCAGACTGATCCGCTTTCGCTCTTTGCTAATGCAGCTTTGGGAGCTACTCTGATGAGTGCCCGTGAATATGACCAGGCGGTTGAACAATTTCACAAGACGCTTGAGCTGGATCAGGATTTTTGGTGGGCGCATCAATGGTTGGGCGAGACTTACGCGCGAAAAGGTCAATTTCCAGAAGCTATCGCTCAGCTTCAAAAGGCGAGACAATCAGACAGCAATCCTCAGATTCTGGGAAAACTGGGTCGCACATACGCACTCGCTGGAAATAAAACCGAAGCGCAAAAGTTGATAGACGAATTGAAAGAATTGTCCAAGCAACGTTATGTATCTTCAATCTCCGTGGCGGAAATCTACGCGGCACTTGGCGAACGCGATAAGGCTTTCGAGTGGTTGGAAAAAGGTTATGAAGAACGCTCTATCGGAATACTTTTTCTAAAAAATGATCCACTTTGGGACGACTTTCGCGCAGACCCGCGCTTTCAGGATTTGGTGCGACGCATTGGTTTTCCGCAATAAGCAATTAAAAATGGATAAAACGCTTGATGCTAATTCAAAAATTTCGCATTACCGCATCGTCGAGAAAATCGGTGCTGGCGGGATGGGCGAAGTCTATCTGGCTGAGGACGCGCGTTTGAGCCGCCGCGTCGCGCTCAAGGTTTTGCCGGAAGCGGTCGCCGAAGATAAAGAGCGTCTGCGGCGTTTCGAGCAGGAAGCAAGAGCGGCTTCCGCCTTAAATCACCCGAATATTCTGACGGTTTATGAATTCGGTTTTGAAGGCGACATTCACTTTCTCGCCACCGAATTGGTCGAAGGGGAAACTTTGAGAGAAGCAATCGGCGGCGGCGAGTTGTCTTTAACCGACGCGCTAAAGATTGCCGAACAGACCGCTTTCGCGCTGTCGGCGGCGCACGCAGCCGGCATCGTTCACCGCGATTTGAAGCCGGAAAACATTATGATTCGCCGCGACCGAATCGTGAAAGTTCTGGATTTCGGGCTGGCGAAATTGATTGAGAAAGAGGCAATCGTTTCGGACGCGGAAGCCGAAACTCGCGCACTGGTGAAAACGAATCCGGGCGTCGTGATAGGAACTGCCGCTTATATGTCGCCGGAACAAGCTCGCGGGAAAGAAACCGACGCACGAACGGACGTTTGGAGTTTGGGAGTTGTTCTGTTTGAAATGGTCAGCGGCAGGCTGCCGTTTGCGGGCGAGACGATGAATGATGTGATTGCTTCGATTTTGAAAAGCGAGCCGCCGATGCTTTCGCACGTCGCCGCCGAAATTCCGCCGGAACTCGAAAAAATCGTCGGCAAGTGTTTACGAAAAAACCGGGACGAGCGTTATCAAAACGTCAAAGATTTGCAGATTGATTTAAAGGATTTGCGGCAGGATTTGGAGTTTCAAGCCAAGCTCGAACGCTCGGTCGCGCCGAATAAAACCGGCGGGAAAACGCTTGATAAAAGCCGCGAGGCGCAGACGCAAATTTTAGAAACCGAACCGACCGGCGCGTCCGCTGCGGCGATTTCGACGAAGGACGGAATTGCACATTCTTCATCGAGCGCGGAATATATTGCAAGCGAAATCAAACAGCACAAACGCGGCATCTTCGCGGCTTTGTCAATTCTAGTTCTGATTGCGATTGGTTTCGGTTATTGGTTTTATGCTAATCGTTCATCTTTAACTAATACCAAACAAATAAACTCAATCGCCGTCCTGCCGTTTGAAAACGGGAGCGGCGACGCTAACCTTGATTATCTTTCCGACGGTTTGAGCGAGAGTTTGATTGATAAACTCTCGCAACTGCCGCAACTGAAAGTCATCGCTAGAAATTCGAGTTTCAAATATCGCGGTGCGAATATTGATGTTCAGGAGGCGGCGAATAAGCTCGGCGTGCAGGCGATTGTGATGGGAAGAGTCGTGCGGGTTGGCGATAACTTAACTGTGCGGGTTGAAATGATAGACGCGGGCGAAAACCGTCAATTGTGGAGCGAACAATACAACCGCAAGTTTTCGGATTTGCTCGCCATTCAGCAAGACATCGCGCAGACAGCTTCCGAAAAATTGCGGCTGAAACTGTCGGGCGCGCAAGAACAACAACTCGTCAAACGTGAAACTGTTAATCCGCAGGCTTATGAGTTAGTCCTTAAGGGAAAGTATTATTTTGCTAAGGGAGGAACGGAAAATCAGAAGAGAGCCAATGAATACTATCAACAGGCAATGGCGGCAGACCCACATTATGCTCTCGCCTATGCTGAACTCGCTCTTAGTTACACAGGTCTTGCGGCTGGCAGCGTCGTTGACCCGAAGGAATTCTTACCTAAAGCTGAAAGTGCGGCGCGCAAGGCTTTGGAATTAGATGAGAATCTCCCCAACGCGCATGTAGCGATGGGATACCTTTATCTGAATTCATGGAATTGGGCGGCGGCTGAACAGGCGTACAAGCGCGCAATCGAATTAAACCCGAATCTGAGCGACGCACACAGGCAATACGCGGTTTATCTTAGCCGTGTTGGTCGGCACGATGAAGCGGTTGCGGAAGCAAAACGCGCCAGAGAACTTGACCCGCTCTCGCTTCCCACCAACAGAGGCGTCGGCTATAGGCTTTACCATGCGCGAAGATACGACGAAGCGATTGAAGTCTTGCAGAAAACAATTGAAATGGATCCAAACTACGACAGTGCTTATGTCATTATGGGTTACGCATACACCGGCAAAGGGCAATTCAAAGAAGCCATTGCAGCCTATCAGGAAGCAATCCGTTTGGGAGACAAAAGCTCGAGCGTCCAAATTTATTTAGGCGAGGCTTACGCCCGAAACGGAGAACGCGAAAAGGCGCAGGCGATTCTCAAACAAATGCAAACCACAAAAGAATACGTTTCGCCCGGCGAATTGGCGATTCTTTATGGCGCACTAGGAGACAAAGAAGCGGCGTTTGCTTCGCTCGAAAAAGCCTACGCCGAACACGATTTGCAGTTGCAGTTCTTAAAAGTTGACCCGTCTTTCGACCCATTGCGCGATGACCCGCGCTTTCAGGATTTAATGCGGCGAATCGGTTTGCCACAATGAGTTTAAGATAATGAATCAAGAGAATTGGCAAAAAGTAAAATCCTTGCTCGATGACGCGCTCAAGCTTGACGCAAACAAACGCGAGCAGTTTCTCGATAATGCTTGCGGCGATGACTTAAACCTGCGTCGAGAAATAGAAGAACTTCTCAATTCGTCTGAAAACGTGAAAAGTTTTATGGAAAAACCTGCTGTCGGAGAGGTCGCTGAAGCAATCGTCAATCAGGAAGACAAACTCACAAGCGGTCAAAGTTTTGGTCACTACAAGATTATCGAACAACTTGGCAAAGGCGGAATGGGTGAAGTTTATTTGGCGGAAGATACAAAACTCGGTCGCCGCGTTGCGCTCAAACTTTTGCCCGCGCATACAATCGCAAGTGCTGACAACCTGCGCCGTTTTGAGCAGGAAGCTCGTGCCGCTTCGCGTCTGAATCATCCGAATATTGCACACATTTACGAAATCGGTGAATCGGACAATCTTCACTATATTGCGATGGAATATGTCGAGGGAGAATCTTTGAGCGAAAAAATCGCGGGTCGCCCATTGCCAATTTCTGAAATCGCCTCAATCGGCGCACAAATCGCCGACGCGCTTGATGAAGCTCACTCGAAAGGCATCACGCACCGCGACATCAAATCCGACAATGTAATGCTCGACCAGCGCGGGCGCGTAAAGGTTTTGGATTTCGGGTTGGCAAAAATTTCTCAAAAGTCAGATGCGGTAAATAGCGAAGCCGCCACGCAAGTAAAAACCAATCTGGGCGTGGTAATGGGAACAGTTTCGTATATGTCGCCGGAACAGTCTTTGGGGCGAGAAACTGATGCGCGAACGGACATTTGGAGTTTGGGAGTTGTCTTGTATGAAATGGCAACAGGCAAATTACCTTTTACCGCCAATAGCATCACCGAGACAATTGATAAAATTACACACTCGCAGCCTGAAGCCATTGCGCGTTTTAATTACGATGTGCCGTTGGAACTTGAAGTCATCATCAAAAAGGCTATCAGGAAAAAGCGTGAAGAGCGTTATCAAACGGCGCGCGATATTCTGGTTGATTTGCAATCGCTTGCCCGCGAGTTGGATGTGACAGAACATTCCGTCGCGCCGAATTTGCGAGACACGAGCGGCGAAAACTCAATCAAAACATACACGGACGAACAAGCGACAAAAACATTAATTCAAAGACAGACGGTTGATACCTTCGCGCCGATTCATTCAACTTCGAGCGCGGAATACATCGCAACCGAAATCAAACAGCACAAGCGCGGATTTGTTGCGGGACTGGTAATTTTACTTCTGGCTTCAATCGGTTTGGGTTATTGGTTTTTCGCTAACCGTTCGGCAAATTTATTAAACATCGAATCAATCGCGGTTTTGCCGTTTGTAAATGAAAGTGGTAATGCTGATAACGAATATCTTTCGGATGGAATGACTGAAACATTGATTAGCAGTTTGTCGCAGCTTCCTCGCCTTTCCGTAAAAGCGCGTAGTTCGGTTTTTCGTTACAAAGGCAAAGAGATAAACCCGCAAACTATCGGCAAAGAGTTAAACGTGCAGGCGATTTTGAACGGGCGCGTTCTTCAGCGCGACGACCAATTAACACTTCGTTTGGAGCTTGTGGATGCGCGGAATGAAAACGTTATTTGGAGCGAGCAATACAATCGTAAACAAACAGACCTTGTCTCATTGCAAACGGAAATTGCCCGCGACGTTTCAAACAAATTAAAAACAAAATTGTCAGGCACAGATGAGAAGAAATTATCAAAGAACTACACGGAAAATACCGAAGCCTATCAACTTTATTTGAAAGGCAGATATCACTGGAATAAGAGAACAGGAGCGGATGTAAGAAAAAGTGTCGAATACTTTCAACAGGCGATTGATAAAGACCCGACCTACGCTTTGGCTTATGCAGTGCTCGCCGAAGCGTACATTTTGATTCCGAATTACACTAACACTCCTCCTCACGATGCTTTTCCGAAGGCGAGAGCGGCGGCAGAAAAAGCATTAGAAATTGATGAAACCCTCGCCGAGGCTCACAATGCTTTGGCGGATATTTTGTATGAGTATGATTGGAAATTTGCGGAGGCTGAAAGAGAGTTCAAGCGGGCGACTTTGATTATCAATTCAATGGTAGGAACCGCATATATGGTGAACCGCCAATACGACCAAGCGATAGAGCAGTTGAAAAAGACAGTCGAAATGGATCAGAATTTTCCGCGCGCGCATTTGTATTTAGCCCAGAGCTATGAAAGAAAGGGGATGTTTGAGGAAGCCAGTGTAGAGTTTGAAAAGCTCTTCGTTCTTAACGGAATGCCGCCTGAAGAAGCAACTAAACAATGGGCAGAAGTGCGAGAAGCCGCTAAAAAATTTGGCGCGAAAGGTTACTGGCGCAAACAAATCGAAATTTATGAAAGGAATCAAGTATCACAACCGAGTGTTGTGCCGCCGTTAAGTATCGTAGCATCCTTTTACGCGCAGCTTGGAGAAAATGATCAAGCCTTCGCTTTTTTAGAAAAGTCTTATGAGAAGAGGGAAATAGATGTCATAAGGCTTAAATCACCCATCTTTGACCCGATTCGCTCAGACCCACGCTTTCAAGATTTAATGCACCGTATCGGTTTGCCACAGTAAATCGCTTATATTGAAAGACAATGACGCTTGATGCAGGAACAAAACTTGGACGCTATGAAATTCTCTCGCTGCTCGGTTCGGGCGGGATGGGTGAAGTTTATCTTGCTGAAGATAGCGAGCTTGAACGCAAAGTCGCGCTAAAGCTTTTACCAGCTGATTTTGTTAATGACACAGAACGTATTAGGCGATTTATTCAAGAAGCAAAAGCCACCTCTGCCTTAAATCACCCAAATATTCTTACAATCTACGAAATAGGCTCATTTGATAACATTCGTTTTATTGCTTCGGAATATGTAAAGGGTGAAACATTAAGAGACAGATTAGAACGAGGGCGGCTTGAATTAAATGAGACGCTGGAAATAGCCGTTCAAATTGCTTCTGCTTTACAAGCCGCACATTCTGCAAAGATTGTTCATAGAGATATAAAGCCTGAAAATATCATGCTGAAAGATGACGGGTTGGTGAAAGTTCTGGATTTTGGATTAGCAAAACTTACAGAACAAAAGCCTCCGTCACAAAACAGCGAAGCACCAACGTTAGCACAAGTTAGAACTCAATCTGGAATAATTCTGGGAACTGTAGCTTATATGTCACCGGAACAAGCTCGCGGAAAAGCAGTAGATGAAAGAACTGATATTTGGAGTCTAGGCGTCTGTTTGTATGAAATGCTGACGGGAAAGCAACCGTTTACAAGCGAAACAATGAGCGACAGTATCGCTTCAATACTGACTAAAAAAGTTGAATCACCAACCGATTACAATAAAGACATTCCGACAGAACTTGAACTTATTGTTCTTAAAACGCTAGTCAAAGACCGTGAAGAGCGTTACCAAACTGCAAAAGACTTGTTAATAGATTTAAGAAGATTAAAGAAAAGACTGGAATTTGAATCGGAATTTGAACCACGCAATTCAGCCAGTAAACAACCGCCTGAAAGCGGGGAAAACAAACCAACACAATTAATCAAAGCTCCGCCAACTTCCGGCGTCTTTGTTACCAAAATCAAACGACATCCGATAGGTGTTTTAGTTGGGTTAGCCGTGCTATTGACTATTACAACAATCGGTTTAATAGCATACTGGTTTTACGGCAATCGTTCGGCGAGCGCTACGAATATCGAATCAATTGCTGTTCTGCCATTTGTCAATCAAAGCGGGAATGCCGATAACGAATATCTTTCGGACGGAATGACCGAAACGCTGATTAGCAGTTTGTCACAATTGCCGAATCTTTCGGTTAAAGCACGAAGCAGTGTCTTTCGTTACAAGGGAAAAGAAATTGACACAAAGAAAATCGGACAAGAGTTATCGGTGCAAGCCGTATTGACCGGAAAGGTCGTGCAACGCGGCAATGATTTATCGCTGTTTATCGAATTGGTTGATACGAATATGGAAAAAGTTTTGTGGAGCGAAAATTATAGTCGCTCGATGACAAATCTTGTCACGCTACAAAACGAGATTGCGCGAGACGTTTCACAAAAGTTGCGAGCAAGACTTTCGGGTACAGAAAAGCAAAAATTGACGAAAAACTACACCGAAAACACCGAAGCTTATCAGCTTTACTTGATGGGACGTTACCATTTAAATAGATTGACCGACGAGGGTTTTCGCAAAGGACTCGATTATTTTCAGAAGGCGATTGATAAAGACCCGAACTACGCTTTGGCTTACGCCGGGCTGGCGGACGCTTACGCAAGGCTTAGCGGCTACAACGCTATTTTGCCAAACGAGGGCTTTCCGAAAGCGAGAGCGGCGGCTAGCAAAGCATTGGAACTTGATGACCAACTGGCTGAAGCCCATGTCATACTCGGAGTTGTCAAGTACTTGTATGACTGGGATTGGTCGGGCGCGGAGAAGGAATTTAAGCGAGCGATTGAGATTAATCCGAGTAACGCCGATGTTCATCAAACGTATGGTTACTATTTGTCCGGTATGCAACGCTTTGATGAAGCCCTCGAAGAGATGAAACGCGCTCGTGAAATAGACCCGCTCTCGATTGAAAGAATCGTAGCCACGGGAGACGTGCTTTACCAGCAGCGCCGGTTTGACAAAGCAACAGAGCAATATCAGAAGGCGCTTGAGATGGATCCAAACTCTGGTATTGCACACTGGGTGATTGGAAATGTTTACGTGCAAAAAGGGATGTACGATGAAGCTATCGCAGAATATCAAAAGTCAATCCCTTTATCAGGAGATAGCCCGGACGAGCCTGCAACGCTCGCCTACGCTTACGCTCTTTCGGGAAAAAGACAGGAAGCGCTGCAGATAATTGAAGATTTAAAGCAACGCTCAAAACGAAGGTATATCTCGCCGACGATAATTGCGTTTATTTACGCCGGGCTTGACGATAATGATCAAGCCTTCGAGTGGCTGGAGAAGGCTTATAACGGACGAGATTTCATTCTGGTTTATCTCAAAGTAGATCCGATGTTCGACAGGCTTCGCTCTGACCCAAGATTTGCTGAACTCATTAGGCGCGTCGGCTTGCCGTAGTAAAATGATATAAAAGAATCGCTATGACAATTGCCACAGGGACACGGCTAGAACGATACGAGATTCTTTCGCCACTTGGTGCGGGCGGGATGGGCGAGATTTATCTTGCGGAAGACACTCGTCTGAAACGCTCTGTCGCGCTCAAGCTGCTGCCTTCCGATTTCAGCCAAAACACAGACAGACTGCGCCGCTTTGAGCAGGAAGCGCATGCCATCGCCGCGCTTAATCATCCGAACATCGCGCATATTTATGAGATTGGCGAATCGGACGGCACACACTTTATTGCGATGGAGTTTGTTGACGGCGTAACGCTCTATGAAAAGATTCATCGTGATAAAGCTCCGCTTGGAAAACTATTAAAATATCTCGTGCAAACCGCCGAGGGTTTAACCAAAGCGCACGCCGCAGGGATAGTGCATCGAGATCTCAAGCCGGACAACATTATGATTGCCCGCGATGATTACGCGAAGATTTTGGATTTTGGATTGGCGAAACTCATTGAGCCGCAAAGACCATTAAGTTCTGAAGGCGATGCGGGAAGCGAAATCGCTACGGCTATCTTGGCGCAGCATTCAACGCCCGGAATGATAATGGGAACGGCGGGTTATATGTCGCCCGAACAGGCGCAAGGTAGAGTGAGAGAGATTGACCACCGCTCGGACATCTTTTCTTTCGGCTGCATTCTCTTTGAAGCAGCGACCGGACGAAAAGCATTTGAAGGCAAAGACCAGATTGACAGCTTGCACAAAATCGTTCACGCACCGCCGCCGCAGATTAAAGATTCGAACCCGAACGCGCCGAACGATTTGCAAAGAATCGTCCGCAGATGTCTGGCGAAAGAGCCGGATAAGCGTTATCAATCAATCAAAGATGTGGCGATTGAGTTAGATGAACTGCGGCAGGAGTTGAAGGATAAAGCCACGCTGGAGTATTCGGTTCAACCGGAAGCAAGCGGCAGCGACGAACCGGCGAGCAGTTCGCAGCAAGTAAAGATTGATAGCGCACACCAACCGGCAATCAGCACAGTGCAAACGGAAATTCCGCGTTCGACTTCAAGCGCGGAATACATTGCTGCGAAAATCAAAAATCACAAACTTGGATTCGTCGCGTTAGCGCTTTTACTTCTCGCATTGGTCAGTTTAGGTTATTGGTTTCTTAATAATCGTTCCACCAACACGACACTAATCGGTTCAATCGCTGTGATGCCTTTCATCAACGAAAGCGGCAACGCTGATAATGAGTATTTGTCTGACGGAATGACCGAATCGCTTATCAGTAGTTTGTCGCAACTGCCGAATCTTTCGGTTAAGGCTCGCTCGTCCGTGTTTCGATACAAAGGTAAAGACGTTAATCCGCAGACTGTCGGGAATGAATTATCCGTGCAGGCGGTTTTGAACGGGCGCGTCACACAGCGCGGCGACGAATTAACCCTGAGTCTGGAATTGATTGACGTGCAGACGGAGAACGTCATTTGGAGCGAGCGATACAATCGCAAACAAGCTGACCTTGTTTCATTGCAAAGCGAGATTGCCCGCGACGTTTCGAGTAAATTGAAAACTAAACTGTCGGGCGCGGACGAGCAGAAGTTGGCGATGAACTACACAGCGAATGCCGAAGCCTATCAGCTTTATTTGCGAGGGCGTTTCTATTGGAACAAACGCACGGCAAAAGATATTGAGAAAGCAATCGGGTATTTTCAGCAATCTGTCGCGCTCGATCCAAACTATACATTGGCTTACGCAGGTCTTGCCGATGCTTATTCGCTTCTCCCGATATACGGCGGCGCACCGTCGCGTGAAGCGTTGCCTAAAGCGCGGGAAGCAGCTTTGAGAGCCTTGTCGCTCGATAGCCAATTAGCTGAAGCGCACGTTTCGCTCGGACTCGTTCTAAATTTTTATGATTACGATTTCGCCGGAGCGGAGCGCGAGTTCAAAGCTGCAATCGAACTGAATCCGAACAGCGCGACGGCACATCAATTTTACGGCAACCTGCTTTCTCTACTCGGCAGGGACAGAGAATCGTCTGCTGCTGCCGAATTGAGGCGGGCGTTGGAGATTGAGCCGCTCCTGCTCACCAGCAACCGGCTTTACGGTGTCGCCCTGATCTACGCCCGAAAATATGATGAAGCCATCGCGCAACTCAAAAAGACTCTCGAACTGGATGCCGGTTTTGCACCAGCGCATGACAGCCTCGCCACAGTTTATTTTGCGAAAGGCAGCTACGCCGAGAGCGTCGAAGCATTTGCCAGAAGCCAGGAACTTTTTGGTGTACCTCAAAATGCGGTGCTGGCACGCGAAAGTTTCGCTCGCGGCGGGTGGCAAGGGTTCTTGCGGGCTATGACCGGAGAGAGTCGTCCAACTAATTTAACGTCGTACAGAGCGGCAACATTCCACGGCGAGCTCGGTGAAAAGGACAAGGCGTTCGCCGAACTGAACAAGGCATACGAAAACCGCGAGTTCTTTATGATTC
>JAIVJJ010000159.1 GCA_020200095.1 Acidobacteriota bacterium | reverse complement strand
CATAAACCGCCGCGCCGCCGTATTCGCCGCCTAGTGCCAAACCTTGCAGAACGCGAATCAGCAATAAAATAATAGGCGCGGCAATCCCGATTTGCGCGTAAGTCGGCAGAAATCCGATTATCGCCGTCGCACCGCCCATAATTAAAAGCGTCACTAGAAAAGCGTATTTCCGTCCGACAATATCGCCGATGCGCCCGAAAAACAAAGCTCCGAACGGACGCACAACAAAGCCGACGGCAAACGTCGCTAAGTATGCGATATAGGCGAACGTATCATTGCCCGGTGGATAAAACAGAGGCGAGATAATGCCCGCTAAACTACCGAAAATGTAAAAGTCATACCATTCAATCATCGTCCCGACGCTCGACGCACCGATGACCTGCCAGATTTTGCTGGTACTAACGCTGTCCTCGTATAATCCGCCTAAATCCTCTGCTGATGTTGCCATTTTTATTTTCTCCTCAAAGATTGTTTGTAAAATTTTGTATAACTTTTTGATAAAGAAGGCGGTAATTTATTAAAAAAAATCGCCTTTCTATATTGAGCAAGCCGTTTAGAACGTGAAAATCGTGGCAAACTCCGAACGATTGTTGTGTGTTTCGCGCGACGGAGTGCCTCTGAACAAAGGTAGCGGAGCGAAATTGTTTGCCCGCCCGCATCCTGAAATACGATTGCTCGTAGGCAAATGTTATAAACGAGTAATTATATTTCCCGATTTCTCTATTCGTAAATCATCGCTTGGTTCCATTGTTAGCACAAAGAAATTATACGCGGGCAGCGACCCGCTCATCGGTATTTTGCGCGATTTGTCATCCGTGACGTGACGAAAACAAAGGAAACCGAACAGCGCATCTCGCGACGTAATGCAGAGCTTTTCGCGCTGATTGACGTGTTGGAAGCGATTACACAGATGACGGAAGTCAAGTCCTTGCTCGAAAGAATTCTTAACGCCGTTTTGCGGGTGATGAACTTGAGTTCGGACTGCGTTCATATCTTAGACGAAGACACTGAATCACTCGAACTCATCGTCGAAGAAAATTTGACAAAACGCGTCAGCCGAGTGATTGAACGATTTGAACTCGGCGAAGGCGTCGTCGGGCAAACCGCCGTTTTAGCCGAAGCTTTGCTGGTCAACGATACGACGTTTGACCGGCGCGTCGCGCGTCCCGTGGCTAACTAGAAAATCGGTTCGTTCGTAACCGTTCCGCTTGTTGGGCGCGGTGGAGTTGTGCGCGGCGTGCTGACGCTTTTCAACGCCGCATCGCTTCGCTTTACCGAACACGAAAAATCAATGTTGACGGGCATCGGCAAACAAGTCGACGTCGCGCTCGAACGCGCTAATTTATTGAATGAAGTAACTGATGCGCGCGCCGAATGGGAAGAAACTTTCGATGCGATGACCGACGGCGTTTCGATTCACGCGCCATCGGGGAAAATTCGTCGCGCGAATAATTCGCTCGCGCAAATGTTCGGCACGTCCGCCGAAAAGCTAGTCAGAATCCGCTGCTGTGAGCTTTACCACGGCTTGAAAAAACCGCGCTTTGATTGCACGATTATGCGAACCGTAACCGAACGAATGCCGCAAAAAGTCGAACTCAACGATCGCATTTACAGTCGCGTGCTGCGCGTCATCACAGACCCAATTGTCAGCGGAAACGGGCGTGTCATCAGTGTCGTCTGCGCGACGCGCGACGTAACGGACGAAAAACTTATCGAACGCCGCCTGATTCAGCAGGAACGAATTTCCGTTATCGGTAAAATCACTGCCGGAATCGCGCACGAAGTCGGCACACCTTTGAATATAATTTCGGCAAGCGTCGATTTTTTTATTCGCGCCAAAAAAGATTTACAAAACAACGAGGAAATCACGGCTATTCGTGAACAAACCGCAAACATTACACAGCTGGTCAAACAACTGCTTGATTTTTCGCGCGCGACGTAGATTTTGAGAAAAATGAAATTCTTATTCAGATTACAAATACAAAAACAGAAGAAGAACGGACTGTCGGAATAACATCCCGTTTGCGTATTGAACTTGGAAGGCTTTGGGAAGAAAGCCCAAAAGATATGGATAGTTTAGTCTTTGGTATTACAGACACAATCAAAACAGCTTTTGCTTCCGCCTGCCAAAATGCAAACATAAAAGATTTTCACCTTCATGATTGCCGTCATACTGCAACAACAAGGATGATTGCCAGCGGTTCACCTTTTTTGCGATATTTGAATATTACGCCTGAAACAGCGGTAGGGTGCGCCGTACGTCTTGATGATTATCTTAAAGAAAGGTTGTTAGTGGAATGCCACAAGCTGAAATTATGAAAGCCACCGGGCACACGCAATTAAAAACTTTTTGCGATATGTAAATTTGACCAAGCAAACCGCAAACCAGAGTGCAATGACTTTTTCCAATTATCTACAGGACAAATTGCTGAATATGCAAACTATTGAGTCTCAAAAAGACAGCGTAACACATCCAGCAGATATGTTGTCTTAGTTGTGGACGAAGACGATTTCGATTTTAACGAGCGTTTCTGAAATTAAAGGCTGAACTCGAAAGCCAGATGAACGAAGAACAAGCCTTGAACGCCCGGATGATAGAAAATTTGAGCAAAATAACCGTTGCCGATGTTTAAGCCTAACTTTTAAGTCAGAAGTAAATTTATCGAAAATGGATTGTGTGTCATCAAACAAATCACGTCCAGATTTTCGGCTTGATTGTTTTATATTAAATGAAACGCTTGTTAAACTTTCTGTCAATTACGTTAAGTCTAATTGCTTTGCTGTCGGCAGTCTGGATTATCATTCCCGCTCCCGCCTATGAACTTTGGCTTTTTGCGGTAGTGGCGAGTGAGTGGAGTTTGTGGCTCGGCGCGATTGCTTTGACTGGTGCGGTTTGCAGTTTGCTTGTCCGCGCACTTTATCCGAATGGCAAACTTTGGATTGCTTCGCTGGTAATGGGCGGCGTTGCTTTTGTCATTGCACTTTTTCCGCTCGCCAGCGTTATCAATTTAGCCGGTGAAGACGATGTTTCACTTTCGACGAAAAATTATTTTGCCGGATTGAACATTTTCTCCGAAAAGAAAACAAACAATTTTACAACTTACACCTTCGCCCAAGCAGACGGAAAAGATTTGCAGTTAGACGTTTATTTGCCCGCTGAAAACAAGATTAACAATGGCGCAAGCGTTATCGTAGTTCACGGAGGTTCGTGGGGTGCTGGAAAAAGAAGCGATTTCCCGCATTGGAACAATTGGTTGGCTGCGCAAGGCTTTACTGTTTTCGACGTTGATTATCGCCTCACGCCGCAACCGAATTACCTCACGGCAACAGGCGATGTAAAATGCGCCGTTTGCTGGATAAAGCAACACGCGTCGGAGTTCAAAATATCGCCGGAGCGCATCGTACTTTTGGGTCGTTCCGCCGGAGGTCATCTTGCTCTGCTCGCCGCATATACAGCCGATGACCAACGCCTTCCGTCTAGTTGCGCGGAAAAAGGGCAAAACGCAGATGTTCGCGGGGTTATTTCATTTTACGCGCCAACAGATTTGATTTGGAGCTACGATAATCCGGCAAATCAACGAGTCATAAATGGACAAGAAACGCTCGCCAAATTTCTCGGTGGTAGCCCGCACGAGTCAAACGAAATTCGGGAACGCTTCACGCTCGCCTCACCTGTCGCGCGAGTTTCCGCCAAAACACCGCCGACTCTGCTGATTCACGGCGGGCAAGACCAGCTCGTGCGCCCGGAAAATATGGTGCGCCTCGCCGACAGATTAAACAAAGCGAATGTCACACACAAAACGATTTACGTCCGATATGCCCAACACGGCTTTGATTACAATTTTAACGGTTGGGGAGCACAGATTATCAAATTCGCCATTCTCACTTTCTTACTCGAAAATACTAAAATGAATAAATGATTTGAGTTTTGAAATATTTATTTACTAAAAATGGGAAAGGAATTTTTATCTTAACGCGTCGGTGTTTGATTTATTTATGCTTAACACATGCACCAAACCTGGTAGATAATCTAGCAGGTTGCCAATGATCGATTCCTGTGGCTTCGTGCCATAAAAATAAAGGTGTGGTGAAAACCCCTCTACACCGAACAAATCTTGCTTATAAAAGCGATTGGTTTGAGTAATTCAGCGATTGAAGAAATTGAAAATATAATAGCTTTTAGATATAGCAATTTGCAAGATTTGCTGAAACTTTGTAGTGTCCTAATCTTGTGGTGCTGAAAATAATTGTTTTTGACACTTAGAAAGAAGGTTTTCCAAGTGTTTCATCTATAAAGACGATTTCGGTGTCAAGCGGAAAACGAGCACACTTTTACCTTTCTGCCGCTTGCAGTATTCCGCGTTTCCCAATTTAAGCCGGTAACCGATGTTTCATTCACTTTCTTTAATAATCTTTTTACTTTT
>JAIVJJ010000041.1 GCA_020200095.1 Acidobacteriota bacterium | reverse complement strand
CGCCCAAGCAGCTTGCGGTTCGCGCTCGTGTGTTTGGTGTTCGTCAATATGTTTATTTATGCCGGAATAAACATCTACCAGGCATTTCTGCTTCAGTCTTCTATGCCGTTTGATGGTGCGCGACAGGGCGACAAGAGAGTAATTGTTAGTGTCAGACAAGGTTTTGAAGGTGAGTTTCAAGTTGGTGATGAGTTAGTTAGCATTAACGGAACAGAAGCAAATCTGGCGTTAGCCAGACGAAATGATTTAAGATTTGACAAGCCGGGCGAACGTCGGACAGTGATCGTGCGGCGCAACGAGCAATTGCGCGAAGTCGAAACAGTCTCCGTGTCGCTCCCTTTACGTTCTCAACTATTTCGGATTCTCAATTACATTCTCCTTCAGACATATTTCTCATCACGGGATTATTGCTTTTCCTGCTCAAGCCGAATGATAAACAAGCATTGCTGCTGGCATTAGTTTTCATCTCATTTCTCCCTCGGCTGGGGTGGAGTCTGGCGGATTTGCTGCCTATTCTTCTCGTCGTCATGGTTATCGGTTTTTCGATTACGGCACTCACCGCTCCGCTTTTCGTGCATTTCTGTCTTGTTTTTCCCGAACGCTCAAAGCTCTTGCGCCGCTTTCCGAAACTCGAACGCCTGATTTATCTGCCATTTCTGATTATTTTTTTGCCGAACAGCGTGTTGGATTTTATTTATTCCACAGGATATTCAATGCTGATAGCCCTTTCCGCGAGAACAGTGCTTGCTCGTGTCGCATTCTATATTTACATTTTGCATGTTGTAGCCGGTTTGGTGGTGTTGATTCTCACCTATCGCCAATCCGGGGAAATCGCCCGCCGAAAATTGCGCGTTATCGTCGTCGGTTTGTTGTGCGGTTTCTCGCCAACCTTGCTGTCTGATCTTGTATTAAACCCGTTGTTACGGGTTTTTGAGATACGGAATCCGTGGCAAGAGTGGATGCCAATTATTACAACAGCACCACATTTATTAATTGCGCCGGTGTTTGCTTACGCGATTGTGCGGCATCGAGTCATTCCTGTCAGCTTCGTCATTCGGCGCGGTCTGCAATATCTGCTCGCCAAAAACGCGCTTCGGCTGCTGCTCGTTTTGCCGGTTTTAGGAATCATCTGGAATATTGCGGCGAATCCGAATCGCACTCTAAGCGAGATTCTTCTAAACAATTCGTTTTCGTTTTATTTCTTCATCGCGCTCGCCGTCGTTGACGGTTTGCTGATGCGCTCGCGTCTCAACGAATGGATTGACCGACGCTTTTTCCGCGAGCAATACAATCAAGAACGTCTTTTGCACGAACTTATTGATGACGTTAAAGAGTCGGATTCAATGTCGAAACTCTCGCGTCTCGTCAGCAGCCGCATCCAATCCGCTTTGCACCCGACGAGCGTTTATCTATTTTACGAGGACGAGCGCGAAAGTGATTTCAGCACCGGCTACACGACGAGCGAAAATTCAGACAATTTAAAACTCTCAGCCGATTCGCCGCTTTTGCGTTTTATGCAAACAAAACGCGGCGCGGTTGAATTTCCCCTGAGTAGTGGCAGCGAAGGTTTGCCGCAACGTGAGCAACAATGGTTAAAACAAATTGGCGCAAACTTGCTTGTCCCGATGCACGGCACGGACGGCAAACTCGCCGGATTTTTCTCGCTCGGTGAAAAGATGTCGCAAATTCCCTACACAACACGCGATAAAGAATTGCTCGAAACGCTGGCAAATCAAATCGCGCTCGTGCAGGAAAATCTGAGCTTGAAAGACCGAGTGCGCCGCGAACGAAAAATCAAGACCGAAGTTCTCTCGCGTTTTGATGAAGGCAACATCAACCTTTTAAAAGAATGCCCAATGTGCGGCAGATGCTTTAACCGCGAAACGGAGAAATGCGCGGATGATAATTCGGAATTGACTTTCAGTTTGCCCGTCGAGCGCACGATTGAAAATCGGTATCGTCTGGAAAAACTTCTCGGCAAAGGCGGAATGGGCGCTGTTTATGAAGCAACCGATTTGCGAATCAATCGCCCTGTAGCCGTCAAAATCTTGAGCGGCGCGATGTTTGGAAATAAAGATGCTCTGCGCCGTTTTGAACGCGAAGCGCAAACCGCCGGAAAATTAAATCATCGCAACATCGTGACGGTTTTCGATTACGGTGTTCTCTCAACCGAAGGCGCGTTTTTAGTAATGGAACTCGTTGCGGGCGAAACTTTGTCCGAAGTGTTGAAGCGCAAAGAAAAGTTGGATGCGGAAACAGTTGTCGCGTGGTTCGGTCAAGTGCTTGACGGTGTGGAAGCGGCGCACAAAGCCGGAATCATTCACCGCGATTTGAAGCCGGACAACATTTTCGTTACGCGGAACGAAGACGAAACAGTGCGTTTATGCATTTTGGATTTCGGACTTGCGAGATTTAACGAACACGAATTCGCCGACAACGTAACCGTGCCGGGAACCGTCATGGGAACTTTGGGATATATGCCGCCCGAACAACTGCAAGGCGAACAAACCGACGAGCGAAGCGATTTATTTTCGACGGGCGTGATAATTTATGAATGTCTGTACGGCGAAAAACCTTTTGCAGGCAAAACTTATCAAGAGATTATGCGGTCAATGAGCAAAGAAATTGTTTTAGATGAAAACGAACTTTTCACCAGATTCTTCAAGCGCGGTTTGGCGCAAAAACCGGAAAATCGTTTTGCTTCGGCAAACGAAATGAAAAGCGATTTGATAAACTCGAAAATCGGATGAGCGATAATAAAAAACTTTGGTTTGCCCTCGAAATTACGGCTGATTCACAAACATCGGAAGCAATCGAATTTGCTCTCAACGAACTCGATTCGCTCGGCACGGAAATAAACAATTTAGGCGAAGACAAGTCTGGGGAAACTTTGTGCGTTGTTGGCTACTTTAACGAAGAACCAAACGCTGAAGACGTTCAAAATCAATTAAATGCAGCTTTGCAAATTTATGAATTTTCGCTTGACACGATTAAAAAAATAGAATGGAGAGAAGTTGAAAATACGGATTGGTTAGCAGAGTGGAAAAGGCATTGGAAACCGACGATAGTAGGAAAATTCATAGTTGCGCCGACTTGGAACGAAGTTAAAACGGATAAAAGCGATGACAATCCGCGAAATTGGGAAATGATTATTCGCATTGACCCGGAAATGGCTTTCGGCACGGGAACACACGAAACGACGCGGCTTTGCCTGCAAGCCATCCAAGAAATTGATACCCCCGGTTATAGTTTTTTGGATGTTGGAACAGGAACGGGGATTTTAGCAATCGCTGTAGCAAAGCTCAAAGCTCAAAGTTCAGAGTTCAAAGTTCAAAACAACTTGACTCACAAATCACAACTCACAATTCACAACTCTATTTCGGCTTGCGATACGGATGAAAATTCAATCGAAATCGCGCGTAAAAACGCGGCTTTGAATAACGTTGACGAAAGTATTGATTTTTACATCGGCTCGATTAGTGAAGACACGCCAGAATTTAATTTCGTCTGCGCCAATCTGACGGCTGACGTGATAGTTCCTCTTCTGCCGCTGCTACTCAAAAAAACCACTTTTGACCTTATTTTGTCAGGAATTTTACACGAGCAACAAACTTTGATTGAGAATGAATTGAAAAAACTACAAGTTTCCGATTGGAAAGTTCGAACTTTGGGTGAATGGATTGCTCTAGTGGTTAGATGTCAGTAAAACTAGCCTCCAACATCTAATATCTGACATCTTTTAATTATCTTTCTCCGGTTTAGTAGCAAGCGGAATATCACCGTCATCAGGAATAGTCAAAATCGGCGTGCGCGGTTTTAGTTTAACTTTAGCTTTTCCCAGACGTAAAACGGGTGGAACTTTCGGGTTTAATATCTTTATTGTCGAAAGCGTTTCTGAGCGGCGTAAAATCGAGCCGCCCCGTCCGGCAACCCAGAGGTCGGCACCACCGCGATAAGCAACGGCTTGCAGAGAATTGCTCGTAATATTCGGCTGAGCTTCCCAGGTTTTTCCACCGTCTTCGGTTCGCAAAACCGCGCCCAATTCGCCAACCGCCACGGCTTCGTTTTGACTGTAAGTTGAAACGGCATAAAGATTCATTTTTACCGGCGCTTCTTGGTCTTGCCACGTTTCGCCTCCGTCGTTCGTCACCAAGATCGTACCGTTTGCGCCAACGGCGAAACCCGTTTTTTTATCGTAAAAATTAAGCGCGTAGAGATTTTCCTTGAGATTTGTTTTTACCTTTTTCCAGGATAAACCACCGTCAACTGTAAGTAAAATTGTACCTTTATCACCGACGACCGCGCCGCGTTTTTCATCAAAAAACTCAATGTCCTCAAGCCAGAAGCGCGTGCCTGATTCGAGAACTTCCCAGTATGCTCCGCCTGAATCCGAACGCAAAATCAAACCATTTGCGCCAACGGCAAAACCTGTTTTTTGATTGACATAATAAACCCCCAAAAGATCTTCCTTGACGTTTGAAACGCCTTTTCCCCAACTTGCGCCACCGTTATTTGTACGCAGAATTGTCCCTTTATCACCGACTATAAAGCCGCGTTCGGCATCAACAAAATTAAACGCGTTCAAGTTTTCCTCGACATCCGAATAAACGGGAAGCCAATTTTTGCCTGCGTCGTTTGTAATCCAGATGCGTCCGCGCGAGCCGACTGCTACACCGATATCTTTATTAAAAAAAGCAATGTCATTAACATCTTCGCGTCCACCTTCCGAAAGCCTCTGCCAGTCATAACCGCCGTCGTCGGTGCGGATTATCAAACCGTTTTCGCCAACCGCCCAGCCTGTATATTGGTCGGCAAAATGCAGCGAAACTAATTTCGGATTTGTTCGCACATTAAACGGCAGCCAAGTTGTTCCGCCGTCACCGGTGAGCCAGACCATTCCCCCCGCATCGGTCATAAAGCCGTTTTTTTCGTCGGAAAAACATAAGGTTAAAAAATCTGCGCGGCTGAAAATATTAATGCGCGTCCACGTCTCGCCCCCGTCCTCGCTTCGCGCTACGCAGCCGCCGTAGCCGACACCAACAAGTTTTTCGGCGGAAAGATAAGCCGCGCCGGTCAGCAGAGAATTTTCACACGGTTTATTGGATTTCCAGTTTACTCCGCTGTTTTTGGTTGTAATAATTGTGCCGCTTGTGCCGACGGCAACTCCGCTTGACGAATTGAAAAACGATACCTTTAAAAGATGTTCGGTTGTTTCGCTGTTTTGATTCTGCCAACTAGCGCCGCCGTCCAAGGTTCTTAAAATTCTTCCGTATGTTCCGACAATCCATCCGTTTTGGAAATTTTCGCCCGTAAACGTAACACTGTAAAGATGATCTTTAGTTCCGGTTTCAATTTGTTTCCATTCTTTTCCGCCGTTGGCAGTTAAAAAAACTGAACCACGCGCGCCGACAATGACAGCATTTTGCTTATCCTTTACAAAAACGCCCGAAAGTGTTGCATCACTTGGCAAATATTGCCTTTGCCAATTAAAACCGCCGTTCTCCGTGCGTAAAATCGTATTATCCGCGCCGACACCGTACCCGATTTCTTTATCTCCGGCAAAGTGAATCGCGTAAAGCGAATTTCCCTGCGGGAGCGGATTTTGCCAAATCCAGCCGAGAGAATTTTTTTTCTGAGAAAAGACAGAAGAATAGCCGCAAATAAGCACAAAAAGCACAAAAAAAAGACACGCCAATTTGTATTTACTTAAATGCATTTGCAATTTCATTTTGCGTATTTTGTGAATTTTTTGCGGCTGTCAAATCTCTTTGATTCCAATTTCCGCGACGGCTTCGTCTAAAATTTTCTCGTCAACTCTTCCCATCTCAGCTGTTTTCCGCGCCATTTTATCGGCGACTTCTTGTATCTCATGCCCCGCGTGTCCTTTTGTCCATTGCCACGAAATATCGTGTTTCCGCGCGGCTTTATCAAGTTTTTCCCACCATTCAAGATTTGATTTTTTACGAAATTTTCCGGTCATTGTTTCGACGACGTAACGCGAATCGGTCAGAAGTTTGACGCGACAAGGTTCGCGCAAAGTGTTCAGCCCAATCCAAGCCGCCGCTATTTCCGCTTGTTGATTGGTTGCTTCGCCTAAATACTCTCCAAACGCCCGCCAGTATCCGCGATAGCCGAGCACGGCAATCGCCGCCGCGCGGGGTTTTACTTTACCGTTGCCGAGGCTTGAGCCGTCGCAAACGATTGTAACTTCCTTCATAAAATATTGGCAGAGATAATGTTAGGGATGAAATTTGAAGGATGAAACTTGAGGGGTGAAATATGAAACTTGAAATATGAAAAGGAAGAATGATTATTTACTTTGCATTTTTTTACCTTTCAAGTTTCATCCCTCAAATTTCATCCCTTCTTCATCCGCCGTTTATTTCGTCAAACTCTAACTGCTCCAAAATCTGTTGCGCGTCGTCGTTTTCAAACTCGAAAGCCTGTTGTTCGAGCGCGTTGCGGGCAATTTCAAAATAAAGCGGATCGTCCAAAAGCGGCAAAAGAAACGGTACCGGCATAACGGTTAAAGTTTCGTAAGCGATAGCGCGAATTTGCGCAAGCTCCGTTTGGCGAATAATTTCCGCTATTTCGCCCGCCGAAAATCGTTCGGAAAGCACGTCGGCTAAACGGTCGAGCCGGTTAAAATCATTGCCCCGGATGAAGCGTTCAGCAAGCTGTATGAAAACTTCGGCTGATTCGGTTTGAGCCTGCAAAACAGACGCGCAAGTTTCCGCCAGTTGTTTTATCTCGCGCAATTTTCCCGCGTTTTTTTTAACTTCGGCATCTTTTATTTGCTCGTCTAAAACAGAAAGTAAGCGGCTGAGTTCCCAATCGGCGTGCGTATCATAGGAAAATTTTTGTGCTTGAGCGGTAGGCAAATTTCCGCTTCTTTCCTGTAAGACACCGACCAACATTTTTTTTGTCATTGGACGCAAGCCCTCCCAGACACTAACAACTCGCGCTCCAAAATCTTTAATTGTCATTTTAACACTTAAGTTTGCAACAAATACGTGCGTTTGTAAATCGGAAATCAAAATTAAGCTTTCGAGTTTCGATTCTGCACTTTCGATGCCAATTGACTCAATCTCGTTTCCATTTCTTTGCGCATTTCTTGGCGAACTTCTTCATCGTCCTCGCTTTCAAAAACTTCGACCAGCGCAAACGGCGTTCCGCCTAAACGACGAAGTTCCCATGCTTCATTATCCTTACCCGAAGCGCGTGAAAACCAAACGGCATCAATTTCGGACACGATGATTTCCGCTTCGCCGAAAAGAATCTTTAATGAATCAGACAAAAATTCTACATTTTGCGCGGAAAGCAAAACACGGCGTAAATTCCAGCCGTGTCTTTTGTATTGCAGCAAGATTTCCCGCGTCTGTTGTTCGTTTATCACTTTTTCGGTTTATTTTCGGGCGGAACTTCGATACTTTTACTTTTTGAATTTGACGACAAATTGCCGTTTGTATTTGTTATCATCGGAACTGCGTTATTTACTGTAGTATTCGTAGCTTCTTGTTCAATTTGTGATTTTCCTTTGCCCGGCGATTTGTATGTGCCATTAAAAGCGTCGCCGATGGCAAGTTTCCATCCGCCGTCTTCTTTAATAAATGGTAAGTCTTCCCAAGCATTTTTTCCCTGATTAAATACTTCAATGGCACCGAAATTATCTTTCACGCGCTCATCACGGATTTCGGGCAGCGAGTCGGCAAAAGTCGTTGCCGTAAATCCATTTTCATAGCTTTTTTCAATTGGTTGTTTATATTGCGCCGCCATAAATTCGGCAAGACCTTGAGTGCTTTTAGAAACCATTTGCTTGATTTTTTCCGCATCCTTCCCTTTAACAGCCGCGTAAAGCATTTTGTACGCATCCGTAGGTGTTTGCGCGTTGATAGGCTGAGTTGTAGGCTGCGGAGCCGTTTGTTTTTGACACGAAAAACTCAAAAGTGCGAAAACTAATACGAGATTAATACTAATAATTTTGTTGCTCATTCTAAAATTCATTGTTTTCGTTTTTCTTTGTAAATAGTTTCGAAAAGTATAAAGAGAGTTTCTGTAAAAGTAAATTTTAGACGCGCGTCCGGATATCTTAACCAATAAATTGTTTTGGCAAAGATTTTTCACAAAAAAATTATCTTGCATAATCTTAGTTATCTATGTTAAACAATAAACGGAGTTGAGTTGCGATTGATTCAACGCCCGCAAACCTTGAATGACAAGTCTTTCAAATCAAAAGTCTAGCCAACGAAACATCTTTTGAAATCATCTTTATTTACGCTGACTTGACCGAAAGTTTTCGGACGAGTCATTTTTGAAAAATCGTCTATGTTTTAACAAAACGCACCGAAGAAAAGGCGTTGTTTAAGTTGACGAGGAGAAAAACAAGAATGAAAAACGAAATGGCTAAAAAGAAACAGGTTGCCGAAAAAGGAGTTTTACTTGACCCCGATAGGAAAAGTCCGCGAGCCAAAGATTTTGAAGATAAGTTGTCGGCTTTTATCGTCGGACAAGAACGAGCGGTCAGGCGGATGAGTGGTCTTTTCCAGATATACCTGGCAGGCATGAATAATCCTGCACGTCCGGTCGGCACAATGCTTTTCTTAGGTCCGACAGGTTCGGGTAAAACCCGCGTCGTCGAAGCCGCGGCACAAGTTTTGTTTGGCGAACCGCACGCGGTTGTTAAGATTGACTGCGCCGAATTTCAACATTCGCATGAAATTGCCAAACTTATCGGTTCGCCTCCAGGTTATCTCGGTCACCGCGAAACTTCACCGATGCTGACGCAGGAAAATTTGGATAAAGCGCACACCGAAGACACGAAATTGACCTTTGTTCTCTTCGATGAAATCGAAAAAGCATCGGACGCGCTTTGGCAACTTCTTTTAGGCATTTTGGATAAGGCGACCTTAACTTTGGGAGACAATCGTCGAGTGGATTTTTCGAGAGCGGTTGTTATTATGACTTCCAATCTCGGAGCGCGCGAAATGTCAGAAATGATTTCCGGCGGAATAGGTTTTGCTCCCGGTAAAGGGACAAGAGGTCCTGAAGACAACGAAATTGATACGAAAATTTACCGCACCGCTCTGGAAGCGGCAAAACGTAAATTCTCGCCGGAATTTATGAACCGTATTGATAAAGTTGTCGTTTTCAGAAGTTTGAAAGAACATCATCTGCGACAAATTCTGGACATCGAACTTCGCGGGGTTCAAGATCGCATTACAGAATCTGCCGGAACGAAATTTATTTTTGAATGCACAAACGTAGCTAAAGAATTTTTGCTCGGTGAGGGCATTGATTTAAAGTACGGCGCGCGCCATCTAAAACGCGCTATCGAGCGCTTCCTGGTTTATCCTTTGTCAAATTTGGTAGCAACAGAGCAGGTCGAAACAGGCGATCCGCTTCCGCAAGCACAAGCATTCACTGTAAGCAGGTCGTCGGGTGATAATCACGAAACTTAATCCGTAGAAAATAATTTGCAGAGAATGAGGGATAAGAAATTTGTTCCTCGTTTTTTATTTTCCTCTAAATTCTCCGATTTTATTTTTAACTGATTACTTCCACAAAAGTCTCGTTTAAATATTCATGAATTTGATCACGAACACGGCGAAACGCCGCGAGGGTTGTTTCTTCGTCACCCACGACTATAGCCGGATCTTCAAACGAACGGTGAATAATTCGCGTCCTAGCAGGGAAATACGGACAATTTTCTTTTGCATTGTCGCAAACCGTCAAAACATAATCAATTTCTTTTTCGGAAAATTCATCAACTGATTTTGAACGATTGTTTGAAATATCAATGCTAATTTCCTGTAAAACTTTTATTGCCTCTGGACGAACTACACTCGGTTTTGTTCCAGCACTATAAATTTCGAATTTATCTTTGCAAATGTGTTTTAGCAAGCCTTCTGCCATTTGGCTTCTGGCTGAGTTTCCGGTGCAAAGTATTAAAATTTTTTTCTTTTCATTCATCTTATTTTTTATCTTTTAAAAGCCAGCTAAAAATCAAAGTAGCCGCAAATGCACCCAAAAGTTGTGCTACCAAAAACATCGGTATATTGTTTGGATTTATTCCCGCAAAAGTATTTGACAGCGAGCGAGCTAAGGTTACAGCTGGATTTGCAAAAGATGTCGAAGAAGTAAACCAGTAAGCTGCGATTATGTAGCTCGCAACCATTAAAAAAACTAAGTTGGGACGAAATTTTACACCTGCTTGAATAACAGCGATAAGCCCGAAAGTGGCGACAAACTCGCTTAAAAACTGTGAGTTTCCTGTTCTAATTTTCGTTGAAGCGGCAAATGTAGGCAGTTCAAACATTAAATTTGCTATACCAACACCGAAAAACGCGCCTAAAATTTGACACAAAATATAAAAAGGAGCTTCGCGCCAACTCAAATTTCCGCGAAAACTTTCGGTTAAAGTTACCGCCGGATTAAAATGGGCGCCGGAGATTTCGCCAAAACTTAAAATTAAAAAAGCCAATCCTGCACCTGTGGCGATTGTGTTTGCAAGCAGTGCAATGGCTACGTTACCGCCGGAAAGTTTTTCTCCCATAATTCCCGAACCGACTACAACTGCCAATAAAAATGCCGTGCCGAGAAATTCGGCGAATAGTTTTCTCGGTAAATTCATCAAATTTTTTCCAAAGCATTTTGCAAGTCTTCGAGCAAATCTTTAGCGTCTTCGATTCCTACCGAGAGACGAATCAACCCGTCAGTAATACCGGTTTTTAATCTTCGCTCGCGCTGAATTGTGGCGTGTGTCATCGAAGCCGAATGTTGAAGGATTGTTTCCACGCCGCCGAGTGAAGTTGCAAGAGTGCAAACTTTTACATTATTAACAAACCTTTTTCCTTCTTCTACGCCGCCGACATCAAAAGCAATCATTCCGCCATAGCCCTTCATTTGCTTTTTAGCGATTTTATAATTTTTATGTTGTTCTAAACCTGGATAAAACACAGCTTTAATTTTTGAATGATTTGATAACATATCTGCTATAACGAATGCGTTTTGGTTGTGTCTTTCCATTCGCAAAGCTAAAGTTTTAATTCCGCGCAAAACAAGCCAAGCGATTTGCGGCGCAATATTTCCACCGTAAAGTTTTGTTGTGTGAAGCCGCGCTTTTTCTACAATTTCCTTTCTTCCAACCATTATTCCGGCGGTTAAATCGCTATGACCGCCGAGGTATTTTGTTGCGCTGTGAATGACAACATCAACTCCAAAATCCAATGGTTTCTGATTAAAGGGCGTCGCAAAAGTGTTGTCAGCGATAGTGGTTATGCCTTTTTCTTTTGCGATTTTCGCAACTATAGAAAAGTCCGTAATTTTCAAAAGAGGATTTGAAGGAGTTTCAATCCAGAAGATTTTCGTGTTTGGTTGAGTTGAGTTCGCATAATTTTCTGCGGTTGTCGCATCAACAAATGTTGTTTCGATACCAAATTTTTCATTTAATTCGTTTAGAAAAATTGAGGTTGTCGAATACATTGATTCGGGTGCGACAATATGATCGCCAGATTTTACTAAAGTTAGAATGGAAGCGGAAATTGCCGCCATTCCCGATGCGAAAGCAAGCGCGGATTCACCGTTTTCTAATTCGGAAATTGCACACTCAAGCGCATCTTGCGTTGGATTACCTAATTTACCGTAAAAGAAACCTTTCTTTTGATAATTGTGTATTGCCGCGCCTTCATCTGCATCGGAAAAGGCGAAGACCGACGCCGAATAAATCGGAACGGAAACCGCGCCGTGATTTTTGGTTAAGTCTTCGCCTGCGTGAACTGCTTGCGTGAAAATTGATTTTTCCGGCATTATCTCTCCAAATTAACAACAAGATGTTTCAAGTGAACGATTGATGCTAACTGGATTCGACTTGGAAACGCAACACGACTCAGCGAATTCCTCTCCAGTATTTTCTTCGACTAATTTGCTTCCACACTCACACGGGTCGGATTGCATTAAATTGTCTTCCAAAACAACAAAAACTTCCCATTCATTGCCGTCCGGGTCACGCACCCAGGTTTTATCTTGAAGCGCGTAACAACAATTTGTTTGCATTTCAGAGCGGGTCAAAAGACCGATTTGTTCCCAATGCTCTTTAGTTGCCAAAACGTCTTCTGTTGAAGTAACTTGGATTCCGAGATGCGATAAAGCGCCGCGTTCATTATAAGAAATTTCGTTCAATGCTAGATTTAACGGCGGATTTTGCACGTCAAATTTTGCATAACCTTGACGGACCTTGGACGGTTCAATGCCAAAAAGTTTTTGATAAAACTCAACGCTATTCTCCATATTTTTTACATTCAAAGAAAGATGCGCTTTTAAAGCAGTAATGTCATTTTTCATATTTTTATTCTCCTTTCATATATGC
>JAIVJJ010000409.1 GCA_020200095.1 Acidobacteriota bacterium | reverse complement strand
GAAGCTGAAAAGCTGGTCTAAGTCTTGATCAACTTTCGGCTCGGCGACAAAGCTGCCAACGGCGCGGCGCGAATATGTTAAGCCTTCATCTTGCAGCTTGGCGAGCGCGCGGCGAATCGTCGCCCGCGCGACGCCAAACTTTTTCATCAACTCTAATTCCGAAGGAAGTCTGGAGTGGGGTGGAAGCTCGCCTTTGACGATGTCATGGCGAAGTGCTTCGGTGATTTGTATATAAACGGGAAGTTCCCGGTAGATGCGTGCGTTTGCAAAATCTGGCATGAGCACAACTATGTCAAAAGGTCCAAAGCGAAACAAGTTCTTGGTGCGGAATCGCTTGCCCTGTTGCAACACTCTCCAAATCTCATTAATAAGAAGAAGGAGAAGGTGCGCTTAAAAGAGAAACTGATTTTGTTCTCGCTTCCACGGCTACGTCAGGATTATCGGTAATAACGCCATCGGCTTTGAATGTGTAGAGGAAATGAAACATTTGGTCGCGAAGCGGTTGAGCATCTTGTGACGTGATGGTGGTGAAAGTGTAAGGCGTGACGCGCAAGCCGAGTTCGTGCGCCCAAGTTATGACGTCAGGATTTTTGGTTAAAGATTCTTTGTGAGGGCTGATGCCGATGCAGAAACTTTTGACTTTCGCTAACCCTTCGCGCGTTAGCCAGCCCGGTTTGTCATCGGCGGTGGTGAGCAGGTGAAGCGGCAAAGGGCTTTTAAGTTCGGTAGCGATCTTTTGCAAACTGCGCGCGCTGAAAGATTGAATAATAATCGGAGTCCGTGTTTGTGACTTCGACGTTGTCTTGTTGAATCGTTCGAGTTGTGCAAGCACCAATCGCTCCATATCAACACCCCGCGCGCTGTATTCATCAGGTGCTTTCAATTCGATAAGATGTCCGGCGCGCCCGCGTGCGATGTCGAGCGTTTCCTGGAATGTGGGAACAGTAGTGTTCTTGAAATTCGCGCCAAACCACGAACCGGCATCAAGTTTCTTAATTTCAGCGAGCGTGAAGTCGTAGATGTACCAATGTTTTTTTCCTGACTTGTTACTGTCGGCGATGCGACCGCGGGCGGGGAACAGTTCTTCGACGTTCGTTGTGCGCTCAAGTGTTTGGTCATGAAGAATGACAAGTTGCTTGTCTTTGGTAACTTGCACATCGTATTCGATGAAATCCGCACCCATATCGAAAGCGAGCCGGAAAGCGGGCAGCGTGTTTTCGGGAGCGTAAGCGGATGCTCCGCGATGGGCGATGATGGTCTTGGTAGGTGGCGCGCTCGGCGAATGATGGTGCGCTGTCACCAAAAAAGAAAAGGTAAGGGGAACTGCGAGCGCGATATGAAGCGATCTTTTCAGTATGGCAAGACCCATCTTTTGCCTCTTTCGCTATTGCGCGATAGCCCGTGATCTTTCCGCCAGATACGGAGCACCTCGCATTGCAGTCACCGGGCTTCTTAAGTTCGATGAAATGTCTAACGCGCCCGCGTACGATGTCAGCATCTTGCAGGCAAGATGCTGACGTTCCAACAAATTTAGAAAGAAAATTTCAAGGCGACCTGAATTTGCCGCGCCGGAAACGTGCTGCTGATGTTTCCGAAAGCGGGATTGGTAATGTCTGAATTCGCAGCTTGGAAATTCGTGTGATTGAACAAATTAAAAAACTCGGCGCGAAGTTCAAGTCGCGTTTCTTCGTTAATCGGCAATCTGAATTGCTTATGCACGCCTAAATCGAATTGGAAAAAGTTGTCGCTTCTCGCGATGTTACGCCCGGCGTTACCGAACGGCTGGTCCAAAGTCGGAGTCGTCAAACAAGACCGGACGAAATAGCCGGTCGTCGGGTTTGGACGGGTTTCACGGTTAGTCGGGTCGCAGACAACATTCGGACGAAGTGCCACGCCGCCTAAAAATGTTGGTAAATTATTCGTTACGGGCGACGGTCCGTAGCGAAAGGTTATCGGCTGCCCGCTCGTCATTGTGTTCACGCCGCTTAAAACCCAGCCGCCGAAAATTGAGTCGAGAACCGGGTTCAAATCGCTGCCAAGCCAACGTCCGCGACCGAAAGGAACTTCCCAAACGAAACTCGTCGTGTTGTTAAAAGGCTGGTCGTATGCTCCGATTCCTTTATTGGAAGCGAGATCATACACATTCTGCGGCGTTCCGGTGTTGCCGTTCGGCTCTTCCAAAACCTGCGAAGCATTGTCGAGAGTTTTCGACCAAGTGAACGAATTCAAAAAATAAAGCCCTTGACTGAAACGGCGTTCGAGCTTGACTTGCAGAGCGTTGTAATTG
>JAIVJJ010000040.1 GCA_020200095.1 Acidobacteriota bacterium | reverse complement strand
GGCTTCGGTTGCTGTAACATCGCGCGGCGTAGCAATGATAAAGTTAATGTAATCCTCGTCGGTTACTTTCGGCGGATTCATTCTTTATTTTTATCAAATGATCGCTCAACTGCGTAAGTCCTAACCTATTTGTAAGTAACAGATGTTTACACTTAAGTGTTCTAAATTTCTGTTGCACAACTCAATAAATTGATTTATAAGTTACTCTGTATATAAGGTTATTATGCAGATTCATTCTTCATAATACACCATATCTGAGTGTTATGCGGAATGAATCTGCATAATCATTAGTTCGGCTCTTCGTGGTGAAATTTATGATTCAACTTACTAAGCACAAACTGATTCTTACATTTGTCGTTTGCTTGTTTTGCGGCGCAACGAAAACTCTTGCTTGCGATTGTCCGCTGCTTACAACGGAACAAGCCATCAAACAATCGAAAGCGGTTTTTTCCGGCGAAGTCATAGGCTTTGAATACCGCAAGGACATTCCGAACTGGTCTATGGATGAGCAAGCAAAACGAACCGGCAAGGCAATTGACTACGAAACGCTCGTTGTCAAAGTGCACGTCAAGCAATGGTGGAAAGGCGAAGTGCCAACAGAGATTTATCTTTTGACGGACAGCACCCGAAATGCCGATGGCACATCAATGCATTCGAGTTGTGACTATACTTTTCACAGAGGTGAAACTTACTTGATATTCGCTACGGGAAAAGAGAACGATTATCGCACGAGTAATTGCCAGAGGACGCGAAAGTTGACCGAAGCTAAAGATAACTTGAAAATTCTTGGCGAAGGTATGGAGCCGTTAGAAAACAAAGACGAGCCGAACAAGTCAATGGACGTGAGGGCGAAAGAGCGACTTTCTCAAAAACTTGTGTACAGGAAGCCAAGAAAGACTTGAAAGAAGTTAGGTAAAGGCAACCAGCCGAAAGCGTAACCAAAAAGGACAGAAACTCAACGCAAAGCCGAACAAGTCATTCAAGCTGACGCCTCCGCCTGACGCCTCCGCAACGTACTTTTCATCGTTCTAAGAAATTTAATATATGAAGAAAAAATTTATCTCTGTTTTGCTCTGCTTGGTTATCACAAATTTGTGCTTAGCTCAAAGCAAGGAACAAAAACAAACTGTTGAAAGCGCTCAAAAATTACCAGCCGCTAAGGTCGAAAGAATTGAAACGGCAATTACGGCTTGGATGGCGCAGCATAAAGCTCCGGCACTTTCGATTGCGATTGTCGCCGACAATAAAATGAATTTTTCAAAAGGTTACGGGTTGGCTGACGTGGAAAATGGCGTTCCGGCGAGGGCAGATACGGCGTATCGTTTGGCTTCGATTGCGAAATCAATAACCGCAATCGCCGTGATGCAATTAGTCGAACGCGGAAAAATTGATTTGAGCGCTCCCATCAATAAATACTGCGCCGCCTACCCGGAAAAGCAAGCCTTAAAAGACGCGCCCGATAAACAGTTTTCCATAACTGTTCGACAACTTCTCGTTCATCAATCCGGCGTTCGCCACAACAAACCGGACGAAGTTCTCTCAACAAAACACTACAATAGCATCAACGAAGCCATCAGTTCATTCGCTGGCGACCCGCTCGTTGTCGAACCGGAAACAAAATACTCGTATTCAACGCCGGGCTACACGCTTTTAGGTTGCGCGATTGAGAGCGTTTCGGGAATGTCATACATTGAATACTTACGCGAAAACGTATTCAAACCCGTGGGAATGACGCGCACTTTTGTTGACGACGTTTACGCGATTATTCCAAATCGCGCTCACGGTTATCGAAAAACACAAAACGGAGAAATTCAGAACGCGCCGCTTCACGACACGAGTATTAAGATTCCCGGCGGCGGCTTGGTTACAACGGCAGAAGATTTGGCAAAATTTGCCGTCGCCATTAATACAAACCAGCTCGTCAAAGCGGACACGCTCGCTCAAATGTGGACGAAACCGAAAACGCGCGACGGAAAAGAACAGGGCTACGCGATGGGATTTTTAATCAACGACCAGAACAATTCATTGCGCGTTTTTAACGACGGTAGCCAAGCGGGAACGAGAACGTATCTTTTTCTGATGCCGAAACAAAAATTTGCGGTTGCGCTGATGACCAATATGGAAAGAGCTTGGTGTGAAGAACTCGTACCAAAAATTATTGAAGCTCTCGGCGAAAAGTAGCGCAAACGAAAATTTTAGGCAAGATCATTTTGAGGTTTCCTCAAGAGAAATTTTATCAAATGCTTTGATATTTTAAACATAAAAAAGGATGAAGCATTTTTCAACGCTTCATCCTTTTGTCATTTTTGTACCGCTTCAAAATCTTATGGTTTGTCGTAAAATGGCGCGGGCAAATCTCCGCTAGCGCCGAATTGCGCGGCTTTTACCGTATTGTTTGAACTTTGCAACGCATACCAAGTTCCGTTTTCCGGTCGAAAAACGGCGATGTCTTCACGTCCGTCACCGTCATAATCGCCGACTGCCGGAACGTCGTTTGCCGCGCCGAATTGGTTTGACTGAACAGCGCCGTTTGTACTTCGCAAAATATACCAAATGCCCGAGTTTGGACGATAAACAGCTTGGTCAATTCTGCCGTCACCGTCAAAATCACCTTGTGCCGGAACGTCACCGCTTGCGCCGAACTGCACGCCGGACAATGCGCTGTTCGCGCTATTAACTCGATACCAAGTTCCGTTTAACGGGCGAAAAACAGCAATGTCATATTTCCCGTCGCCGTCAAAATCGCCGGGTGTCGGAACATCGCCATTTGTACCGAACTGTAAAGCAAAAAACGAATTATTGCTACTGTCCAACCGATACCATATACCGTTTGACTGACGGAAAACTGAAATATCAGCTTTAGCGTCTCCGTCGTAATCGCCTGCTGCCGGAATGTCACCGTTTTGTCCGAACTGAATACCACGAAAAGTATTATTACTGCTGTTGATGTAGTACCAAGTTCCGCTTGATGGGCGGAAAACGCCGATGTCTGTAATGTTGTCACCGTCGTAATCTTCAGGCGTCGGAATGTCGTCGTTTTGACCAAATTGCTGCCCGCGAACCGCATTGTTAGAACTGTTCAAAATATACCAGGTGCCGGTTAAAAGGCGGAAAACGCTAAAATCAGTTTTGGCGTCGCCGTCGAAATCAGCATTAGCTTTTGCGCGGACAATTTTTTCAACCGTGCCGCCAAGCCCGACGACATAAAGCTCGCCGTCTTCATCTTCGCCGAAAGAAGAAACGTTGCGTGTTGTATCTTGCAATAGAATTTGCTGATTGTTATACCACATCCAAATCTCGCCCGTGCAGTAATCGGCATAAGTCAGTCGGAACGGTGTAAGCCGGATTTGCATTGTTTCCAGAAACATCGGGCGTGATGCGAAGGAACTTACCGAGCAAGCTATTGATATTTTGCGCGTTATTTTGCGGGTCGTTTGCCGAGCCGCCGTCACCCATTCCGATATAAAGATAACCGTCCGGTCCGAATTCAATCATTCCGCCGTTGTGATTGGCGAACGGCTGCGGAATAACTAAAACAATTCTCTCTGAATTCGGGTCGCCGAGTGCGTTTGTGTTGTCGGTTGTTTTATAACGCGCAATAACGGTCGCGCCGTCGCCGATTCGCGTATAATTCACGAAAAAATAACCATTTGAAGTAAACTGCGGATGAAACGCCAAGCCAAGCAGTCCGCGTTCGCCGCAGCAAAGAACTTTTGGCGTAATGTTTAAAAAATCAGTTGCTACATTTGAGCTGGGCTGAACGACTTTGATAATTCCGCCTTGCTGCACAACGAAAAGCCGCTTTGAGCCGTCTCTCGCGTTAGTCGTCAGCAGAGGTGAACTCAAGCCCGATAAAAACGGTTGTAAACGAAAAGACGACGTTTGTGCCGAAACTATTAAAGTGAATAGTAAAAAACCTATTATTGAACTTACCAAAAATCTAAAATACCGCATTTGTAATTTCTCCCAATTGACTCGATTATTTTTTGACAGATTTTTTCGCCTCTCCGAGTTCTTTCATATCTTCAGACGCATCTGAGAGCCTTTTGGTCCGGGAACATCTTCTTTCCCACAATTTTTCGCTATTTTCATCCGTGTCGCTGCCGCTTGCGTAAACAAGATATTTTTCTCTGACCTTAAACCAAGCCTGATAGTGCATTGTTTCCTGAACGTTTACTTGGATTTCTTTACTTTTCGCGCCTTTCCAGTTTTTTCCAACCCGAAAAGTGAATGTTTTAACGCCGTTTTCTTCGGTTACGCGCAAAACCTCGCCGACAAAAACCGTTTTTGAATACGTGTAAGCGTTTTTTACATTTTGAACCTTGCATTTTTTTAGACCTTCATAACCTTTTGTCTCAAACGGAAAAGTTACAAATATCAAAATCAAGCAACAAACTACGGCTAATCTTAAAAGTTCCATTCTCATTTTACTTTTAGGAAATTTGGAGAGTATAACAATCGTAAAACTTAGGTTGAATAAAAACAAGCAAAATTTGCAAAGTGCTTGAACATCTTTTTTGTTACACAACCGAAAAGTTTTATGAATAACGATTATGACAATGAGTTAAAAACACAAACAAGAAAAAGCACACGCTAACAACCATTTTGTTCGCGTGTGCTTTAAGTGTTATTTCTCTCTAATTTTTAGAAAGAATCGGCGACAAAATTGATGCCGTCGGTATCTTCAACAATTGATTGAACCTGCGTATTAGTTCCAAAATTGAAGCGTTTTCCCCGCACAGTAAAGATATAAGTTTCGCCCGCTGGAACATCTGTAAAGCGGTAATAACCGAAAATTGAAGTTGTTGCCGTTCTCACGTTGCCGCTCGAATCGGTCATCGTTACAACGACGTTGCGAATACCGCGTCCGTTTGCCGTTGTTACACGTCCGCCGACTGTAACGGTTGCCGCCGTTGGCGTTGCAATTTTATCAACCGTTCCGCCAAATCCGACAACATACAATTCGCCGGCTTCGTCTTCGCCGAAGGATACAATATTACGCGCCGTATCCAGCAAAACAGTCGGCTGAGCACCCGTGAAAATTTCGCCCGAACAGAAATCGCCATAAATGTATGTGCCAAGCGGCAAAGTTCCTTGCGTTCCGCGATAAACGTTACCGCCTGTAACGGAACAACGCGGGTTTGTTTGACCTGCGCTGCTGTACTCAAATACTGGCATTATGTAATTTGCGGCAATACATGCTGCTGGACCGAGACCTGTACACCGCGTTCCTTCATAAACGCGCCAGCCGTAGTTTCCGCCGAGTGTGATGATGTCAATTTCTTCAAGCGCGCCTTGACCGACATCGCCCACCCAAAGCTCACCCGTTAAGCGGTCAAACGAAAAGCGATACGGATTACGCAGTCCATAAGCGTAAATTTCGTCTCTACCCGGAGTTGCACCAAAAAAAGGATTACTTGACGGACTCAGATACGGCGCAGCACCGGAGTTTATATCAATGCGGATAATTTTGCCGAGCAAGGTATCGAGGTTTTGCGCGTTGTTGGGCGGGTCGTTCCCACTGCCGCCGTCGCCGGGTCCGGCATACAAATAACCGTCCGGTCCGAAGGCAATTGTTCCGCCGTTATGATTATTATTAATTGGATGCGGAATTGTGATAATAATTTTTTCACCCGGGTATTCGGCAATCTCTATCGCTCCGTCGCTTGCTCGCGTGTAATAAACAAAGAAACGACCGTTAGTTTCATATTGCGGATGAAACGCCAGTCCTAAAAGCCCTCGTTCACCATCCGTAGATACTTTCGACGAAATATCCAGAAAAACAGTCGGTGTGGTTGAGCCGAGCGGAACAACTTTGATAACGCCACCCTTTTCAACCACGAACAAGCGTCCTGAACCGTCTCCGGCATTTGTCACAAAAACAGGCGAATTCAAGCCTGACAAAAATGGCTGCAAACCAATGTGCGTTTGTGCCGAAACAACTAAACTAAAAAACACACCAAAAATCGCTAAAAGCGTCAAACAACTTAACTTTCGCATTTCTAAATCTCCTATACAATTCAGATTCTTAATTTTTTAATAGGCGTTTCGCCCTTTCAATTTCTCTTATATCTGTGAGCAATTCGGTTCGAGAACATTTTCCTTGTCCGTTTTTTGTTTAGCCGCGTGTATAAACCGAACAGCTTTACCAACCTAAAACTACAACGGTAAATCGCAAAACCTTCAAAACAAATTTTTCTCACTATTGGAAGTATCAGGCGTGTAAATTTATCTTAGAACTTAGAATGAATAAAAACAAGCAAAAAGTTTTTATAACCGATAACGAACCTTCTTTCTCCTGAGGTCGGCATCTTCATTTTCAAAATTCTGCAAACGCATTGTCACATCGGCGGTCATTCGCAAATCCGATTGCTCACCGCGCATTAAATGCGAATGACCTGCCGCCGCAATCATTGCCGCGTTGTCGGTGGAAAGATGTTTTGAAGGAAAATAAACTGGAAGATTCAATTTTTCGGCAGTTTTTTGCGCCGCATCGCGTAAAGCAGTATTGCAAGCTACTCCACCGGCGACAATTAAAGTTTTTGGATTTAAGTCAAGCGCCAATTTTTCCATCGTTCCGACCAAAGATTTAATCACCGTCGCTTGAAACCCGGCGCACAAATCCTTGATTTCCGGCGAAGGATTTTCATTTTCACCGACAGGTCGAATTTCGTTTTCACGAATATAACGGGACACAGCAGTTTTAAGACCGCTAAAGCTAAAGTCCGGACGCCCGTCCGAAATTTTTGCAACAGGAAATTTTATTTTGCTCGCATCGCCTTCTTTCGCTAATTTCTCAACAACAGGTCCGCCCGGATATTCGAGTCCGAGCATTTTTGCAACCTTATCAAACGCCTCGCCTGCCGCGTCGTCGCGCGTGCGGGAAACAACTTTGTATTTGCCTTCTTCGGGAATGAAAAAAATATTCGTGTGTCCGCCCGAAACAATTAAAGCCAGCGCCGGATATTCAACCGCCGGATTTTCAAACGCAACCGAATAAACGTGACCTTCGATATGATTTACGCCGACAAACGGAATGTCCAAACCAAACGCCAGAGCCTTTGCATAACAAACGCCGATGAGAAGCGAACCGATAAGTCCGGGTCCTTGCGTAACCGCAATGGCGTCAATCGCTTTGAGCGAAACTTTTGCTTGTTCCAAAGCCTCATCAACAATCGGCTCGATTTTTTCCAGATGCTCGCGCGAAGCTAACTCCGGCACGACTCCGCCGAAAGGTTTATGCAGTTCGATCTGCGAAGAAATAACGGACGACAAAATCTCGCGTCCGTCGCGCACAACCGCCGCCGCCGTTTCATCGCAAGAGCTTTCGATACCTAAAATCAACATTTTTAATTAGTGGTGAACTGTAAGTGGTGAACGTTGAGTGGTAAGTGAAAATTAATGATAATGCTGCACGGTCAAATAAAAAAGCGGCAAGCGGTAAATTAAAGAAAGTTTCTTTCACTCACCACTTACCACTCACCATTCACCACTAATTTTACTGTCTTCTTTGTTCCATTTGCGCCGGTGTTTCGTTCGGTTTTCCGTCTGTTGCCGATTTGCCGAGAAAAAAGAAAAACATTAGCGCCAAAATCACCACAAAAGCGCCTACGCTTATCAAAGCCCAAATTGTTCCGCGGCGGGGACTTCCTGCCGCTTCTTCCCGCACATTCACTTCGTCGCCAGCATTCATTCCGTCATTCGCCATTCGTTTTCTCCTCTCAACCTTTTCTATCAATTTATAATCTCTGATGAACAAAAGCAAATGTCTGTTGCGGCAGTGAAGAAGACTTTTTTTGTCATCCGCAAAAAACCTGTTGACATGGTCATAAATGATGTGTATAGTTATCGAAGTCATAAATATAATTTATTCATTCTTAACTCCCATATTAATGACTTCCCTATACAAGTTGATGTGATTGCAGTTTTTGTCACGCATTTTTATTTATAGTTGGCATAATGAACAAATCTGTTTTTTCAGATTTAGAATTTCTGTAAAATCTAAAATAATAAAATTCAAAAAGGAGTTAGTTTAATGTATTCAAAAATGCAAACTGTCAAACTTGTAACCATAATGGTAGCCTTTTTCGCGGTTATCATCTTCCCAATCAATTCTTACGCAAGCCATTCGTGGAACAACTATCACTGGGCGCGTACCTCAAACCCGTTCACGCTCAAAGTGGTTGACAGCAACACCTCGGACTGGGACGGCGAACTCGGCTTGGCGAGAGCGGACTGGTCCACGTCTACGGTCTTGGATCTGACGCCGGAAACAGGCAGTGACTTATCCCGCGACCGCAAGCGTTGCGTGATGATCAGCGGGAAGATTCGTTCCTGCAACGCCGCGTACGGCAGCAATGGCTGGCTCGGTCTCGCATCGATCAACATCAGCGGCAGCCACATTACGCAGGGATCCTCGAAGATGAACGACTCGTACTTTATCTACGGGGATGGCACCAACAACGGCTACAATGAGACGAATCGCCGGCATGTGATGTGCCAAGAGATCGGTCACACATTGGGTCTCGGTCACACAAGTGAGGACGGCTCAGACCAAAATACCTGTATGGATTATTCAAACGATCTGGGTAACCCTAGCCCGAATTCACACGACTACCAACAGCTGGCATCTATTTACTCACACACCGATAGCAGTACAACCATCGCATTCAGTTCCTTTAGTGGCTCACCTTCAGATGTAACGGACGATCCGAATAGCTGGGGCAAGCTTACTAGCCAATCGGCAAACGGTCGCAGTTCAACTTATGAAAGAGAACACTTTGACGGTTCTAGGACAGCCACGCATGTCTTTTGGACTGAAGAAAGGGCAGAAGTTTGCCGCGGCTGCGATCATCGCTATCATGATGACCACTAAACTGTTTACAGGATTGAAGAATTATACTATAACCGTTTGAATAAAAAATTCTCAGTAAAAACCTGAAAGGTCGAAGATAATGCTTCGACCTTTTTTATTTTCTCTTAAACACCTCTTTTTACATTGAAAAAAATTTATCTGGTTAATTATCAGGGTTAAAAATTTGAACGATTTCCCAAACCTCGCGTGAAAGTTCGATGTCTGCGGGGAAATACGCGAGAAAGTCGGCGCGAAGGCGTTCGGCTTCCGTTTTCAGATATTCGTCGAGCGCCGATTGGCTGAAGGCTTCATAATGAACGCGGTAGCGGTTTCCACCCGAGCGCGTGAAACGAGCGCCGCGAAAATATCCTGTCTTCAACAAATCAGGAATGTGCCGCTCGCATATATAATTTTCATACGCTTCAACCAGCGATTGCTCGACAACGGCGGTTATTTCGTAAATGACCATTATTTTTTGTGTTTTTCTTTATTTTGGAAAACCACCGTAGAATCTCCAACTCGGCTTTAAATCTCGCGGCAGTTTTTGCTTTGTCAAAATCGCTCTGACCATTTCCACAGGAATCGCCCCTTCCTTCAAAATCCGGTCGTGAAAAGCACGGTTTGTCATTTTCTTTGAACCAACAAGCTCACGGTGAAGATTATAAAACTGCAAGCCGCCTATCATATAAGCAATTTGGTAAAGCGGTCCGTAATCGCCCGAAAATGAACGGCGAACTTCTGCCGTAGCGTTATCGCGCTCGTGTCCGACGCGGGTCACAAGAAAATCAACCGCTTCCTGCGGTGACATTTTTTCAAGGTGAAAATTCAAAGAAAAAATAATTCTCGCGCAACGGTGCATTCGCCAGAATAGTGCGCCGATTCGGTCTTCGGGCGTGCGATTGAAATTCATATCCCAGAGCAGAAATTCCCAGTACAATGCCCAGCCTTCTATCCAGAATGGCGTGTTAAATACGGCTCGATACGGGCGATGGCGGTTAAGCATAAAGCGTTGGAGGTGATGTCCGGGAATTAATTCGTGATGCGTGACGGCGTGGGTAAAATGCGGGTTGTTGCCGCGCATACTCATCATTTTTTGCTCGTGCGTCATCGCCGAAGTTGGATAAGAAACCAGAATTGTTTCGCCACCTAAGAAAAACGGGCTGACGAGTTGACGTTCGGGCGTCATCATTTCCATCCGCCAGGAATCACGTGCTAGTTTTGGCACGGTTACGAGGGCGTTTTTTTCGATAAATTCAATCGCTTCGTATGCCTGTTTACGAATTAGTTCCGGTTGTTTGCCTGGCTCGACGTATTTTTGCTTGACCGCTTCGAGAGCTTTTTTCCAATCGTTGCCGTAGCCCAATTCGCGCGAAGCCTTTTTCATCTCGCTCTCGCACCACGCGAATTCCTTGTTCGCTATTTCGACGAGTTCTTCGGGCGTGTAAGGAATCATCTCGTATTCGAGTTCCTGCAAAAGAGCTTCGCGTCCAATCGGGTCGCCGATGATAGTTATTTTGTCGTCGGGCTTAATGCCTACGAGTTTATCGAGTAAAAACGCGGAATAATTTTGTAGCGAAGCGTCAACGGCTTTGTAAGGCTCGCTGTTCCACCAAGTAAAAATGGGGTCGTAACCGTTGTAAAACGTGAACCAATTTTTCAGCGTGTTGCGGAGCGAGTTAACCGTCCGTGCGGCGCGATTCGCCACTGGTTTTTTCGGTTTAGCGGTTTTGTTTTCTTCGATGCCTTTTTGAGTTGCAAGGATTTGTTTGTTGAGGTCGTTCAAAAGCGCGGCGGTTTTCGCCGAATCTATGTTCTCAAGTTTGCGGCGCGTATCTTCCAAATCGCTAATCGTT
The DNA here is from genome assembly GCA_020200095.1 of Acidobacteriota bacterium. GTDB lineage: Bacteria > Acidobacteriota > Blastocatellia > Pyrinomonadales > Pyrinomonadaceae. The sequence goes on along the minus strand of JAIVJJ010000040.1, from coordinate 2,226 downwards.
TTAGCAAACGAAAGAAGGGCGGACATTTCATCGAGCTGTCCGGCAAAACGGTCTAGCTCGCGCTGCTCGTGTGCGAGATGATTTTTGAAAAGCAAATAATCAATCTGCTCGTCCTTATTGAGTTTGTTGAAATTTTGTTCGTTTAGAAACGCAAGCCTCTCTGCATAAAACTTCCGGAAACGCACCAGACGATTCTGCGAAGTTTGCGCTGTGTAAAAACGATTGAGACTTCCATAATCTTCGGAAAACCTTTCTATCACGCCGCGCAGACGGCTCGGCGAGTCGTTGTAATCTTTCATTTCATCAATCGTCTGTGCGCGGGCAATCGTAAAGGCGCTAGTTGTAATTGTAAAAAGAAAGAAAATTGCAATGATTACTTTTAATTGCTTCATATTTTCATTCAAATAATCTTATTCAAGAAACTGTTTCCGTCTTTTAGTTGTAAACCAAAATTTCCCGCAATTGTTTGTCCGATGTCGGCTAAACTTTCGCGCGTGCCAAGATTCACATTTTGTTTAGCTGATTTTCCGTAAACAAGAAGCGGCACATATTCGCGCGTGTGGTCGGTACCCGGAAACGTTGGGTCGTTGCCGTGGTCGGCGGTGATAATGATTAAATCATCTTCGCGCAACGCATCTAAAATTTCCGGCAATCGAACGTCAAAATCTTCGAGCGATTTAGCATAGCCTTCCACATCGCGGCGATGACCGTAAAGCATATCGAAATCTACCAGATTCGAGAAAATCAAACCTTTCGATTCGGCGTTCAAAGCATTGATTGTTTGTTCGATTGATTGATTATTGTTCTTCGCTTTTAAGTCTTCAGTTACGCCCATCGAATCATAAATCGAAGCGATTTTGCCGATGCAGACGACATCAAAACCATTCTCATGTAAAACGGGAAGAAGATTTTCGCGCGGCGGCGGAACGGCGTAGTCGTGGCGGTTTTCCGTTCGCTTAAAATCGTCGGCGTTTGTCCCGACAAACGGACGCGCTATCACGCGCCCGACTTTATCTTCGCCGTCAAGAATTCTTCGCGCCGTTTCGCAAATTTCATACAATCTTTTGACGGAAATAATTTCTTCGTGCGCGGCGATTTGGAAAACCGAATCGGCAGAAGTGTAAATAATTGGCTTACCGGTTTTGATATGTTCTTCGCCGAATAATTTGATAATTTCCGTTCCGCTAGCCGGAATGTTTGCCAAAACGCCCGGAACATTTGTCTCGCTGATAAATTTTTCAATTACTCGCGGCGGAAAACCTTCGGGAAAAGTCGGAAACGCTTTCTCCAGAACAATTCCAGCCATTTCCCAATGTCCGGTTGTGGTGTCCTTGCCGTTTGATTTCATCGCGCATTTACCGAAACACCCGATTGGATTTTCAATTGCGGGAAAATTTTCGAGCTGGCGAATGTTCGCTAAACCTATTTTTTGCAGATTCGGCAGCTTCGCTTTTCGGAACTTCATAATGTTGCCTAAAGTATCCGCGCCTTTGTCGCCCCAACTCTCTGCGTCAGGCATTTCGCCGATTCCAGCGCTATCTAAAACCATCAAACAGATACGATTAAATTTTGTGTTCATAAACAAATAATAAAGAAAATCAGCCATGGATGCACACGAAAAGACACGAATAAATGCTGTTTTCTTTTCGTGAAATTTTGTGTTATTTCGTAGTTAATTTATTAGTTTGTCGGCGCGGCGTAACCTTCGCGGGCGCGAACTTGCGCTCCGGCGGGAACGCCTTTTAATTCGATTTTGATTTTACGGTATGTGCCATCGCGTTTTTCGTTCGATGAGTAATAACCCAAAGAGTATTTTGTTCCGATTTCCTGGGCGACCTTTTGAAAAGCGGCTCTTGCATCGCTCAAATCCGCTACCGGAAAAATCTTTCCGCCCGACATTTTTGCTAGAGTTTGCATTTCCGCCTCGGCTAATTCGTAGAGACTTTTGCTGATGGCGAGGCGTTCAAAATCGCCTAATTGACAAAAACCGGAAACTTTTTCAATCTTTGATTTCGGATAAAAAACGCGGTAATAGCGCCGGATTTGCGCGGCGGAAAAACGCATCGCGCCTTCGCAATCGCCTAAAAGATTTTCCTCGAAAAACTCGCGCGTATCAACTTGGATAAAATAAGAAACGATTCCGGCTTGGCTGAATTGTTCGCGGACTTCCGCAAAATCGCTTACGCTGGTCGAATCAACGCCGTCAGTCAAAGCAACGAGCGCGCG
>JAIVJJ010000158.1 GCA_020200095.1 Acidobacteriota bacterium | reverse complement strand
GAAGGAAAAGTATATTCTCCTTCCGCCGTTAACAATAATTTTTCTAACTCGTTAGTCGCCTAAACGAATTGAACGAAGTATATTTCGAAAAGCCGCGTTATAGCTTGACGATTCATTTTCCGGCGCAACCATTACGAGGTAGAACAAACCGCCGTTGCGAAGCTGCGTGGTAATGATGTTGACAACTTCATTTCGGTTCGTCAGCGGCGAGCGTCCCGCCAAAGTTGTCGCGTAAGCATTTCTTCCGCCGAGCGAAGTTCTGGTGTAATTCGCAGCTTGTCGCAGGTAATTATTGCCTTGGGCTTGCAAAAGACCGTTGATGTAATCTTCGGTTGCCTGTTCCAAATTGTTGCTTCTGGCTTGGGCAACGCCAATCATCGCGCCGTGCGTAATTCCTTCATTACCATAAGCGCCTTCGGGAGCGAACCAGACCGAATCTTGAGTCGGAAATTCGCGCCAGTTGTCCGGCACATTCATTTGAATCCAATTGCCGCTCGAATATGTTCTCATTCGTGACGACGGATAAGCGATGCGGCTCGAATATCTGCCGTTACCCATCGGATTTTGCCCGCCTTGTCCTTGCCCTTGTCCGCGACCGTTTTGGCTGGCGCGCGCAATTTCTTCCATCGTTTGCGCTCGCGGCATTCTTGCGAGTTTGTTCTGAACGCGTTGAAATTCTCTGGTGTCCTGAACGGCGTTTCGCGAAACCCGGAGCATTTCGGCTTCGCGGTTAATTGTATTGTAGCGATTGCCCGGATTCGGGTGACTGCTGAGCCATTCGGGTGCGCGTTGACCGCCTGATTGCTGTTCAATGGTGCGGAACATATTCGCCAAATCGCGCGGGTCGTAACCGGCAGCAGCCATAATTTGCGCGCCTAAAATGTCCGCTTGCGTTTCATAATTGCGGCTGTATTTGGTCATCCACGCCTGCGCACCCAGCATTCCGAGTTGCGCGCCCTGCTCCCCGCCTAAAATTGCGCCGCCTAAAATTAAACCAATTGTTCCAAGTTGGTTTTTGATTTTACCTTGCTCGGTTGCCTGCGCCGTGCCGTGACGAAGCGCGACGTGGGCGATTTCGTGCGCTATAACGCCCGCCATTTCGCCTTCGCTTCGCGCCGCTTCAATCATCCCGCGATTGACATACATCGGTCCGCCCGGAAGCGCGAAAGCGTTGATGTCGCGGGCGTTGACAACCTGAAAAGTATATTGAAATTCAGGATGTTGAAATTGTGAAGGAATGGCATTCACAAGTCTTCGTCCAACGTCTTGAACGTAGCGCGTAGCTTCATAATCATTCAAAATCGGCATTTGTCGTTCGACTTCAGCCGACGCTTCGCGCCCGATTCTTACGTCATCTTGAATTTTATACTTGTTTTTCGGCATCGAGATGCGCGTCTGTCCGAATGCCGCCAGCGGCATTATTAACATCGCCCACGCGAGCATCATCGCCGTTAAATTTTTGCCCAAATTGTGTTTTTTCATTTTTCCTCCCAAAAGTCGTGTGTTCTTTGCTCAAACATTTGCTTACTAATGTATCGTGTATAATTCAACAAATAAGTAATAAAAGAACTTTAAAGCGTTGTTTTGATGTAATCGGCGCAGGATTGCGTTTGCTGAAATCTGTTATTACACGGTAAATCAAATTAAAGCGATGTTTTGAGTTGTTTTGAGAGCCCGGATAAGTGAAGGTTGATTTATAAAAGAGAAATCTTAGCTGAACAAAAAACGCCCGCTAAGATATTTGGGTTTCGGTGAATTTTAATGCGTGGTAGCATTAGTGGTTTTCGGAGCGATTAAAGACATCTCCTTTGTCTTTTCTTTGAGGGAAATTGGCTGTAAAACTCTTTTGACTTTCTCAATCAAAGCCAAAATTTCTGTTGAATTAAGTTTTTCGGTGTGTTTCTTTTCTACTAAAAATGCCAACGCCAAATCGTTTCCTAATTCATCTACTAAATTCATAGTTTTATTTTCAAAGTTTTTTAGATTTTCCGCACTTCAAATACACTTACATCCAAGAAGATTTACAACAGCTAAATTTTTCACGAATTTGGCCAATAATAAAATGACAATGTTAGAACAATGTTAACTTAATGTTAAATTTTCAAATTAAAAAATTAATTGATTCTTAAATTTAAGTATAATTTAACCTGATAGACAAAATACTTCAGCTATAATCAGAGGAAAATTAACTGATATACAGACGCGGTTTTAAGTATCGTCTTGCCTGAATCGGGCGTGAACAAAACTGAAAAATCATTATCAAGTTATTTGATTTGCAAATTTTTGGGAG
>JAIVJJ010000279.1 GCA_020200095.1 Acidobacteriota bacterium | reverse complement strand
ACAGATCGGTTTTTCATTAATTCTATACTTTTAATTGTGGTTGCAAGGCGCGTTACCTGCTTCCGCCGCCAGAACCGCCAGAACCGCTGCCTCCGCTGCCGGAACCAGAGCCGCCACTGCCGCCAGAACCGCCGGAACTTCCACCGGAGCCAGAACCTCCGCCCGAGCCGGAACCGCTGCCGCCGGAAGAGCCGCCTTGTCCGCCGCTTCCGCTGCCGGAGCCACCGCCACTACCACCTTGACCACCTCCAGAACCGGAACCACCGCCCGATCCACCTGAGCCGGAACCTCCACCAGAGCCACCACTTCCGCTTCCGCCGCTACTGCCGCCGGAACCAGAGCCGCCTCCTGAACCACCGGAGCCGCCAGACCCGGAGCCTCCGCCTTGACCGCCGCTTCCACTTCCGCCGCCCGAGCCGCTTCCGCCACTTGAGCCGCCACTTCCGCTTCCGCCACCGGAACCGCCTGATGAGCCGCCTTGTCCGCCGCCGGATCCCGAACCGCCGCCGCTACCGCTGCCGCCGCCCGAACCACCTTGTCCGCCGCCGCTTCCACCGGAACCGCCAGAACCAGAACCACCGCCGGAGCCAGAGCCTCCACCGCTGCCTGAACCGCCGCTTCCGCCAGAACCACCAGAGCCGCCCTGTGTGCCGCCTTCTTCAAAGTCTACCATTGTCTTCGTCCTCCTTGAATTATTTAGTTATTCCAAACCAATACCTCAAAATAACAATTCTAAAGTCATTTGGTTGGAAATCTACTTTACAAAAATTACCAAAATTATTCAAGGTTTTTTTGTTACCGGTAGTGTCTTAAATGTGTGGTGCTGAGAATTATTCTTTTTTGTTGTCTTTTTTATCGGTTAGAGAAGAAGTAAGAAGATTTACTTTTTCATCACTATTTTTTTGAGATTTGAAAACGAATAAATAAACACATAAAACCATACTTCCGATAACTATAATTCCGCACAACGCAAAATCACTTTCAAATTTTGTCATAGCCATATTATTTCACTTCAATATTTAGTATATCTTTCAACGTCCAAATTGTCTTTGTAATTCCTGCTTCCATAGCAGGCGTGCAACGAATCGTTTTGTGAATCCGGCAAAAATTATAATAAGCGAAATACAAAGCTAAAGCATAGTTTAAGTTTTCCCACTTCTTAGAAAAGCCGTTTGTTAATCTGGTTAATCGGCGCATACTCATTCGCATTGTCAGATTGCTTCTTTCAATGTAAGACGTTGAAATGTTTTCTTCAATCGGATTGCCGCAAATTATTTTCTTTTGAACTTCAATAACATCGCCCGACGAATAACGAACTTCATCAGGATTTGGCTTGCCGTAAATTTTGATGATTTGTCCGTAATCGGCTTTCGTTCCGAGAACTTCATTAACCGTATGGTCATAACCTTTGAAAGCATCTGTGGACATCTGAAAACGATTGGTTGCGCCGTCAATTGCATTGTAGAGTTTTTCTAAAAATAAAAGCGCGTCTTGTTCGTTTCGTTTTCCGAGATGCCAAGCGACAATAAGTTTTGAGTTTGATTCAATCGAAGTAAAAACGTAAGCCGAGCCAACTTTTTCATTATCGCCCAACCCATTATTGTTAGCGGTCTTTTGCTTCATTCCAATAAACGCCCAAATTTTATCGGCTTGAACATCGGTAACCTTTACATTTTTGACTAGGTTTTCTTGAATCCACAGACATTTTTTACCAACCGTTTCGAGAAGTGAAAGAATCGTATTGCGATTAACATTCGTGATTCTTTCGGTAGCTCTTATGCTAGTGCCTTCAACGAGCAAGTTAAGGCACATCAGAGCCTTTTCTTCGGAAAGATACATACCGCCTAGCGGTTTATCTTTCGGTTCATTAAATCTCTTTCCACAAGCCAAGCATTTGAATCTTTGATTGCCGTTTCGGTCTTTGCCGTTTTTCTTTGAAAACAAATTACAGATTGGACAGTTCATAATTTCCTCAACTTATTGATTAGATTATACTTGAACTAATTACTAAATGCAAGCATTTTTCAGCAAGCATTAAAATAGTTTGACAACTCATGCTTGCTTGATTTAAGATGCAAGTATCTTGCAAAATAAAACGCAAGCAAAAGGAGAGTTTTATAAATGGAAACGCGAAAAACGAACGAAGAAAAAGATTCAAGTAAAGTGAAAGGCGGTCTTGCCAGAGCAGCTAGTTTATCCAATGAACGAAAAAGTGATATTGCGCGAAAAGCCGCCGAAACTCGCTGGGGACAATTTTTACCGAAAGCAATTGTTGATGGACAGATTATAATTGCTGGGCGTGAAATTAACTGCGCTGTTCTCGAAACAGGCAAAAGGCTTTTAACTCAAAGCACATTTCTAAAAGCCGTCGGGCGGTCTCCTAGTCCCCGTGCGGGAACAGGCATTACATCTTTCGACAATTTGCCCTTTTTTCTTGCCGCCGATAACCTTAAGCCCTTTATTAATGATGAGATACTAGCTTCGACAACTCCGATTGCTTATTTATCACCTAGAGGGCAACGAAATTTAGGATATGATGCGTTATTGCTTCCTATGGTCTGTGAAGTTTACCTAAAAGCCCGCGATGAAGATAAACTTCATAAAAGCCAACAGCATTTAGGCAAAACTTGTGATATTTTAATGCGCGGTTTTGCTAGGGTTGGCATTATCGCATTGGTTGATGAAGCGACCGGATACGAAGACTTAAAAACGAAACGCGAATTAAATCGCATTTTGGAAGCATATATCGTTCCCGAATTACGACCTTATATGCCGATGTTTCCACCGGAGTTTCTTAAACAAATTTACAGATTGCACGGTTGGGATTATAAAGACGGCAAAACGACAACACCGCGCTACGTTGGAAAATTCATAAACAAATATATTTATGAACAATTACCGCCCGGTGTTTTACCTGAATTGCAACGAAAAAATCCTTCTGAAAAAGGACAAAGAAAGCACAAACATTCGCAGTATTTAACTGAGCAAACCGGGATTCCTTCGCTAGATAAACAAATATCCAATGTAACAATGCTTATGCGTATTGCTAGAGAAAAAAAGGAATTTGCGGATTTATTTGATAGAGCATACGCTAAATACTATCAAAACAGACTTCCATTAGTGATTGATGTATTGCCGGAAACTAAAGACTAACTGTCAGTTTTTTCTTGCCTACCTTGAGCCGCTTTCTTAGCGGCTCTTACTTTGCCGCCTTTTTGCGCCGATGTGTTTTTCGGCTTATTCCAATCTTCGCTCTCGGTTTCCTCGACAATCTCATCAAAGATTGACTTAGCTAATTCGATTTCATCTTTCTTTGTGCTAGTCTTTTTCTGCATACAAAAGTTAGATTAACACAAAGAAACAAGTGTTGCTAAAACTATTTTTGTTTAGCACCACAGATTTAAGACACTACCTTGTTACCCGCATAAAACCGAGCCGCCATTGATGTTCAGGATTTCGCCCGTGATGTGGCGCGACCAATCTGAAAGCAGAAAACATATTGACAGCGCTACATCGTCAGTCATTGCCATTCGATTCAAAGGAATTGAATCTAAAACCTGCTGCTTGTAATTTTCATCTTCAAATACGGGGCGCACCATTGCCGTTTCAATCCAGCCGGGCGCAACTGCATTAACGCGGATTTTCGGACAAAGCTCTGACGCTAGAGCTTTCGTAAAACTGATTTGCCCGCCTTTTGACGCGGCGTAATTTGAGAAATTCGCTTCGCCGCGCTGTCCGGCAGTCGAAGAAACAAGCACAATCGCGCCGCGCTGCTGTTTTTTTATCGAAGGCACGCACGCTTTGGTCATCGCCCAAGCGGCTTTTAGATTTGTATTCAAAACTTTGTTCCATGTTTCTTCCGACATCTCCTCAATCGGCGCGCCTTCCCAAATTCCTGCGTTCAAAACCAATAAATCAATTTTTTGAAACTTTTCGATTGTCTTTTGCGCTATGACCTGCGCGGCTTGCCATTCGGAAACGTTGCCTTGAACGGCGATTGCTTCGACGCCTAAACTTTCACAATTTTTTACAACCTCATTCGCTTCCGTTTCACTTTTCAAATAATTGACGACAACATTCGCGCCCGCTTCAGCTAATCTTAAGGCGGTTGCGCGACCGACGCCGCGCGACGCGCCCGTTATAATTGCGGTTTTATTTTGAAAAAGATTGGCGGGAAGTTTTATTTCGACAGGTTTTTCGCTCATAAATTTTCCTCTGCGGTCTTTGCGCTTTTGCCAGAGAAATTGTTTCCCGCAATAGCGTAAAGTTCGCAAAGATTCAGATGAATTTTCTAACAAAAACTTTGTGTTATAAAATATGCCTCAATTCTTTCAAATCGCAAAATTATGAACGACACAAATCTTCTGGGAAATCAGCCAATCGCCTGGACGCCGACACAAGAGGTAATCGAACGCGCTCAACTGACGCGCTTTATGAAACAAGTCGGTGCAAATTCGTTTGACGAACTTTATCAATTTTCGATTAACAATGTCGAACGATTCACCGAAGAAGTCTTGAAATTCTTAGATATTCGTTTCAATCCGCCGTATGAAAAACTGCTCGATTTATCGGACGGCGCGGCGTTTCCACAGTGGTGCGTCGGCGCAGGTTTGAATATCGTTTCGCATTGCGTTGACCGTTGGATGGGAACGGAAATCGAAAATCAGCCCGCGATAATTTGGGAAGGCGAAGAAGGCGCAAAATGGCATTGGACTTATGAAGAACTTTTGGAGCAAGTTGAAAATTGTGCTTGTGGTTTACGATATAACGGATTAAGCAAAGGTGATGCGATTGCCATTCATCTTCCGATGATGCCTCAAACAATCGTTGCGCTTCTCGCAATTAACCGAATCGGCGCGATAGCAGTTCCGGTCTTTTCGGGCTACGGAGTTGAAGCAATTGCTAGTCGGATAAATGCAGTTAGTGCAAAGGCATTGTTCACTTGTGATGGTTTTCCTCGACGCGGAAAGTTTTTTAACGCATTTGAAGTTGCAACAGAGGCAGTTGCGAAATGTCCGACGATTGAAAAGGTAATTTGCGTTAACCGTATGGGAAGTTTGGGAAGTATCGGAACTAAACCTACATTTGAAGATAACAGATTTGAAGATTGGGTTTATTTTATGAGCTTTGATTACGCCGTAAAAGGTGCAGTAGGTTGGCATACTTTGGGCTATGTCGAAGAAACTCTCGCCGAAGACCCGCTCATCATTCTTTACACCAGCGGCACGACGGGCAAGCCGAAAGGCATCGCGCACACGCATTGCAGCTTTCCGATAAAAGCGGCGCAGGATATGGCTTTCGGAACAGACGTTGGAAAGGGAACACGAATTTCCTGGATAACCGACATTGGCTGGATGATGGGACCGTGGCTGATTTATGGCGCGTTGATAAACGGGGCGACCATTTGCATTTACGACGGCGCACCAGATTATCCAGAAGCTGATAGAATGTGGGAGTTTTGCGCGAAACACAAAGTAGAAATATTGGGAATTTCACCAACGCTTGTTCGCGCGCTCGCAACCAAAGGCGACGATTTGCCGGAAAAACACGACCTTTCGTCGCTTCGCGCTTTTGCTTCGACGGGCGAGCCTTGGAATCCCGCGCCTTGGTGGTGGCTGTTTGAAAAAGTCGGCAATTCAAAACTTCCGATAATAAATTATTCGGGCGGCACGGAAATCTCAGGCGGAATTTTAATGGGAAATCCATTGTTGCCGCAAAAACCTTGCTCTTTTCCCGCGCCGTGTCCGGGAATTGACGCGGACATTTTAGACGACAAAGGCGAATCCGTCGGCGCGAACCAAGTCGGCGAATTAGCGATTAAAAACCCGTGGATTGGAATGGCTCGCGGCTTCTGGCAAGAGCGCGAACGCTATTTCGAAACGTATTGGTCGCGCTTTGAAAACATCTGGATTCACGGCGATTGGGCGATGCGAGATGCAGACGGACATTGGTTTATCTTAGGACGATCGGACGACACGCTGAAAGTCGCGGGGAAAAGAGTTGGTCCGGCGGAAGTCGAAAGTTTGTTGGTTGCACATTCATCGGTTGCCGAAGCCGCCGTCATCGGCGTTCCCGATGAAATGAAAGGAACGGCGATGGTCGCGTTTTGCGTTTTGAAGGGCAAAGCAACCGACAATTTAGAAGTCGAATTAAAAAACCTTGTTGCCAAAGATATGGGCAAACCGCTCGCACCTTCGCGCATTCTTTTCGTTTCCGCGCTGCCGAAAACGCGCAACGCGAAAGTGATGCGTCGCGTGATTCGCGCGGCTTTCTTGGGCGATGACGCTGGCGATTTATCGGCGTTGGAAAATCCGAACGCGATTGAGGAAATTCGGCAGGCTGCAACTTAATCGGCGAAACAAATTATTTGCCGATTAACGGGAAATTACTCAAAAGCATCCGTTCGTCGGTAAAATTCACGATTAATTTTATAGACAGTCGGCGCGACAATTAAAAATTTGAGATAATCCTCTAAATCTTATGAGCGCAAATATCGAGGGGAAAATTTGGCGGCGTCCGCGAACTCAACCGAGTGTTGAGCGTGGTTATGCTGTCTAATCTGATGGCGATTTTTCTTCAGCGATTGGCTTTGCGTTTGGGCATTGTCGCTGAACGCGATTTGGCGCAGGCGTGCCGCGACCATTTTTCGCCGCCCGTCGCCTTTGCTTTATGGGTTTTGTGCGAAATCGCCATTATCGCCTGCGATTTAGCGGAGGTTATCGGCTCGGCAATTGCGCTGAACCTGCTTTTCGGTATTCCGCTCATTTACGGCGTGCTGCTCACGGCTTTCGACGTGATGCTTCTTCTTTTACTGCAAAACAGAGGCTTTCGCTGGCTTGAAGCAGTTGTGGTGACGTTGGTTTTGACCGTTGGAATCTGTTTCGGAGTCCAAATCGCTTTATCTGAGCCGTCAATCGGCGGAATTTTGCGCGGCTTTGTTCCGACGGCGCAGATTGTTATGAATCCTGAAATGCTTTACATTGCCATCGGAATTTTGGGCGCGACCGTGATGCCGCATAATCTCTATCTGCATTCGTCTGTCGTGCAGACGCGCAATTACGAGCGCAACGCCGAGGGCAAACGTGAAGCATTAAAATACGCGACGATTGATTCGACCCTTTCGCTCATTTTCGCTTTGTTTATCAACGCGGCGATTTTGATTGTCGCAGCCGCAGTTTTCTACCGCACGGGAAATTACGAAATAGCCGAAATTGAATCGGCTTACGAAATGCTGTCGCCGCTTTTGGGAACGGCGGGCGCCAGCACTTTGTTCGCCGTCGCGCTACTCGCTTCGGGTCAAAATTCGACTTTAACCGGAACGCTCGCCGGTCAAATTGTGATGGAAGGATTTTTGAATCTTCGTATCAGACCGTGGATGCGTCGGTTGATAACGCGTCTGATTGCGATTGTTCCGGCGGTTTTTGTGACATATTATTACGGCTCGCAGGGAACCGGGCAGTTGCTGGTTTTTAGTCAGGTGGTTTTGAGTATGCAGCTCAGTTTTGCCGTTTTTCCGCTCGTGATGTTCACGTGTGACCAAGGGAAAATGGGCGAATTCGCTAACTCGTCACTGACGAAAATCACCGGCTATATCATTGCTTCGGTTATCGCGGCGCTAAACGGATGGCTGTTGTTTCAAACCTTCAGCGGTTGGTTAAACTGAATCTGCGGTTTCATAAAATAAAACGTCTGGGTTTGATGAGAGAAAACGTTTGATGAAACGGGAAAATCTTACGCGCTTTGCGTGGTTGTCAATTTTTGCCGCCGTCGTGACCATCGGCTTGAAGGCGGGAGCATATTTGCTTACCGGCTCGGTCGGTTTGCTTTCCGATGCTCTGGAATCGTTAATAAATCTGGCGGCGGCGGTCATCGCGCTGATGATGCTCAAATTGGCGGCGCGTCCGCCCGACGAAGAACACGCTTTCGGACATGACAAGGCGGAATATTTCGCCAGCGGAATTGAAGGGACGCTGATTCTACTTGCAGCCGTCGGTATCAGCTGGACGGCGACATTTCGGCTTTTTCATCCGCAACCGCTGGAACAGGTAAATCTCGGTTTGATTATTTCGGCGGCGGCGACGGCAGTTAATTTAATTGTCGGACAAATTTTAATTCGCGCCGGACGGCAGCATCGTTCGATTACACTCGAAGCTGACGGGAAGCATTTAATGACAGACGTTGGGACTTCGGTCGGCGTTGTCGTCGGGGTTTGGGCAGTTTCGGTTACGGGCTGGCTCATTCTCGATCCACTCGTTGCGCTGCTGGTTGCGGCGAATATCATCTGGTCGGGAGTTCAATTAATGCGGCGCTCGGCGCTTGGTTTGATGGACACAGCTGTTTCTTCCGAGAAGCAAAAAAGTATTCGCTCGGTGCTTGACCGTTTTGTTCAGAAAAGAGGAATTGAATATCATGCTTTGCGTACCCGCCGCGCTGCAGCGCGTTCTTTTATCAGCGTTCATATTCTCGTTCCCGGAAAATGGACGGTTCATCAAGGACATGAATTGCTTGAAGAAATTGAAGCCGAGATTCGGCGCGATATCGGCGGCGCAATCGTTTTTACACATTTAGAATCCTTAGACGATCCGGCTTCCTGGGAAGACATCGAACTTGACCGCATTGAAGGTTAATCAGCCAAGTTTCTAATAATGAAATCTGAATCAATCGCAGTTTACACAATCGGACACGGACGGCATTCATGGGCTGAATTTCTAGTTTTGCTCAAGAAATACGAAATCGCTTTTTTGTGCGATGTACGGAGCGCGGCGCGTTCGCGTTGGGTGCAGTTTAACGGCGCGGTGTTAAAGGAGAATTTAATTGACAACGGCATCGGTTATGAGCATCTACCCGAATGCGGCGGCAAGACACTTGCGAAAACAGAAGATTTAGAACGTGGAGTTGAGAGAGTTTTGGAACTTGCGGCGGAAGTAAAAACCGCGATTATGTGTTCGGAATCGCAGCCTTTGACGAAGCATAAAATTCCGCGCGCGAATTGTCATCGCATCGGTTTACTATCGCCGCTTTTAAAGGCAAAAGGCGCGTCCAAAATTATTCACATCTTGCCTGAAGGAGAATCAATCGAATTTGACGAAAGCGCACTCGCTTCAATTTGGTAAGAAATTTCACGCGTGAGAAGGGCAAAATTCGCAAAGAAAATTTTTGTTCAAATTTTTTAATGATTAAAATTCTTGACGAGCAAAAGTTAATTAGCGGCTGTCGGAAATTATCCAAAACCGATTGCGATTTGGCTTACGTCTTTCGCAGCTTTGGAACTCCGCCGCTATGGGCGCGTCCGGAAGGCTTTCCAACGCTCGTTCATATTATTCTTGAACAACAAGTTTCAGTTGCTTCGGCAAAATCCGCGTTTGATAAGTTGCAAAAAACCTTGGGCGAAATAACGCCTGAAAAAGTTTTTTCTTTATCTGATGCGGAAATGAAAGCAGCATATTTCAGTCGTCAAAAGATTGTTTATACGAAAGAATTGGCAAAGGCAATTTTGGAAAAGCGTTTGCGGCTCGAAGAATTTGAAAAGTTCAGCGATAAAGAAATCCACGCCGAACTCGTAAAAATTAAAGGATGGAATTCGAAATCTGAAATTTTATAAATGCTGGAAAAGGAACTTGAAACCGCAATCGAATTAGCCGCAAAAGCGGGCGTAAGTATATTGGAGTTTTACGCTCTCGAAATCGTCGCGGAAGAAAAACTCGGCGTAGATAATTTTTCAGAACCGGTTACGATTGCCGATAAGACCGCAAGTAAAATCATTGTTAAAGGTTTAGCTGAAGCGTTTCCTGAAGACGGAATTTTGTCGGAAGAAGAAGATGATTTAATCGAGATTCGCACTTCGAGAAATCGTGTCTGGATGATTGACCCGATTGACGGAACCTGGGGGTTTATCAAAAAAGACGGAGACTTTGGCGTGCAAATCGGTTTAACAATCGGTAGTGAAGTCGTTTTGGGAATTGTTTTTCTACCTGCTCAAAACGCTTTATACTATGCAGTCAAAAACGAAGGCGCGTTTTTAATCGAAAACGGAGAAAAACCGAAACGCCTTCAGGTTTCCGGTAAAACAAATTTTACCGAAATGAATCTGGCTTCGAGCCGCAATCACCGCAGCCCGCGAATGTTTCGAATTATCGAGGATTTCGGCTTCAAACAGGAAATTCAGCGCGGTTCCGTCGGGTTGAAAGTTGGTCTTGTAACCGAGCAAATCTGCGACCTATACATTCATCTTTCGCCGCGCACAAAATTTTGGGACACTTGCGCCCCGCAGATAATTCTGGAAGAATCCGGCGGGCGAATGACCGATCTGTATGGCTTTCCGATAAATTACAATTTAAGTGACGTGCAAAATCACAACGGCGTTCTGGCTTCAAACGGCGTTTCGCACGACGCGGCAGTTGTAAATTTGAAACCTTTACTGAATGAATTTGGCAGGCTGCGCGTTAAAGCGGCGAACAAAATTTAACGCAAAGACGCTGGTGGCGCAGAGACGCAAAGAAAATTTTTGAGGAATTATTTTTATTTGCAAAGAAAAAATTTGTAGGAAACTGTTTTTAAGCGCTAAAAGTAAAAAAAGTAAAAAAGTATGCAGAAAAAATCTGAAAGTAATTTAGATAAAATAAGTCTGTTTGATGAGAAATCTGGAGAACTAAATGTCATTATTGATACGCCAAAGGGAAGTCGTAATAAATACAAGTTTGATGAAGAAATGGGGCTTTACAAATTGGGCGGCGTGTTGCCCGTCGGCGCGTATTTTCCTTTTGATTTCGGTTTTATTCCGAACACGTTGGGCGGCGACGGAGACCCGCTTGATGTTTTGGTTTTGATGGACGAACCGGCTTTCTGCCGTTTGATGAAAGTCGCTGTTTTTATCTCGCGTCCAATGACTTATTATGCGTCGGTTTGTTAAACCGATAATGTAATTTCACCTGTTGCGCCGTTATAAAATAAAGTGCAATGTTGCAAAACATCACGCCCAATTAGAAGAAGCAAACCTTGTGCTGCTAGTGTTGCGCCGATTGTTTGCGGTGCGTTTATAGGAATTGGCAAGCCCGCAATATCAATCAGAATTGGATAAACATTTGCTTGTGAAGAAGCGTGAGAAGCTGAAGACATTGTTACGACATCAACAACCGGAAGTTTAAGCTGTTGCGCTGCGGCATCATCAATACAGGTAGAAGAAGCTCCTGTATCAATCAACGCCCAACCGGTAATTGGCGGCGGAACAGGAAGACCTTGTTGTATCAACTGCGCGGCAATGCTTTGCGCTACGCTAACAGACGCTTGTAAACAAGGTCCGCGTTGCTGAAGTGCGAACGGCGGCGGAATTTGAACTGTACTTCCGTCGGGCGTGATAACTTCACCGGTGATTTGAGCGTGTAGGATTGGCACGAAGAATACCTAAAGCTAAAGCTGGAATGTTAATTTCTTTTTCTACTTGTTCAACGCGGCGCGCAAGAAACGACTCAAGACCGAATCGACGCGCGCCTTCAGTAAGGGCATCGTCAACAGTATCAAATGTTCCGATAAGTTCTTCGCCTTTAACAAGAACATACTTACCCGGAAATTTGGTTAACCATTCGGCTCTGTGTTGTTCAAAAAATTGTCGTTCTTGTTCTAACATTTTCGTTACTGTTGTTTTCAAGTAATCAAAATCATACACTTTAATTATCATTGAGGCTTTATAGATTGTCAAAGAATGCCTCGATTTTCACACGGGAAAACAGCAGACTTGATGTGGGTGGAAACCGCTACAGGCAAGCTGAAAGAAACCAAAGACCGCTTTAAAAAAGCCCTTGTTTCGCCCTCACGTCCATTGAATTGTTCGATGCGTCTTTCATTTAGAAGCAGGTGTTACTCTTCCAACACGCAAGTAATTTTTCAATGCTTCCGTAAAGTTGTTAAGTAATAAAATAATGCAGTTAGCGGAACTGTGTAAAAAATTAAAATTGTCGCTAACACAGCGATTCCAATGAACCTACCAAAAACTCCGATTGACGGGTCAATAGTTCCTAACTGGTCAACCGTAAAAACTGCTAAAAACGCAGATGAAATTGAGCCTAAAATAGAAACGATTAACCAATACGGATAATTTTCACCAATAGCTGATTTCCGGCAAAACCATAGCACAAGTGCAGCAAGCGGGTAACCAAGCGAAGGTATATACGAGATTATCACCTGCCTCCAGTCGTTAAAAACGGTCAAGCTGTTTTCGCCCACGGCATATCCGAGCAAATTAACCAGAAGCAAATAAGCAAGAGCAGCGACAACAGCGATTTTCAGATTGCTGTGAAGTTGTGAAAAGGCATTTTTGCGCTCGGTTGTGGAATATTGTTCAAACATAACAACAATTCTCAAATGATTGCCGAATTAATTTTACCACGAAGCATCGAACTTTGAATTATACCGAATTAAATTCGTATTATACAGAATTTTTATACGTCACTTTGAACGCTAAAATCAATAAAAATCTGGTTTTTATTTTGTTTTGGGGTCAATGTTTAATTCCGCATAATTAATTTAACCGAATTTCATATCTCTATTCAAAACCGCATTTTCGACCACGCCGAAAAACAAACTGTCGGGAAAAGTTTCCGTCAATTAATTTACTACCTCAGACATATAGACACAGAGGTTTTTTGCCAAGACTTACACGAATAATAAGGATTATTTTTTTGATTTTATTTGCATTATTCGTGTGATTCCTAGCTGACTTCTGTTAAAAATCTCTATATTCTCTGTGTCCTTCGTGTTGAAATGTTTTATAATGGAAATATGAAATTCCTTCATATTTCCGACGTTCACTTAGGTTGCACGCGCTATCAACTAGCCGAAAGTCCACGCGATTTTTTCGATTCGTGGATTGACGTTTTGCAGAAATACGCCATTGGCGAAAAGGTTGATTTTGTTTTGATGTGCGGCGATTTTTTTCATAAGCGAAATGTGCCGCCCGAAACGATGAATTATGCTTTCGCCGGTTTGAGTCTCTTGAAAGACAAAGACATTCCGGCTGTAGCAATCGAAGGAAACCACGACCAGAGGGCGCATGATACTGAATATAGCTGGCTGCGCTCACTGGCGAATTGGAATTTGATAAATTTGCTTGAACCGACAAATGATAACGGAAAAATCTTTTATAAACCTTGGGACGAGGAGAATGTTAAAGGCGGTTTTATAGACATCGGAAAAGCGCGAATTTACGGCTCGAATTGGTATGGCGCATCGGCAAATTGGGCGATTCCGATGCTCACCGACGCCATTAAAGAAAATTTGCGCGAAGGCGCGTTTCATATTTTAATGCTGCATACCGATGTTGAAGGTCATCAAACGCATCCGATTCCCGCGCTGACGATTGCGAATTTGAAAGAGCTAAAATCCGTAACGAATTACGTCGCCCTCGGACACACGCACAAAAGTTTCGATATTGATAACTGGGCGTTTAATCCGGGTTCGCTCGAAATTACAAGTATTGACGAATACCGTGAAACGCGCGGTGTGTTTCTGGTCGAAGTGGACGAAAACCTGCAAGTTTCCGCGCAACACATCAGAGATTACAAACAACGTCCTTTTCAACGTTTATCATTTGACGTCTCTGGTTACGCCGACACAAAAGATATTACCGAAGCTGTTTTGGAAAAGGTAAAACGAGAAGCCCGTGTGTTTAATGAAAACTTAGATGCGATGCAACCGATTTTGGAAATAACGTTGCGCGGTCATCTCGGTTTTCCTAATTCAAATTTGGAACTGCAAAAAATCCGCGAAGAAGCGATGAAATTAACCGACGCTTTGCACGTTCGACTTAAAAATCATTCAGCGCCGGTTGAATATGCCGTCGCCGTTGATGTCGGCGAAGACGTTTCGCGCGAAAAACTAGAACGCCGCGTCGTCGAAGATTTAATCATTCGGGATAATCGCTACAAAACGCGCGTCGAAGAAATGGCAGAAGCCGTTATTGGCGCGAAAAGATTGGCTTTGACCGACGAAACGCCGGATAAGATTGTTGATTTCATCGCCCTTAAAGTAGTGGTGAGTGGTGAACGATAAGTGGTGAGTTTTTGTTTCTCACTAATCACTCACAGTTCACCACTAATAAAATTATGTCCGAAGCATTAGAAAAAGTATCTGGCATCAAACATCTACCGCTGTTTCCCTTGCCGCTCGTCTTATTGCCAAACGAGCTTTTGCCGCTGCATATTTTTGAGCCGCGCTACCGGCAGATGCTTAAAGACATCGGTCTGGAGAAAAATCTGTTTGGGGTTTCGTATTTTGACCCGCAAAACGAGATTTTAGCAAAAAAACCCGAAACGGGAACGGTCGGCTGCGTTGCCGAAGTGCGCGAAAATCAATTATTGCCCGATGGACGCTCAAACATTTTGACCATCGGCGTAATTCGCTATCGTTTGATTGATTATATAGAAGCGGGCGAGCCTTATTTAATCGGCGATGTCGAGTTTTTTGAAGATTTTGACGAAGAAGCTGAACTATTAAATCCTTTGGCAGATGAAGTTTACTTGCTTTTCAAGCGAATTGCCAAAGCTGCGCACAAACTTGGCGGTGAGCGCGGCACGCTTCCCGACGTTCCGCAATCCGAGCCCCAAGCGCTTTCTTTTTTGGTTACCGCTGCGTTTAACCTCGAACCGGATTTGAAATATAAATTATTGGAAACTCGCTCGACCGTCGAAAGGTTGCAACAATTGCGCGAAATTCTTGTGCAAGCAGTTGGTAAAATGGAAGAAAGCGCGGAGATTAACAAAATTGCCAAGACAAACGGACACAGCAATAAGAAGATAGAACTCTAATAAATTGATAGCGGATAGTTGGACAACTGAAAGTGAAAAACGATAACTAAATAATAATGCTAAATTTTTGTTTTCACCTTTTAATTATCAACTATCCGCTATGAAAAAGACTCCTGGTTTTTGTTGTGATTTTATAAACTCGATTACGGGAAAGAAGATGCAACTTGAAAGGGCTTTTGAGAGTCTTAGGTTAGTCCATTAAAAAAGAACTTTCGGTAAGATAGTGAAAGTGTTATCATAGAAAACAATGGTATAAGGAAGAGTTTTAAAGAAATGAAAACAAAAATTTTCGCCTGTTTATTTATTATCGTCGCCTTTTGTTCGAATCTTTTTGGACAATTGCAAGCCAAAAACGAACAAAGAAACAAAACCGTAAGCGCGTCAAGCGCCCAGTTTTTTCCGCTTTCCGAACTAAAAGAAGGAATGAAAGGAACGGCGTGGACGGTTTTTCGTGGCAGCGAACCGGAAGAATTTACGGTTGAAATTTTGGGAATTGTGCCGGGCGCAATCGGTCCGAAACAAGATATGATTGTCGGTCGCATCAGCGGTGGCAGCGCTGACAGAACAAGCGTTTTTGCCGGAATGAGCGGCTCGCCCGTTTATATTGACGGCAAACTTGTCGGCGCGATTTCCTACAGTTTTCCTTTCTCGAAAGAACCGATTTGCGGCATTACACCGATTGCGCAGATGATTGCGATTTTTGAAAATAACCAGCATCTCAAAATAAAGGCGAAAGAACCGCGCGCAATTTCCTTTGCCGAATTAGCTTCGACTAAATTGGATTTACCGAAAAACTCGATTGTTTCAAATTCGGTTTTGATGAGCGCTGACCGAAATTCGCTTTTGAATACGGTAGCCGGACAATCTTTTCAGCCGATTGCCACACCGCTGACGTTTAGCGGTTTTTCCCAAGAAACACTGAATCACTTTGCGCCGCAACTAGCGTCGGTCGGTTTGCTTCCTGTCGCAGCCGTCGGCGGGGCGGCGCGAATTACGCCTCTAAAAGAAGCCGATGATAAAACTTTACTCGGCGGCGCGTCTGTTTCGATGCAATTGACGCGCGGTGATTACTCACTCGCGGCAAGCGGCACAGTTACTTTCCGCGACGGCGAAAAAGTTTATGCTTTCGGGCATCCGTTCTTAAATCTCGGCACGGCGGATTTACCGATGTCCGAGTCACACGTCGTAACGGTTATTCCGAATATGAATAACTCTTTCAAACTTGCCGTTCCCGATTCGATGGTCGGCAGTATGACGCAAGACCGTTCAACCGGCGTTTTTGGTCGGCTTGGACAAGCGCCGAAGATGATTCCAGTAAAAATCCATCTCGAAACCAGCCGCAACCAAGAAGAAACTTTGAATTTTGAGGTTGTCAAAGACGATTTTCTAACACCGCTTCTGCTCAACATATCGGTTTATAACTCGATTGTTGCCAATGAGCGCGGACTAGGCGATTCGACAATTGAAGTTACGGGCGAAATTAAACTTAAAGGTCAAGAAACGATAAAACTCGGACAGCGTTTTGGCGGAGCGCAGGCAACGCAAAGTGCCGCCGGTTACGCAACCATTCCAGTCAATGCTCTTTTGCGAAGCCGTTTTGATAATGTGGAAATTACGGAAATAAATCTAAAAATGACTTCGATAGACGGCAGCAAAACCGCGACATTAGAGCGCATCGCGCTTGACAGAAGAGAAGTTCGAGCCGGAGAAAGTTTTGAAGTGCAGGCATTTGTACGAACCAATACGGGAAAAGTTTTCTCGCAAAAAATTCCGGTTAAAATTCCTGCCGATACGCCCGTCGGAACTTTGATGATAACGGTTGGCGACGGTGATTCGATTCAGCAAACATCTGCCTCGCGTCAATTTGTGCCGAAGGATTTAACCGAACTTATTAGAACAATCAACAAAGTGAAAAAAGACGACCGTCTTTATGTGCAAACTTCGCGCATAACTAACGGCGCGATTGTAGGCGCAAACGAAATGCCAAATCTACCGCCTTCGGTTCTGGCGACTTTGAATAATGACCGTTCTGTCGGCGGCTTTAAACCAACTGTGCAGACGGTTTTAACCGAACAGGAATTAGCGCCCGCCGATTTTATTATTTCCGGGCAACAGGTTTTAACGATTGAAGTAACGAAATAGATGTTAGATGTTAGATGTTAGATGTTAGATAAAACCATCGTGTTTGTTACTGACATCTGACATCCCACATCCAACATCTATCTTATGAATAACCTAAAAACACTCGCGCAGGCAATTAGCTTTGCCGCTAAAAAACACAAAACTCAAAAGCGCAAAGGCGCGGACGAAGAGCCTTACATCAATCATCCTTTAGAAGTTTTGAATTTACTTACAAACGTCGGAAACATTGAAGATTACGAAATTCTTATCGCCGCCGTTCTACATGATACAATTGAAGACACCCAAACAACTAAAGAAGAAATTACCAAATTGTTCGGCGAAAATGTTTGTGAAATGGTTTTGGAATTAACCGACGATAAATCTTTACCGAAAGCCGAAAGAAAACAATTGCAAATCGAACACGCACCACATATATCTAAAGGCGCAAAGCAAATCAAACTTTGCGACAAAATCAGCAACATCCGGGATATAACGGAAAATCCGCCGCACGATTGGTCAAACAAAAGACGAATTGAATATATCGAATGGGGTGAAAAGGTCGTCGCCGGACTTCGTGGCGCGAATGAAAATTTAGAAAATTATTTTGATGAATTGGTCGTGCGAGCCAAACATAACTTGGTATAACTAAAATAAAGTCTTAATCGTGCTATCAGTTAAATTACCTCTCGTAGAAAAAGGAGCCAGAAGCAAAAACTTCTCGCTCCTTTTTTCTAAATTCAACCCGACTTAAAAATCAAATCTAATGCCGAGCTGCAGCTCACGGTTGTAGCTTGAATTGAAAGTAAACGAAGGCGAACCGGAGACAAATATTCGCGGCGTTCCGAAGTTTGTCGTTTGCGTCAGGCGACCTCCGCCCGTTGTGCTGTAAGCGTAAAGCGCGTTGTTGACCTGCTGCACATTTGAACGATTTAAGATATTGAAACCTTCCACGAAAAGCGACAAACGATAACGCTCGCCGAAACGAATAATGCGTCCGACGCGCATATCAACTTGATAAGTTGGCGGAGTCGAAAATTGATTTCTCACCGTTCCCGGAGCGCGGTCATTTGCCGTATTGCCGTCGTTGTTCGGGTCGCCGGAAACTGCCGCCGAATACGCAATACCCGATTGCGCCGTGAAAATTCCGGTGAAAACATAATCGCTTAAAAGAGCGCGAACGATTTTGTTTTCGCTGTATCTGAAAGTGCCTGTTTCATAAACCGGACTAAAGATAAAGCGATGGCGCACGTCCAAATCGGAACGTCCGTATTCGCCTGACAAGTCAAATTGATTTTCGGCGATTTTCCCATCGTCAACGCCGGGAACAACCGAGGTCTGGTCTGGTTTATCGTCCTTTGCTTTTGATAAGGTGTAACTCGTGTTGAATTGGAAACGGTCGGCGAAACGGCGATTCATCTCAAATGTTAAGCCTTGATAAAAAGAATTGGCGGTGCTTTCATAAAGACTGATGCGTTGAAACGCCGGAATCGGACGCGCCGCCGGAAATCTTTGAATCGTCAAAGTATCGGTCGTTGCAGTCGTTCCGTTAAAAATCGGAACTGTTGTCACTAGCGGCGCATTCAAGTTTGCATTGCGCGTGCGCGTCAAATCGTCACCGCGAAAAAGCGTGTATTGAACGGAGACGGTTGTGTTGGCAAAAATTTCGCGCTCAAATTGCAGGCGGGCTTGATGCGTAAACGGCTGTTTATAATTTTTATCGAACAGATACAGATTTGGCGTTACCGCCGCGACGTTGGTCGGAACGCTCTGAAAAACATTTGGATAAGTTGGGCACAAAGCAGGCGAAGTTGTGCAGTTAATATCAATCGCTACAACCTGAATACCATTTTGCGAATGCGCCGTTCCAGTTAAAATTGCCGTCGTGCGCCCGTAAAACATTCCGTAACCGCCGCGCAGAACCGTTTTTTCGTTGAAAGCGTAACTGAAACCTAAACGTGGCGCAATATTATTTTTGTCCGAGGGTCGAAAACTCGTATCAAAGCCTGCCGCGAGTAATGCCGCGTTCGGATTTTGAATCGGCGGCTGGGAAATTGATTGATAATCGTAGCGAACGCCGAGATTAAGCGTTAGCTTCGGCATCACGCGCCAATCGTCTTGCAGGAAAAATCCATATTCCGAATTGTTTGGATGAGTCGTTCCGCCAGTTGTTCCCGCTCCGGCAAAGCTTTGGCGATAACGCGAAGGCGTTCCGGCGGCTAGAGCCGCATAACTGGGAAAAGTATATGCTCCGCTGAAAAGACCGGGAAAGAAGTTGAAAATGCGGTCGAATAATAAATCCGCGCCGTATTTAAATGTGTGATTACCGGTAATAAAGGTTTGATTATCAACAAATTGATAACGAGTAACAGTCGTTTCGCGCGGGCTGAAATTGTTGCGCCCGAAAAGGAAAGTTCCGTCAGTTATACCGCCCGCGCTTGCCGTTACGCCAACTTCCGGCGTATCTGAATTTGCCAATCCCGGTTCTTTATCGCGCGAGAATTGAATGCGAAACTCGTTAAACCAATTTGCCGAAAGCGTCGAAGTCCAGCTTGAAGAAATAGTGGAAGTATTGACGTTGCTGTTGCCCGTGTGTTCGAGCGCACTCAATGTGCCGGAGCTTTCAAGGTTCGTACCGGTAAAATTCTGCTGGTTAAATCTTACCCAAACCTGATTCCGGTCGTTAATATTAAAATCAGTTTTGATTAAAAACGTATCCTGCTGGCGGTTGACGTTGTAAGATTCGACTTTCGGTCCGAGCAGAGTTTGTATGCTTGCTGGAGCAAAAGGAAGTGAGCGAACAACAACCGGATTCGGTAAATCTGAGCGTTGACCTTCATAAGCACCGAAGAAAAAAATTTTATCTTTTCTAATCGGTCCGCCAAAAGTTCCGCCGAATTGATTGATTTGTCCGGCTGGTCGAGCGCGTCCTGCGGCAACTAAAACCGGCGAACGAGCGTTGAGTGATTCATCGCGGAAATATTCAAACGCGCTGCCAGTGAAACGGTTTGTGCCGCTTTTGGTAACGACGTTGATAACCGCGCCGGCGGCGCGTCCGAACTCAGCCGAAAAACCGTTTTGATTGACCTGAAATTCTTTTACCGTATCAACCGAAAACTGCGACGGAGCGCGTCCCGAACCGGTGCGTCCCGATGATTGCCCGAAAAAGGTGTTGTCACTACTCGTTCCGTCAATCTGCAAACTGTTGAGCGTTCCTTTCTGACCGCCGACCGCCAAATCGCCGCTTCTCGTCGGGTCGCGGACGATGCCGGGTGTGAGTGTGACAAAATCTAAAAAATTAGTCCGGCGGTGGTTGCTACCTTGTAATTGCCGGACGGCAAAAGCGGCAGCACAAAATTACCTTCGTCGCTTGTCTGCGAGGTTTTTTGCAAACCGTTGTCTTGATTGGTCGCCGTTACCGAAACATTCGGAACTGCCGCGCCCTGCGGATCAACGACGCGCCCTTCGATGTTTCCGGTGGTTGCCTGCGATTGCGCCAAGGTAATTTGCGCAATCAGTAAAATTCCGAAAAGCAACGGAAATAACTTTCGCATATCAAAAACCTCTTTTTTAATTTTTGTTTTATAACATTTGATACTTTCAATTTTGAAAGTGCAACTCGAACGATGAAATGAAATATGCGAGCATCATATGACACCTTAACGAGTCGAGCAAGGAAAGAATAACCATTTAAGTAAATTTAATTTTCAGTTCACATTAGCGCCGTGATTTTCGCCTTCAATCCAAACTTCGCCGCCCGCATAAACTTCTTTTTTCCAAATCGGCACGGTTCTTTTTAACTCTTTTATCAACCATCCGCACGCTTCAAACGCGGCTTTCCGGTGCGGCGCGGAAACTGAAATGACGACGCTCGTTTCGCCGATTTCCAATTTTCCGAGACGATGAACAATTCCAACGTGCGCTATTTCAAATCGTGCGTGCGCCGTTTCAATTAACCTTCCCATTTCCTTTAATGCCATCGGCTCATACGCCTCATAAATTAAATAAAGCGTTTCTTTTCCTTTTGTCCATTGCCTCACGTAACCGTCCAAAGTTACGGTCGCGCCGGATTCGCTGGGCACAATTCTTCGGGCGACTTTGCCAACGTCAATCGGTTCATTCGTGAGTTCAAAAAAATCACCCGGATTTTGGATTTTGGATTTTGGATTTTGGATTTCTTCGTCTGACATTTCAGAATTTACCCGCCACTTACGGCTGTAAAAATCGCAAGCTCGTCGCCGTTGTTTATAATTTCATCGCCGCTTGCATATTCCTGATTAATGGCGAAAAGTAAAGATTTACCAAAATATTTTTTTAGATTAGGAAAGGCTTCTAAAATTTCGGTGCGAGCTTCGCTGGCATTCGTGTTTTCAGCCAGCGAAAACTCGATTTCTCTTTTTCCGACCGCTTCTGCCGTGGCGCCAAAAAATAAAACTCGAACCTTCATAAATGCCCTATTTTCCCTATGCTTACCTAGCGTTACAGAGTGCTATGTATTGAATAAGTTTATTCCCTTTAATCATTTCGGAAAAATTTCCTTTATTGCTTTATTGATAGACGCTCTTGTTTTTACGCAGCTTTCCATTGCAGTTTTTGAGCAGGATACGCACTCTCTCAAATCAATAATGATTGGTGTTAATTGGTTGTTATAGTTATCAGGCAGATTTTTTATCCGCGCTTCCAAATCTGCAATTTCCTTACCTCTGTCTTCCATCAGAGCGGTGCAAGTGCGATGGCTTTCCGCGTCCTTAGCTAAACGATAAGAATCCATATCTCTTCCGATTCTTTCGAGATATTGGCTTTCTCGCGTGATTTCGCTGACTTCATTTTTGATGGCGGTCTGCTTATTCTTTTCAATTTTCGCTCCAGCAGCAGTAGTTACAGGATTATCGGGCGCGGCGGAACAGGAGATAAAAAAGAGTGCCGATAACATTGTGATAACGAATTTCATAAATTATTAAAACTGCTTCGATTAAAATAAGCCGAATGAAAATATCTTAAACTATTTATGCGAGCGGGAAAATAAAAGCCGGAGATAAAATGCGTGAAGCGTAAAGAAATATAGTTTACACATCACTCTTCATACATTACGCATTGCTTTGTTTCTGTGGCAAAATATATCTGATGAGCGATTTTATTTTAGACAAGTTTCACGAAGAGTGCGGAGTTTTCGGAGTTTTCGGACACAATGAAGCCTCAACCTTAACGCAGCTCGGACTTTTCGCGCTCCAGCATCGCGGGCAGGAAGCGTGCGGAATCGTCTCTTCGGACACTGAAAATCTTCATCAATTTCGCTCGATGGGTTTGGTCGCGGACGTTTTGACCGAAGACGCTTTGAAAAAATTGAAAGGTGCAAGCGCCATCGGACACACCCGCTATTCAACAGCCGGAAAAAACACAATTCGCGAGGTTCAACCGTTTTCAGTAACATGTCAGCACGGACAAATCGCCGTTTGTCATAATGGTAATTTACCCTTTGCACTGCAAAAAAGAAGTGAACTTGAAAAGGCTGGCGCGATTTTTTCTTCTACGTCCGACACGGAAACGATTCTTCATTCAATTGCCCGTTGCCAAGCCGGAAATACCGTTGAAGCCATAGCCAAAGTTTTGAAAGAGACCGAAGGCGCGTTTTCGCTTTTATTTTTAACGCCAAATTCTTTGATTGCCGTGCGCGACCCGCGCGGCTTTCGTCCTTTAAATTTAGGAAAATTGAAAGATGCTTGGTGTGTCGCTTCGGAAACTTGCGCCTTTGATTTGATTGACGCCGAATATGTGCGCCAAGTAAAGAGAGGCGAAATGCTCGTAATTGACGAAAATGGTTTGCATTCGTTTTTTCCTTTTGCGGAAAAACCAAGCTCGGTATGCGCGTTTGAACATGTTTATTTTTCGCGCCCCGATTCGATAATTTTCGGAAAATCCGTCAATCAATCGCGGCATCAGATGGGCAAGCAACTGGCAATGGAACATCCGGCGGAAGCCGATTTGGTTGTGCCGGTGCCTGATTCAGGCGTGGCGGCAGCAATCGGATACGCTCGCCAATCGGGAATCAATTACCGGCAGGCGATTATTCGCAATCATTACATCGGGCGCACGTTTATTGAGCCTTCGCAAAGTATTCGGTCTTTCGGAGTTCGTCTGAAACTCAATCCGATACGAGATTTAATACAAGACAGAAGAGTCGTTTTAGTTGACGATTCAATTGTGCGCGGCACGACTTCAAAAAAAATCGTGCAGATGGTTCGGGAAGCGGGCGCGAAAGAAGTTCATATGCGAATTAGCTGCCCGCCGACCGTCAGCCCTTGTTACTACGGCGTTGACACGCCGCGCAAAGCCGATTTAATTGCTGCGCAAATGTCTGTTGAAGAAGTTTGCCGTTATATCGAAGCCGATTCTCTGGGTTATCTTTCGATGGAAGGGATGCTCAAGGCAATCGGGTTTGAACCCGATTCGTCGTGCGTCGCCTGCTGGAACGGAAAATATCCGACGCCGGTTACAAATGGACAACCGACGATTGATAACAGTTAACACTCATCATTTATCATTTATCATTTGACAATTTTTCACTGATAAATGATAAATGATAAATGAATTTCTTGGAGGTAAAAATGCGCCATATTTTTTCATTTTTAATAATTACAGTTTTTGCGCTTTCGGTTTTGACAGCTTGTCAAACGGCTAACCTAACTGGCACATCCGAAACGGCGAAAACTGAAAATAAAGCTGCTCCTACAGCGACTAAAGAAAACAAAGCTAACACTGCAAATTCAACCGGACACGCTGACGAACATTCCGATGAAGCGCCGCGCATCACTCTCGAAGAAGCGAAAAAAGCTTTCAATGCGGGAGATGTTGTATTTGTTGATACGCGAGCGGAAGTAGCATATAAAACAGAACACGTCAAAGGCGCGCTAAACATTCCCGCCGAAGCATTTCAAACTCGCTACAAGGAAGTTCCAAAAGGCAAAAAGATTATCGCCTACTGTTCCTGACCGAGCGAAAACACAAGCGCCCGTGCGGTGCAAATCTTGAAACAAAACGGTTACGAAAATGCTTATGCTCTAGTTGGCGGAACTGCGGCTTGGAAAAATGCCGGTTTTCCGATGGAACAGGGCGAACAAAAATAAAACCAACTTAAATTTTTAGTCACGAACCACACAAATATTCCCTTCGCGTTATTTGTGTAATTCGTGGCTACTTTCTTTTTTACTTTGTCTTACACGATTTAATTTCAACAAACAATGACAAGAGACAAAGCACTACTAACCGCTGTTCTACAGCCTGACAATTTTCGCTTTGCTATTTTCTCTTAATTCTTCACCGAGCGCATTGCGCGTATCAACAATTAAAGAAGCAATTTGCGTAATTCTGCCGTAATCAATGTTGCTGTGTTCGGTGCAGATAATTACGCAATCAGCCGATTTGATTAAATCGTCGCTTAATTCCGTATTATAAATAGGGTCTCCCGCCCCGATCGTGTAAGCGTGGTCAAAATGAACTTCCGGCACAAACGGGTCGTGATAGATGACTTCCGCACCTTTCGAGCGCAGCAAATCAATGACGGAAAGCGCAGGCGATTCGCGCATATCATCAATGTCTTTTTTGTAGGCGACGCCTAAAATTAAAACTCTTGAGCCGTTGACAGATTTTTTCTCGTTGTTCAAAGCGTCTGACACGAGTTTAACCACATATTTCGGCATTCCCGAATTTACTTGTTCGGCAAGGGAAATAAACTGCGAATCAAAACCGTGCTGCCGCGCTTTCCAAGATAAATAATGCGGGTCGAGCGGGATGCAATGTCCTCCAATGCCAGGTCCGGGATAAAACGCCATAAAACCAAAAGGCTTCGTCGCCGCCGCCCGTACCACTTCCCAAGTATCAATGCCGAGCGCGTTGCAGACTTTCGCCATTTCGTTTGCCATTCCGATATTGATGGCGCGAAAGGTGTTTTCCCAGAGCTTGCAGGCTTCAGCAACTCGAGCTGACGAAACCGAATGAACATTTTCGACAATTTGCGCGTAAAGCAGCGAAGCGACTTCGCCTGAATCTTTTGTCACACCGCCGACAACTTTCGGAATGTTGTGCGTTTGAAACTGCGGATTTCCAGGGTCAACTCTTTCGGGCGAAAATGCGAGCAGAAAATCTTTGTCCAATTTAAAACCTTTTTCTTCAAACATCGGTTGCAGAACTTCGTCCGTCGTTCCGGGATAAGTGGTTGATTCCAAAATTATAAGCTGCCCGCGCCGCATATACTTTTGAATCTGTTCGCCAGCCGCCAGAATATAAGACATATCCGGGTCTTTTGTTTTGCGAAGTGGCGTGGGAACACAAATGATTATTACGTCGCATTTATTTAATTCTGAAAAATCAGTTGTCGCTTTTAGTTTTCCGGCATCAACACACTTTTTAACATTTTCGCTCGTAACATCTACGATATACGATTTTCCGGCGTTGATGTCATCGGCTTTTTTTTGGTCAACTTCAAAACCAATGCCCTCGAAACCTTTTGAGGCAAATTCGACAATTAAGGGCAAGCCGACATAACCGAGACCGATAACGCCGATACGCGCGGTTTTTTTCGTAATAAGATCGTTAAAGTCGTCTTTTATCATATTTTAGATGTTTAAAAATAAATATTTTATTATCTTGCAAAAAGGATTTCGATATTTA
>JAIVJJ010000157.1 GCA_020200095.1 Acidobacteriota bacterium | reverse complement strand
TTCTCAAAGAACGAGCACTATCTAAAACGGCACATCGATTTAGAAGACGCCGTTTATAATTTCGTCAAGCCACATCGGTCACTACGACAACCGCTCCGCAGAAGCAAAGACAAAAGGCGCAAGTGGGAGCACCGGACACCTGCGATGGCAGCCGGCATTACTGACCACATCTGGTCAATAGAGGAACTGCTTGGATTTCGTGATTAAAGCTTTTCACGGATAATCGGGACACTACCCGATTATCCTACTACGATAAATTTTAATGTTTCACGCCGCACAGCAAATCGGAACTTACATTCTCAACCAACGGCTTGGACGTGGCGGTTTCGGCGAAGTTTGGCTTGCGGAAAAGCGTTCGCAATTTGTTACGAAAAAAGTTGCCATTAAACTTCCGCTTGACGAACAAGTTGATTTTGAAGCCATCAAGCAAGAAGCAACGCTTTGGGAGCAAGCCAGCGGACACGCTAATGTCCTGCCAATAATTGATGCCGATGTTTGTGACGGGCAAGTTGTTATCGTCAGCGAATACGCCGAAGGCGGTTCATTAGCGGGCAAATTGAAAAGAGAAGGCACACTTCCCGTCAGACAGACGGTTGAAATGTGCATTGGCATCTTGAGCGGATTGGAATATCTTCACAGCAAGAAAATCATTCACCGAGATATTAAACCAGCAAACATCTTGCTTCAAGGCGATACGCCACGTCTTGCAGATTTTGGTATTTCGCGGGCAATGCAGACAACGGCAATAAGTTCTAACATCGTGGGAACGGATGCTTATATGTCGCCAGAATCCTTCAACGGTAAAAGGAATGCCCAAACGGATATTTGGTCAGTCGGCGTAATTTTGTATCAACTGCTGAATGGGAATTTACCATTTCCACAAGAGAATCCATCGGAGCGAATGTTTGCGATTCTAACGAAAGAGTTTGCGCCGTTGCCGGATTCTGTGCCACAAAATATCAAAACAGTCGTGGCGCGAGCGTTGGCGAAGGACACAGCAATTCGTTACAAAACGGCGGCGGAGATGCGTGCCGATTTGCAGAAAGTTTTGCGCGGTGAGCCGACCATTTTCGCGCAACCAATTCCCGCAACGACCGAAGAAGAAACTATAGTTCGTCCTTCTGTTCCGCCTGTTCCGCAACCATTGATTCAACCACCGAAAAAACAAAGCTATGCATTATATTTTGGCATTGCGGCGTTTTTAGGTTTGTCTGTTCTCATCGGTGCATTAGCTTTATTGTTTAGCTTAAATAATTCGAGCCGCGAAACAGCGCAAGTCGCTGACACGCGAAACGTCAATACAAGCCGCAACGCAAACTTAACGACAACTCAAAATACAAATATATCGAACGCCAACTCAATATCTGCAAACTCAAATCCTCAAACTAATTTAAATGTCGCTCCGACTAACGCAAATATGGCGAACATGAATGTAAATACAAATGCCAATGTCGCGCCAACCCCAAGTCCAACGCCAAGTTCAGCAAGTGTAAGACTCCGCTATGTAAGTTTAGGTGCGTCAAATTGTTCAATGATGAGCGATACTAATCTTATTTTAACAACGCAGGGTAAAACCTTTAGAGCCGTTACAGGTAATAACGGTATCGCCACTTTCAGTAATGTTCCTTGTGGAAAGTCAGCAAAAGTTACAGATTCAAGCGGCGACCTTAATGTTAATCAAACTTTGAGTTGCAATAGTAATTCTATATATTTGGGTTCGTTCGGAACGTATTCTGGAGCGCGGACGATTCGTGTTGACGAGAAAACTGCTAACAAATGTTTTAGGTAGTTAAAATATTTTTGATAGGCAGGACAAGACAAATTAAACCCGCACCCAACAAGTTGTTGGACGTGAGCGCGAAACAGCGACCTTCTTATCACGTTGCGTGGTTTCCCTTTGCTTGCTCGTAGCGGTTTCGCGCCACGTCAACGCCGCCGTTATGCTGCTTTCTCTTACCGACAAAGGAAAGTGGCGCTCTTGTCACCCCTGACGCTCCTGTGTTCAGTCGTCAATTCCTACTGAGTGTCCATGTGGCGTGAAGAAGTCTCGGCTGGTCATTACCGAAATTCGCTGCCGCAAAAGCGGATGCGCTGTCTTTGTACTCTTCCTATAATGCACCCATGAACACACTACCGCCTGTTCAAACGATGTATCGCGCGCTGCTCGGTCGAGACACGACTTTCGAGGGCATCTTCTATGTCGGGGTGAAGACCACCGGCATCTTCTGCCGCCCGACGTGTCCGGCGAAAAAGCCCAAGAGCGAGAACGTCGAGTATTACGCCTCGCCGCAAGCAGCC
>JAIVJJ010000039.1 GCA_020200095.1 Acidobacteriota bacterium | reverse complement strand
TAAAAATTCTCCAATTTCAATTAAAAATTAAAAATACAAAATTAAAAAACTTTTGCCTTAATTTTACATTTTTAATTCTTAATTTTTAATTTTAAGAAAAAGCGCAGCCCGTTTCCCAAATAAACGAAAAGAGCTACGCTTTTGAAATAAAAATATATTTTTTAACTTGCTGTCGCCTCGGTTGTTTCTTCCTGCACCGGCTCTTCTTTGGGCGCGTTTTCCGAGGTTGCTTCTCGTATTGCTTCAGATGCGGAATGCGGAACTTCGACTTTTACCGGTGTCGGCTCTTGATTGCCGTATGCTCCATAAACATCTTTTACACCAGCCGCCGCGTCTTCCGGTTCCGGTGAAATAGGATGCGTTTCTTCCGCCGTGTCCCAACTTCTGTCGGCAACCTGAATTGTCGGTTCAAGCCTTTCTGTATCGCCGTCAGTTGTTTCCGTATCGGTTTCGAGCGCTGCAACGCTGCCTTCGGTAGCAATTTGTTGACCTTCTAGAATCGCATCGGCGATTCGCGATGCAAAAAGGCGAATGGCGCGAAGCGCGTCATCATTGCCCGGAATAACGTGGTTAATTCCTTCCGGCGAACAATTCGTATCAACGACGGCGACGACGGGAATATTTAAACGATTTGCTTCCGCCACGGCGATGTCTTCCTTTCGCACATCAATGACAAACAGCATATCGGGCGTGCCATTCATTTCCTTTATGCCAGCGAGGTTTTTCATTAAACTCTCGTGTTGGCGGTCAAGTTGCAAACGCTCTTTTTTCGTAAGCATCTCGAAGCGTCCGTCTTCGCGCATCGTTTCAATATCTTTCATCTTCTTAACCGATTGCTGAACGGTTTGAAAGTTTGTCATCAGTCCGCCCAACCAGCGATTATTAACGTAAAATTGTCCGCATCGCTCAGCTTCTTCACGAATTGCGTCTTGCGCCTGGCGTTTAGTACCCACAAACAAGACCTTCATTTTCGGATTTTCCGTCAGCGCTTCCTGAACGTAACCGAGAGCGTCGCGGAAAAGTTTTTGCGTTTTTTGCAGGTCAATAATATAAATGCCGTTGCGTTCACCGAAAATGTATTCTTTCATTTTCGGATTCCAACGGCGAACTTGGTGACCAAAGTGAACTCCCGCTTCAAGAAGTTCTTTCATTGTAACTGTAGCCAAAATTAAAAATCTCCTTTACTTATTGGTTTTTGTACTCGCCGCTGCTTGTGGATTCAACCAAATTAAGCTGCGACAATGGTTTTTTAGTGGTGAGTTATGAACGATAAGTGGTGAATGAAGATTTTTCAACTCACCGTTCACCATTATCAACTCACCGCTAAACGAATTATCGTTTCGAGAATTGGAATCGTGCGCGCGCGCCTTTTTGTCCGTATTTTTTACGTTCTTTCTTGCGCGGGTCGCGCGTTACAAGTCCCGCCTTTTTCAAAACGGAGCGCAAATCTACATTATACTCGAGCAGCGCGCGGGTGATACCGTGCCTGACGGCTCCGGCTTGTCCGGCTGTTCCACCACCCGCGACATTTACTAAAATGTCGAATTTATTGACATTATCGGTCAAACGAAGCGGTTGGTGAATAATCATTCGTAGCGCTTCATTAGGAAAATATTCTTCAAAACCGCGACGGTTAACGATAAAATTGCCGCTTCCGGGACGTAGATAAACCCGCGCTGTTGAAGTTTTTCTGCGACCTGTTCCGTAATACTGTATGTCTGCCATATTTTTCTGAGATGTTAGAGTTTAGAGGTTAGTTTTCGTTCTTACTGATGTCTAATCACTACCCTCTCATTTTATTTTGTTTCAATTTCGATAGTTTCGGGTTGTTGGGCGACGTGGCGGTGTTCCGCGTCGGCGTAAACTTTAAGTTTTTTAACCATCGCGCGACCGAGTTTTGTTTTCGGAAGCATACCTTTTACCGCAAGTTCAATAATCTGCTCGGGTTTTTTTACGAACATATCCTTAACGGATGTTTCCCGAAGTCCGCCCGGATAAAGCGTGTGGTAACGATACATTTTCTGATCGTTTTTTGAACCCTTAAAGATAGCGTATCCGGCATTTATAACAACAACGTGGTCGCCCATATCTAAAAAAGGTGTCCACGCGGGATTGTTTTTACCGGACAAAATTCGCGCCACTTCCGTCGCCAATCGTCCGACGGTTTTACCCTTCGCGTCAACCACGAACCATTTGCGGTTTTCCGCCAAACCCTTTCCGCTTGGAAAATAAGTACTCATAATAGCTTGCTCTGTGTTGAATTTTCGCTAAAACGCGAACGATAAGAATATCGAAAAAAGATTTTATCGTCAAGCTAATGAAGCAACTATCCAAAATTAAATCCCAATTTTACACCTGCTAAAATTAAACCGACAATCGTTTTCGCATCTTCAATCTCGTTTTTCCGAATCATTTCAAACGCTTGCGAAAAAGTAACTTTTTTGATTTCAATAAGTTCATCTTCCTCCAATTTTTGCTCCGTTTCAGCTAAATCAGTCGCCAAATAGACGAACATTTTCTCTGTTAAAAAACCGGGCGAAACGAAAAATTCGATTAGTTTTTCAAGATTTCCCGCCCTGACGCCGATTTCTTCTTCGAGTTCGCGGCGTGCGCCTTCTTCGGGCGATTCGCCTTTTTCTAAAGAACCGGCGGGAATTTCATACAAATATTTTTGTGCTGGATGTCGGTATTGTTTGACTAAAGCAACGGTTTTATCAGCAAAAACTGGCACGATAACAGCGCTTCCGTTATGGAAAACAATCTCACGTTCGTATTCGACTTGGCTTTGGCGTATTTTTGCTAAAAAAACATCAAAAATATTTCCTTCGTAAATTGTTTTTGATGAGACAACTTCAGGTTTCATAAATCAAAAAGAGTTAATCACAAAATCACATTAAAAACGCTAAGATTAAGATAAAGAAAATCAGACTTCGTAATTTTTGGTTAATTCCTATTCAAAAAATCGCGCACCATTTTCATATCTTCCCAAACCTCACGCTTTTTGCTTGGGTCGCGCAAAATATAAGCCGGATTAAAAGTCGGTATTAATTTCATTCCGTTGTAATCAAAAAACTCGCCCCGAATTTGCGAAATCGCCTTTTTTGTACTGAGCAACGCTTTTGTCGGCGTATTTCCAAGTGAAATAACAACTACGGGGTGGACAGCCAAAATTTCTCGATGTAAAAAAGGCGTAAAAAATTTCAAAATATCAGGTGTAAGTTCATCGCCTTGTGAAATAAATTTGACGACGTTAGTCAGATAACATTCTTCGCGCTTTAATCCTATGGCAGCTAAAATTTTTTCCAGTAATTGCCCGACCGGTCCCATAAAAGGCTTTTCCGAATCGGCATCGGGAAGACCAGGCGATTCGCCGACAATAACGACGCGAGCATCTTTTTTGCCAGTTCCAAAGATGAAAAATTTATCGGGAAACAAAGCCTTGCCCTTTTCAAGCAATTCTTGGTTGATTTCGTCAACTGTTTCGCTCGAAGATAAATTTTGTTCTTCAAACAAAGAATTTTGCATAAAAATCAGCTAATTCATAGCAAAAATTATTTCATTTGATTTATATAATCGCGCACCTTTTTCATATCTTCCCAAGTCTCTCGCTTTTTCGATGGGTCGCGCAAAAGGTAAGCCGGATGAAACGTCGGCATCACTTTTATTCCGAAATAGTCCTGAAATTCGCCGCGCAGTTTTGTAATTCCGACTTTTGTATCCAAGAGATTTTGTGTTGCTGTATTTCCCAAAACGACAATCACTTTCGGACGCACGACAGCAATCTCGCGCATCAAAAAAGGGCGGCAAGTATGCGCTTCCGGCAGAGTCGGCGTGCGGTTTCCGGGCGGGCGGCAACGGTTGACGTTGCCGACAAGGACTTGTTCCCGCTTTAAGCCGATGCTTTCGATAATTTTGTTAAGAAGCTGACCGGCGCGCCCGACAAATGGAACGCCTTCGGCATCTTCGTTTGCGCCCGGTGCTTCGCCGACAAACAATAAATCGGCTTCAAAATT
This sequence comes from Acidobacteriota bacterium, assembly GCA_020200095.1. GTDB lineage: Bacteria > Acidobacteriota > Blastocatellia > Pyrinomonadales > Pyrinomonadaceae. Next base: position 5,693 of record JAIVJJ010000039.1, on the reverse strand, counting down.
TCCGGTCGTGTGGACAATTTTCGTGCGCCCTTCCCAAAGCGGACAGCGCGTGCAGTTGCCGATATCCAAGCGGATGTCTTCGATTGTCTCGGTTGATTCGGGCAAAGTTTGCGTTATATCGCCGAACAATGACGGCATTTCTTCTGTGGTTTTCTTGGGCATTTCCTTTTCCCTCGCTGGTTCTTGAGTTTGATTGTTTGAAATATTTGAAAATGTTGAATTTCGTTTCGACAAAGACGGCAGACGCGAAAGTTTTGTAGATTCCAAAATGCTATTTCTCGATTGGTTTCCTTCGGATTTTGCGATTTGCGGTCTTTCAGCTTTTGGAATTTCCGCCGGAACAAAACGCTCTAATTTTTCTTGTGAAACTTCGGGCTTTGAACCTTGAGCTTTGAACTTAGAGCTTTGAATTAAACTTTCCGGCAATTCAACCGCTAAATTTTCTACACCAAGTTCTTGCAGAAAAAGAACTTGTTCTTTTACATCAATCAATAAATCTAAAAACTTTTGCTTCATTTGAAGTTCAAAGGCAAATCTAAAATCAAAAAATCGAAAATTATCTCAATTTTATCACTTCATCCAAAATTATGTCTGCCATCTCACGCTTTGACATAAGAGGAAGTTCGATTTTTTCTTTATCTCCGCGCCGTAAAATTGTGGCGATGTTCGTATCCGAATCAAAACCCGCACCGTTCTTTGTAATGTCATTGGCGACAATCAAATCCAAATTTTTTTTCTGCATTTTTGAACGCGCGTATTCAACAACATTTTCCGTTTCCGCCGCAAAGCCAACAACTAAGAGTCCATCGTGTCTAATTTTTGACACATCCGATAAAATATCCGGTGTTTTTTCTAGTTCCAAATGTAGAATATTTTTGTTTTTTTTGATTTTTGTCGCAGCTTGTTTCACCGGACGATAATCGGCAACCGCCGCCGCGCCGATAAAAACCGTCGCGTTTTCTAATTCCTTCATTACAGCGCGGTGCATTTCTTCCGCCGAAATTGCGCGAATGACATTTACGTTCTCAGGCGGCTCAACGCTCGTTGCCCCCGCGATGACTGTAACTTTCGCGCCGCGTTTTTCCGCGGCTTTAGCAACGGCGAAACCCATTTTGCCTGACGAATGATTTGAGATAAATCGAACCGGGTCAATCGCTTCGCGCGTGCCGCCGACGGTTATCAAGATTTTCTCTCCGAGTAAATCTTGAGTCCAAAGTCCAAAGTCCAAAGTCTCAAGTTCTTGTGCATTCACCTTTGCGTTGAAGTTTTTGTCGTCGTATTTTGAATTTTGGACTTTGGACTTTGGACTTTGAACTAATAAATTCAACGCTTGCGCGACGATATTTTCGACATCTTCAAGTTTTCCCGTGCCAACCGTTTTACAAGCTAATTCGCCGGAAATCGGCTCGACAAAACGAACGCCGTCTTTTTTTAATTGTTCGATATTTCTTTGTGTCGCCGCATTTTCCCACATTGTTGTATTCATCGCGGGCGCGATTAAAACAGGCGCGGTTGAAGCAAGATAAGTTGAAGATAAAAAGTCATCGGCAATACCGTTGGCAAATTTGGCAATGATATTCGCAGTTGCCGGAACAATTAAAAACAAATCTATGTTTTGTGAAAAATTGATATGCGCAATCGGGTCAGGATTTTCCGGCGCATAATCATCAACCAAAACATAAGCGTCGGTTAAAGCCCGAAACGTCAAAGGCTGGATGAATTCAATGGCGTGCCTTGTCATTGCTACGCGCACTTCGCAGTCAGACTTTTGCAAAAGGCGCAAAACTTCAATTGCTTTGTAAGCGGCGATTCCGCCTGAAACGCCTAAATCGACGCGATATTTTTCTTTTTTCGACATATTTTTCAAACAAAATGTAACATCTCGCCGCACGCCTTGCAAAATCTTTGGGGAAACTTAAAAACGGCTGTGCTAAAATCATAAAAACAATTTCGAGTTTGAATCCAAAAAGTTTTCAGTTGACGAATGATTAATGACGGGAAAATAATTCAGCCGACTCTTTTTGAAACGAAGGCGAACAACGTTGAAACCGAAAGAGTTTTGCTTTACGCGCTCGGTGAATTTCAATCACGGGGAAAGGTTTTGGCTGAACGCGAACTTGCGCTTGATCGCCTGCGCGGAGCGTTCAAACGCGCGACGGAAAAATTTGGATTGGAAGAATTTTCCGACGAAAAAATTGCTGAAGGTTTGGGAAAATTAGGCGCAAACGTCCGGCGAGTTCCGAATTTTGTTGCCAAACATCCGTTTCGCGTAACGGTTCAAAACGAACTTGCCGAAAGAGCAAAGGAAATTTATCAAGACTTGCTAAACGATGATTGAACAAAACCGACGAGATGAGGTAGAAGGATTAAATTTGCGGCAATACGTTGAAAAATATAAACCGCACATTGAAAAATCTTTGCGGGAACATCTGCCGCTTGCGCCCTTGAAAATCGAAACCAAGTTTAACGAAGCAATTGAATACGCCCTTTTTTCCGGCGGAAAACGTCTTAGACCGATATTAACTTTGCTCGGCGCGGAACTTGTCGACGGAAAGGCAGAGATTATTTTGCCTTCCGCTGTTGCGGTCGAGTTTATTCACACAAGCTCTCTGATTTTTGATGATTTGCCGTGTATGGATAATGCAAATGAAAGGCGCGGAAAAACTTCTCTGCACGAAAAATATGGCGAGGGTTTGGCAATTCTGGTCGCGCTCGGATTTTTAAATGCTTCTTACGGATTGGTTTTCGTTAATCACAGTAATTTGCCCGAGAGAGCGATGCAAACGCACGCCGAAATTATCGAATGTGTCGGAGCGTCAGGAATGGTTGGCGGTCAATCGGTTGATTTGGCTTTGGCAAAAGGCGCGAGTTCTAATGATTTTTCCATTGACAGTTACAATTTTGAATCAGTTAGAAACCTAAAAACATCGGCTTTAATGCGACTTGCATTACGCGTCGGTGCGATTTTAGCAGGCGCAAACCGTCTCGAACTCGAACATCTTTCGCGCTTTGCCGAGCTTCTCGGTAACGCTTACCAGCTTTCAGACGATCTGATTGATTTGGAAGAAGACGGCGAGATTTTTAGTGGTAATAAAACTTTCGCCACCAATCAAGGACACGATGCGGTGAGAATCAAATTGGGAAATTTAATTGCGGAAGCAAAAGGAGTTTTGGTCGATAATTTTCCGTCAAACGATGCACGAAATTGCTTGACGCAACTGACGGATTATTTAGCGGAAAGAAAAACCTAAAACCATTTTCGCAAAGGCGAAAGGCACACAAAGTTTTTTAGTAGTATAACTACAGGCTAACTTAAATAATACGGAATAATAGAGAAACAATTCGTATCATTTCCGTGTAATCAATTGCTTCATTTTGTGTATTTGGTGTCTTGCGAAAAATTTTTTATGAATCAGAATGAACTCAAAAAAGCCTATTCATATTGTGAAAATGTAACTAAAAAACACGCCAGAAGTTTTTATTTCGCTGCCAAGTTCCTGCCCGGAGAAAAACAAAAACCGATTTACGCCCTTTACGCTTTGTGCCGCCACGTTGACGACGCAGTTGACGAAGCAGGCTGGCAAAATGAAACAGACGCAGTTAAAGCTGTTTGGCATTGGAAAAGGCTTCTAGATGAAGTTTATTTTAAAGCAGATACGCAGATTCGCAAAGACGCAAAGAACGAGGCATTACGGATTACGGATTACGAATTACGAGAACAAAATAACTTTCGACGGTCAAATTTCGATGCCAAATCGGTTCTACTCGCCTGGCAGAATTTATTAAAAACCTACAAAATTCCGCAAAATCTGCCGATTGAACTGATGAAGGGCGTTTTGATGGACACGCACATTAAACGTTACGAAACTTTCGAAGAACTTTATGTTTACTGCTACCGCGTTGCTTCAACGGTCGGTCTAATGTCTTCGGAAATTTTCGGTTTTTCCGATAAAAAAACTTTGGAATACGCCGAGGCGCTCGGAATTGCGATGCAACTGACGAATATTTTGCGCGATGTCGGCGAAGACGCAGCAATGGACAGAATATACCTGCCGCAGGAAGATTTGCGAAGGTTCAAAGTTACCGAAAAACAAATTTTTGACGGCGAAGCGAGCGCAAATTTTATCGAATTGATAAAGTTTCAGATTGCACGGGCAAAAAGTTTTTATCAAAAAGCCGAAAGGGGAGTTTCGCTGCTTGAAAAAGATGCGCATTTTACCGTTTTACTTGCGCTAAGGCTCTACGCAAAGATATTAGATGAAATCGAAAAACAAAACTTTAATGTGTTTGCAAAGCGAGCGCATACGGACTTTAGACAAAAACTTTTTTCGATTCCGAAAGTTTGGATTGAAGCGCGGGATTTGTAAACGAGCGGCTCCAAAATTTTCGGTGAGAATAAATAAAATTAAAGAAAGCACCGAGTTTTTCTCATATTTCTAATGCCTTTTGTGATAATCTATCTTCAATCATATTACCAAATTTTTGTGTGAAGTCTGGAGAACAAAATGAAAAAATTCCTGTCTTTTTTACTTATCGGCGTCCTTCAAATTTTACCCGTTGCTGCTTATGCTCAAAAGGGAACTTTTACCGAAATTAAACAATTGCAATCGCCGCAAAACCCGCGTCTCGGTTTTGTTATTCACGGCGGCGCGGGAGTTATTCGTAAAGGCTCGCTTTCACCGGAAAAGGAAAAAGCCTATCGAGACGGGCTCGAACAAGCGCTTTTAGCCGGTTATAAAGCGTTACAAAACGGCAAATCTTCAATGGATGCAGTAGAAATCGCCATCAGAATGCTCGAAGATAATCCGCTTTTCAATGCCGGAAAAGGAGCGGTTTTTACCGCCGATGGTAAAAACGAACTCGACGCTTCCATTATGGACGGAAAAACTTTGATGGCGGGTGCGGTTGCCGGACTGCATCGCGTTAAAAATCCCATTACGTTAGCGCGAGCAGTAATGGAAAAATCGCCGCACGTATTGATGATTGGCGACGGCGCCGAGAAATTCGCCGCTGAACAAAAAATAGAACTCGTTGACCCGCAATACTTTTGGACACAGGAGCGTTGGGACAACTTGCAAAACGTAATTAAACAAGAAAAAGAAAAAGCCGCGAAGGAAGGGAAAAAGGTTTCGCAAGTTGATTTGCGCTTCGAACCGATAAACAAATTCGGCACGGTCGGCGCGGTTGCACTCGACAAGGACGGCAATCTGGCGGCGGGAACTTCAACGGGCGGAATGACATATAAAAAATACGGACGAGTCGGAGATGTTCCGGTTATCGGCGCGGGAACTTATGCCAACAATAACACCTGCGCGGTTTCGGCAACCGGTTGGGGCGAGTATTTTATTCGTATCGGTGTAGCGCGAGACATTTCCGCACTGATGGAATATCGCGCTCTGCCCATTCAGCAAGCCGCCGATACGACATTGAACAAAGTAAAAACTCTCGGCGGTGACGGCGGCGTTATTTCCCTTGATAAATTCGGCAACATCGGCATTTCCTTTAATTCGGAAGGAATGTATCGCGCTTACATTGACGTGAACGGCAAGCCAGTTATTGAGATTTACAAGTAATACGAATCAATAGTAGAAATGACAGATTGACAAGAAGTCGTAAGATTGGTTTGTGGAACACAAACTTATTGAACTATATTGTCTAATCTGTCGCATCTACGATAGCCAAAGCTATTTGAA
>JAIVJJ010000278.1 GCA_020200095.1 Acidobacteriota bacterium | reverse complement strand
ACCGGAATCGGACGGTTGCCGAACTGCGCCATTTGTTTTCAAAAAACGGCGGCAATCTCGGCGAATCAGGTTCAGTCGCATGGATGTTTGATAAAAAAGGCTATATCGTTGTTGATAAAGCAGCAAAATCCGAAGACGAGCTTTTTGAAATTGCCATCGAAGCAGGCGCGGACGATGTGCAGGAAGACGGCGACAATTTTGAAATTCTAACCGCGCCAGAAAATTTTGAAGCCGTGAGTGAAGCGATTAAAAAAGCCGGAGTCGAAGCAGAAGCGGCGGAAGTTTCGATGATTCCGCAAAACTACATTCGACTCGAAGGCGATGATGCGAAACGAATGCTCAAACTTTATGAAGCAGTTGAAGACCACGACGACGTGCAGAATGTTTACGCGAATTTTGATATTGACGAGAGCGAGATGGAATAGTGCAAAAATTAAGAATTAAAATTAACTTTATATTTTAATTTTTTGATTCAATTTTAGTATTTGGAAATTCCAAATTGCATAGTATACTGATCAAGTTGCACATCTTAAGTCTAAGTCAGTGACTTATGACAAATTCAAAAGATGGCAAACAAGGAGTATAAACATGAGTAGAAATATATCTGTGCTTAAGCACAATCTTTTTGAACTTCCTTTCTTTTCCGTCCGAAACATCAGTTGTCCTGAGGATAAAGATAATAATCGAACTGTTCTCACGGGAAAACTCCCAATAGCTTCAATAGTTAATCTTCCAACCGATGAAAATGTTCGTGACTATATTTTAGAGGCAGAAGGTAGACAAAGAAAAACTCGAAATCAAGTACATACTGCAATATACAATACGCTTAAAAATACACCAGAAAATTTTTCTGTATTGAATGGCGGAATTGTGATTGTCGCAAAATCTTACGAGATTGACGAGAGCAGAAAAGTTCTTCGTTTGAAGTTACCAAGTATTATTAATGGATCCCAAACGCAAGGAATAATAAAGGATTTTCTAGAGGAATCCAGAAAAAATGATTCTTCGATTCCAGAGGTGCACGTCACGTTTGAAATTTTAGTCACTGAAGATGATGATTTAATAGCGGAAACTTCCATTGCAAGAAATTTTCAGAATGATGTAATGGCGTTATCTATCGCTGGCAGAAGAGGTCAACTAGATGAATTAGATGAAGCTCTTCATAATCAAAGACCAGAAACTAAACTTCAAAAATCTGAAACGCAACTTTCTGAAGATTATCAGAAGACAGAAAGAGTTCTTCAAGTTATTACAGCATTAACTCCAAAAGAATTGTGGTTTCCACGTCTTAGAGAGGATGAAATGCCAAACAAAACTTTCACTTATAGTGCAAAGGCAAAATGCTTGAAGCTTTTTCAGACAATATACACTAAAGCTAAAGATTCACAAGATCCTCAGAATAAAGAATATAAGGATCTATATCAGTTTTATTTAGACATTGTTGGACAAGCTTTAGAACTGCATGAGAAATGGAAAAGTCATAACGGTTTCAAGGGAACTATGCTAAAAAATGGATTTAGACGAGATGAAAAAAATAATATTTTGGAAGTTCCTGACGGTGTTATTTTTCCTGTTCTAGCAGCACTTTCAGTATTTGCTAAACATACAGATAAGGGATGGAGGATTGTTCCACCCGAAGTTTTTAGGGATGTGGATTTAATTAATGCAGTTAAACCTGCATTTATTGAAATGGCGAACTCCAATCCGCAAACGATGGGCAAAAGTAAGGCATGCTATGCTCACCTTTATCAAATTACAAGTCTTTATAAGAGACTCTCGGTAGATTGATAATGTTAAATGTAGTTTAAGTTTTCTAAAAACAGCGTTGGAATTATTGTTTCCAACGCTGTTTTTAATTTAAGTACTTTAGCTCTTTCTATGCTTTCGGATGCGCTCGGTCATAAACCTCAATCAATTTTTCCATTGAAACGTGCGTGTAAATCTGCGTTGTCGAAAGCCGCGCGTGTCCGAGAAGTTCTTGAATGTCGCGCAAATCAGCGCCCGAATCTAAAAGATGTGTCGCAAACGAATGTCGTAAACTGTGCGGAGAGATGTCGTGAATGTCGGCGCATTCTTTGATGTATTTATCAACCATTCGCCCGACTGAACGGGTTGTAATGCGCGTGCCTTGATAATTTAAGAAAACGGCTTGGTCATCACGTTCGGCAGGCGGACAATTATTTAAAAATGTAGGACGCGCTTCATTCAGGTAATACATCAAGGCTTGCAGCGAAGGCTCGCCAAACGGCAGGATGCGCTGTTTCTTTCTTTTTCCGGTAACGCGCACTAACTTTTCTCGAAAATCAATGTCCTTCAAATTGAGATTAACAAGCTCACCGACGCGCATTCCCGTCGCGTAAAGAAATTCCAAAATCGCTCGGTCACGCTTTCCCAAATCCGTTTCCAAATCAGGCGTTTCGATAAAGCGCACGGCGTCTTCCATTGAAAGATGATTCGGCAGTTTGCGTTCGATGCGGGGCGTGGCAACAAGTCTCGCGGGATTGTTTTCCAAAACGCCTTCGCGCACAAGAAATTGAAAAAGTGTTCTTAATGACGCGAGTTTCCGCGCAATTGAAGTTTTCTTTTTGTTAAGCCCGTGCAAGTTCGCCATCCATTCACGAATTGTTAAATGGTCAATGTCACGCACGGGAATTTGCTGGCGTGTTCCATCAGGTTTGGGCGGTGCGATGTGTTCGTGAAACTGTTCCAAATCGCTGGAATAATTTCGCAAAGTGTGGGCGCTGACGTTACGCTCGTAGCGCAGGTGTTCGAGAAATTGTCGTAAATATTCTTCAAGCATATCTATTCACTTCTCAAAAGAATTGAAAAAACAGTTAGCAACGCGAAAATCAAAATACCGATAAAAACTTGCGGCTCTTGTAAAACCGTCAATAACGCGACGACGAAAAGAATTGTAGATGCTAAATTAGCAATAATGCAAAGCGTGCGGACAATCGAATCTTGCATCGGAAATCTGATAAATGCAAGATTTAAAAATCCCGCGAAAATAATGGCGAAACCCGAACCGATAAACCACAAAGTATTTAAAGTGAATCTATCAAAGAATAATGTAAAAGCAAGATGAATAATGCCTAAAGCGATCGCCGAATAAGTTACGATTTTGTAACTGTGTTTCATAGGTAGTCGTCGGAGTTTCTAATCGGTTAAATCTTTGTCTTGCGCAGAATATTTTGATTTAACAGATTTATCTTCTCGGAACGTAATAACCTTTTCTTGTCCTGACAGTCAAGTTGGCGTGTGATTTTACCTTGAGTGAGATTGTGCGAAATTCGCCGCGTTTTTCGCTTTCGTTTTCGGGGTAATAGCTCAAAACGTACGCCTGTGAAAGCTCGGCGGAAATTTGATTAAAGGCTTGGTCTAATTCTTTTTCGTCAATCGGTGAATAAACCGCGCCGCCCGTTTGCAGCGCCAATTCCTGCATTCGGCGTTCTGCCGCTAAAATGCGAATGTTGGCATTTCCGCCGCGCTGCCCGGTTTGCTTAAAATTTTCAAAATCTTTTGTTTTGACGACATAAACCTGACAATTGTTGGCTTGCACGGCGCGAACGGTTTCTTCCAATGTGGCGTCTGAAATCGTGTCTTCGCCGTCGGAAACAATCACGATAACGCGCCTTCCGTCAGCCGATTGCAGATATTCGGCAGCTTTGATAATCGCATCTAAAAGCGCCGTTGCGCCGGCAGGTTGCGGAAAATTTTCGATTGATTGGACAAGCTGCGAAACATTTTTTGTCAAAGGTTGTTCGAGGCGCGTTCCGGTTGAAACCGAATAAAGAGCGGCAAGGTCTTTTTCAGGGCGAATAACGCGCTTGAAAAATCTTACGGCGGCTTTTCTCTCAAATTCACGCGCCGTCGTTACGCTTGAACTATTGTCAAATAAAAGCGCCAGTCGAACAGGCGTTTCCGAGCGTGAAATTTCGCTAATTTCCGCTCGTTGTCCGTCAATTGCAAGTTCAAAATCGGTTAACTTCAAATCGGTAACGGCGCGACCTTGCACGTCAAGCACGGAAACCGGAATCGGCACAAGATTTGATTCGACGCTGATAATTTCGCCGTCATCTTCTTCGTTGTCTTTAGGCTTTGGCGTAACGGTTGGCGCAGGTTTCAGAGCGGTAGAAGTTTTTTCCTTAGGAATATAGACGACGCCCGAACGCGGAGGAATTGGTGCGGGCGTTGGCGTTTCTGCGGGTTTATTACGACCTGATTGGGCGAATATGTTTGAGGCAATAAAAAACACAAAGGAAAAAATACCTGCGCACACAAAAAATGTGCAATTACTATTCTTCCTATTTAGATATGGATTTTCCACGATTTAAATCGGAGCGATTTTCTGCCCATTTCTTAAGCAAATATATTTCGACGAAAGCAAAATTAAAAGCAAAATTCCTGCAAACAGCAAAAACCAAAGTTAATCAGACAAACTCAAATCGCCGGAATGAAAGAGATTTGCTTTACATTTCGCACGATTAAAAATCATTTATCTTTTTTCTAAGGCTTCTTCAATGTCGTAATTTTCTTTTCAGGATCGCAGGCTTCGACTATTTTGTTTTGCGCTTTGTCCGCCTTTGTTTCTTCGGCGGTAAGACCCAAATTTTGACGAACAAATTTTTCTACTTCCGCTTCGATAAGCTCGCCGTTGACAACAAATGCTTTTTTAGTCAGAACGTCACCTTTTTTCTCAAGGCTTTTCGGCTCAAGAAAAATATTCCAGGGTGAACCCCAACCGCGCGTATCGCCCGCCGCTTTGCGATATTCGTAATGCAAAGTTTTTTGTTTTGCGTCTTTTGTATCCGATTCATAAACGACCGGAAAAGTTATTTTTTGGTCGTTTAGGTTCGTTTTCATTGCCGCAACCGTATCGTATTCGCCGACGCCGATAACATCGAAGCCATTTGCTTTGTATTTATCGTAAAGACGTTGTGCAATCGGCGCTTCGGTTTTCCAATTCGGACACCACGGCGCGAAATAAACGACCATCACGAGTTTTTTGTTTTTCGCAAAATCCCGCAAATTTATTTCCTTTTCATCACGGACGTTTTTGTATGTCCAATCTTTATACTGGATTTCCTTTTCCAAAAGCGGTGCCTGCTCCCCTTGCGCATATGCAAAACTAAAACCGGTCAATAAAATCGCTAAAGCCAGAAACGTCTTCATATTTTTATATTCCTTTTTAGAAAAGACTAAACTTTCAGATGCGCAAAGGCAATGTAAAGATGTCAGATGTTAGAGGTTAGAGGTTAGCAAAAGACCTGTCCCGAACACAACTTTTAATTCCAAATTTATATTTTGACATCTAGCATCTGACATCTAACCTCTAAATTTTCTTCCGAACCAATAAATACAATTCAAATAAATTCCCGTCAGCGCTGAGAGCGACGCTAACGCCGAAAACAAAAGCAAGAGCGAAATCTGCCAGCTTCCCGCAAAATAATAAAAATGCGCTTGGCGGAAAAATCTAGTGTAAAGATTCAGAGGTGGAGTTTGCAGAACTTCGCCCGTTTCGGCGTTTATCAAAATCGAATCCGCGCCCATTCCGCCAATTGCCTGATAAAAAGGTTTGCCGTCTCGCATCAGCAAAGTCAAAGCCGTGGTCGGCAAAGTTTTTCCGGCAAAAGCGTGCGCTTTTTCAATTGCTTCGGTCGGCGAAACTTTCACTCGCGCATTGTCAATTACATCAATTTTCCCGCCTTCAACCGTGTTCGGCAAAGCGTATAAAAACCCGCTCAAAGCCCAAGCCAAAACGGGAACCGAAACAAAAAGACCGAGCCAAAGATGGAGTTGATAGACGAATCTTCGCATATTTTTTAACCACAGATGCACACAGATTAACACGAACAAAGACAAAACGATTATTCTTAATCCGTTTTTTATCTACGCCCGTCTGTGCTAATCTGTGGTTTCATTTTCTTTTTATTTGAGGAGATTTTTATAAAAACCAATGAACAATCAACCGACTGTATCCGACATTTTTCGCCGCGCGTTGGAAATCAGACAATCAAATGCAAACATTTCATACAAAGATATAAAGTCACAAATTGTTAGCGAGTTTAACGGTAACCCATTTCCGCCGACTTATAATTTAACGATTCCCGAACTCGATAACATCGCGCCGGAAGAAGATTGGACTGCCGGATTGTCAGTTGTTTTGCGCGGGATTCAAACGGAAGATTGGAACGAAATAGCGCACGGTATTATCATCAGTCTCGAACAGGTTGAAAATTACCCGCTGCAATCAGGACGCGAAGACGACCCCGACAAAGAATGGCGCAATCGTCATCGCGGAATTGCCGAAGCCGAAGCAAAAAACTTGAGCAAATGGATGCCCGAAGAACTGATGGCGATGGCGAAAAGAAATGCAAAAGTCTAAATTCACTTTCTTTTTACAATTAGAAATAAGAATAGAAATAGAAGGTGTCAAACTTTATTTAGCAATCTAAAATCCAAAATCGAATGGTTTATCGGTGAATGACCTTTACCTAGATTCGGCGCGGTGCGAATCGCTTCGGTTACAAATTTCTTTGCTGTTTCAACCGCTTCAATCAAACTTTTTCCCAATGCAAGATTTGCCGCAATTGCCGCCGCAAGTGTGCAGCCCGTTCCATGCGTGGCATTTGTTTCAATGAATTCAGCTTCAAAAATATGCGAATCGTCACCGATGAATAAATAATCTTTTGCCATTTTTTGTTCTTTGCTCTTTGTTCTTTGCTCTTGGTTTTCTTCCAAATCCGCAATCCGCAATCTGCAATCCGCAATAAAACTGTGTCCGCCTTTTATCAAGACATTTTTTGCACCGAAACGCTGCATAATTTTCGCAGCTTTTTTGATGTCCTTTTCGTTTTTGATTTTTAGACTTGCGATTCTTTCGGCTTCGGGCAAATTCGGTGTAACAATTTCCGATAAAGGAAAAAGTTTTTCAATCAAGGATTTCAGCGCCGCGTCATCAATTAAATCAAAGCCCGAAGTCGAGCGAACAACGGGGTCAACGACAAAGTTTTTTAATCGGTTTTCTTTTACGAGCCGCGCTGTTTCTTCGATAACTTCGCGTGTCGGCAACATTCCGGTTTTAATTGCTGCAATTTCAAAATCTTCAATAATCGGCTCGACCTGGTGGCGAATCGTTTCAGCCGTTTGATGAATTGCGCCGAAAACTTCAGTTGTATTTTGAAAAGTTATTGAAGCAATTGCACAAGTCGCAAAGCAACCGAAAGCAGTAAAGGTTTTAATATCGGCGACGATTCCCGCGCCGCCCGAAGGGTCAAGTCCGGCAATGGTTAATGCAACCTTTGGTTTTGTCATAATAGAAAAATTTTAGCGTAAAGGCGCAAAGACGGAGAGGCGTAAAGAATTAAAAAAGGCGATTTCACTTTTCTATTTGTTTTCCTTTGCATCGTTCCATCTTTGCGTTAAATTAAACATTATTTTCGGCAAGTTTTCCGAATCATTCAAAAAACGAATCGCGGCAAATCCGTTTGCTCCGGCGTCTAAAACCGATTTGAAATTCGTTTCATTAATTCCGCCGAGCGCTACGACGGGAAACGATTTTAATTTTTCGCAAACTTCGCGCAAAGCGTCCAAACCTTTCGGTGGGCTTTTTCCAGGCGTTGTAAAAATCGGACTGAATGTAATAAAATCTGCGCCTTCCCTTTTCGCTGTTTCGGCTTTTTCAATTGTATGCGTTGAAACGCCGATAATAAACTCGCGCGGAAAATTTTGGCGAATTGTTCGCGCCGAAAGAGAAGCGGAAGTGAGATGGACGCCGTTTGCATTTGCCGCGTGCGCAACGTCGGCGCGGTCGTTGACTAAAATTTTAGTTTTCGTGTTTTGCGTGATTTTTACAGCCTTTGAAACAAGTTTAAAGACAAGCCGTGCAGGAAGCTGTTTTTCACGAATCTGAATTAAAGATATTTTATTTTCGGCAGCTATTCGGACGAGGTTAAGAATTTGCTCGGATTTTTCAGGAAAATTTTGCGGCGTTGTTTCGCCTTCGGTAATGAGATAAATTAAAAATTTGTCAAAAAAACCTTGCTGTTTGTCCACTATTTTCCGCCTGCTTCGCTTCTTTCGAGCCTTTGCACGCTCTGGCGAAAATGCGCTATTTCCCAAAAGGCGATAAACAGATTCAAAATGCCAAGACCCGTAATCGCGCCGCGAAACCAGCTTGAAGCGATTATTTTTTGCAAAACTGGTAAGCCCGTGATGTTAGAAACGAGAGCAAGAAAGTAATTATCTCCCCAATCTCCTATAACGCCGAAACTAATCCACGGAAGTAGTGTTAGAAAAACCCCTAGCATTAAACAGAGAATAATAAAAAAAATGACGGTCAGTTTTGCAACCATAACTTACTGTTTTTCTTTAGTTTAACAGCGTTTGTTTAACTATTTTTCACTTGCTTCTACTGTAACATAAGATTATAGGAGTTTATTTAGTTTTTGTTAAATTTAGCTTGGAGTTGTTTTTTAAAGATAATCTGACAAAAAGAAAAGAGCGAAAAACCTAGGGATTTTTTTCGCTCTTTTTTAGCTTTTCACAGAATTTATCATTCAGGCTGAAAAGCGCGTTTCAGATGCGGCAATGAGGAAATGCTAAGTTAGCTCGAGCAATGCAGTTTACTAAACTTATCTGCCTTTATTTATAAAATAAACGGCATACATCTTTCAACGTCATTCTTTAACATCTGACACATCGAGCAGATATTTCCTGAAAAATATCTTTCTGGCTTTTTTAGCCAATTCAGAGTCAACATTTTCGAGTATGGAAATTTGTTGGCGAGCCGTGTCTCTATTTCCGATTTCAAGGTAACTAAGAGCCAGATTATATAAGGCGGGACTCCAATTAGGACGTAATCGCACAGCTTCTAAATGAACTTTATGTGCCTCTTTTTTTTTGCCGATAGAGGTTAAAGCCACACCTAAGTTATTTAACGCATCTGCCAAGGTCGGTTGTAGAGCAACTGCGCGTTGTAAACTTTTAACTGCTTCTTTGTGGCGACCCATTGCATATAGAGTAGCTCCACGATTACTGTAGGCAAAGGCTGAGTTAGGATCTAACTTAACAGCTCTATCAAAAAAATTTAAAGATTGCTCGTAGTCTTTAATTTGGTAAAGCGCATTTCCAAGATTAGAAAGTACAATTACGTCATTCGGTTCAATTTTTGCCGCTTTTTGATAGGCAGTAACGCTTTTGTTATAAAGTCCCTTTTTATAAGATGCCTCTCCCAAGCCGGCATAAGCATCAGCATAATCTGATTTGAGAGAAATCAGATTTGTAAAAACTTTAATTGCTTCATCATATTTTTCACAATTGATAAGAGACGTTCCTAAATTATAACGACATTTAAAGCAATTTGAGTCGGCTTCAATTGCTTTACGGAAAAGCTCCGTTGCCGCCTCGAAGTTATGTTCTGTCAAAGTCTTTTTAATGCCTTGATCGTTAAAATCAATAGCGGCTTCTGAAATGTTAGGGTCTTCAATTCCCTTTTCCCTTGTAATTTGTTGCAGGCTGTAAAAGATTTTCCTGCCTGCGGTTTAAGGCGTTATTTTCGTCCCTTTGTTGAGCGCTTACTGTTAATGCAAGCGTTAAAATTGCGATTGCAAGTATAATTTGTCTCATGAGTCCTTTTCTCCTATGTATAATTAATTCCGTAGTTTTAAACGGATTAGTATTTGCTTGGGTAAGACTCAACCGATGTAAGTTTTGCTAAACCTGAAATTTATAACTGGATGATGAAATGATCGCTTTGTATTCGATTGGTTTTCGCAAACTTTAAATTGGTATTTCTTACTCGTTTTCTTGGTACGAACCATTTGAATCAATACCGTAGCGCTTTATTTTGGCGTTTAAGGTAGTGGCTTTTATGTTCAGTAGTCGTGCCGCTTGTCGCTGTCTACCGCCCGTTCGTAATAAGGCGCAGCGAATCAAATCCTTTTCAAAAAGTAATACCTCTTCGGCAAAGTTAATTTTGTCTTGGACAACGTAGTTTTTCTCCTTTTTAAGGGCTTCAACTTCTCCCAGAATTGACAGGGTCAGCACTTTAAGCGCTTCCAAGTGATTACCCAGTGCTGCTGGCGATTGCGAGTTATTGCCCAAAACTGTATTGTCCGTTGTCCTATAGGCAACTGTTCCATTTCCTTTCATAATTTCTACTTCCTTATGACCTTTTGGTTTTTGAAGCTCAACATTTCGTTGAGCAAGAACAAAATCGCATGAACGGCAGAAAAATGTCCTCAAAAAATTGGATTAAATTCATCAATTGTTTATCAATTCTTAAATTGATATTTATCAATTGTGTTTTATTACCTAATTTTCCAAGGAGAAAGCGGAAATACGTTTTTGGCAATTTAATTTTGTAAGTTCCGAAATTCTTTCACGCTGATACAAATCTTGCGAAAAAATTGATTAATGATTAAAGAGGTAATGTGGAATTGAGGACGGTATTTTTAAATGCTTCCAATAAAACGGATTTCGACATCAGCCGATGCTGTTCGCAATTTCGGCGCGGCAATTTTCGATAAGCATAAAAACAGTGCCTTTTATTATGATTTCAATCTTCGAATTTTATTCTCAAACTTCACAAGTCATTTTGGCAAATTCAATGTGTCCATTAAATTGGACGTTTTCAACGACTTACAGCTTTGCAAAACCCTTAAAAATCCATTCGATTTTGGCTAAAAATCTCTCTTAGAAAATTAGTTTTTCAGCATTAATTTTGGAAGAACACGTAGCCACTACTCAAACAATTCAAGTCATTTTTTGGCGTATATCGCGTCAAGTTTTTTGACGAATTATTAATTGGAGGGAAAATGAAAAAAATATTTTGGATTTTGACAGTATTAGCTATTGCAGTTAGTTCTGCTTTTGCTCAAACCACTACGAGCAGCCTTGTCGGAACTGTTGCCGGTCCTGACGGATTGATTCCGGGGGCAACCGTTGTTGTCAGAGATAACAAAACAGGCAATGAAGTAACCACAGTTACTGACGAGGCAGGCGGTTTCAGGGTTCCTAATTTGGAGGTGGGAACTTATACCGTAAACATAACCGCAAGCGGCTTCAAAACCTTTACTGCTCAAGAGGTTAGAATTGAAGTTAGTAGAGATTATTCTTTAGCGGCTAGATTGGAAGTCGGCGGTGTTCAGGAAACGGTTGTCGTGACTGCTGGTGAAGAAATCATCAACAGTGTTGATGCGGAAATAAACAATAATGTTTCCCGAAAACAACTTGACGATCTACCGTCACTCGGACGAAATCCGCTTAACTTTGTCACGCTTCAACCTGGTGTGTCGGATAATCCGAGTCAGCAACCGGTAATTAACGGTATTCGCACTTCCGCAACGAATATAACGATTGACGGCATTAATGTTCAGGATAACTATATTCGTGCAAACGCCACAGCGTTTTCACCGGCGCGACCGACGGTAGACGAAGTAGAAGAATTTGCCGTATCTACACAAGCAAATGCAGATGCCGGCTTTGGCGGAGCGCAGATTCAATTCAGTACCCGTCGCGGCGGAAATGATTTTCATTTCAGATTGTTTGAGTTTAACCGCAATTCGGCGCTTGCCGCTAATGACTTCTTCAATAACGCGAATGGTATTGAACGCCCGTTCCGCAATCGAAATCAGTTCGGCGGAAATGCCAGCGGACCATTACCGTTTTTGAATTTTGGTGAAGGCGGTCCGGTTGCTATAAGCGGTAAAGATAAACTATTCTTCTTCTTCGCATACGAGAACTTGATTGATAGACAGCCTGCCGACCCGCAGTTCAACACGGTTTTGACTCCCAACGCACGCCAGGGTATTTTCACTTATACAGACAATTCGGGTCAACTCCGACAGGTTAACTTATTCAGTCCGGCTTTCGGCACCGGTATTACGGGAATTAATCCGCTAATCGCCAGCCGTTTTCTTGCTAATATACCGCAGGGAAATACTACTCAAGTAGGCGACCAATTAAATACGACAGGTTACCAAGTTACTCAGAACTTTAACCAGGAACAAACCAATTACACCACTAGAATTGACCTCGCAATCAATCCTCTGAATACGCTTACCGGAACATACAGGTATGTGTATCAAGATCTTAACCGCGCCGATATTAATATTGACGATACATTTAATACAGATCCGCGGGTTCATCAACCGTCAAGCAATCCGTTTCTTTCGATTGGTTTGTCCTCTGCAATATCGAGTAAATTGACTAATGAAGTTCGCGGTGGATTCTTCTTTAGCAATCCTACCTTTTTGAGAAAAGATCCTAATTTGGAAAATTATTTTGTTTTGCCTTTAGTATCAAATCCAGAAAATGGTTATCAAAATCAAGGACGTGATACGAAAACATACAACATTCAAGATAATGCGACGTACGTAACCGGTAAACACAGTTTCCGTTTTGGCGGTCAGTATCAAAGGGTTAAGATTGATTCCTTTGTGGCTTTCGGAGTTGTTCCTACATTCGCAATTGGAACAGGCACCGCCACTCCGTCTATCACCACAACTCAATTCACAAACACGAGTTTATTTCCGGGAGGAGTTCCAGTTGCGCAGCGAGCTACCGCTAATGCTTTGTTAGCTCTTCTTGGCGGTATTGTTTCGGCTGGTTCGCAAACTTTTAACGTAACCAGTCAAGACTCAGGTTATGTTCCCGGAGCAAATGAAAGGCGTCTATATAGTTACAACATTTTAGGATTTCATTTTTCCGACCAATGGCGCATTACCAGAGACTTAACCCTTAATTTAGGATTGCGTTATGACCGTTATACACCATTGAAGTCTGAGAACGGCTTATTCTTAGAGCCGACTATTCCTGATCTTAATGATCCTGTTTCGGCAATTTTAAATCCTAACGGCGGGTATCAATATGTAGGAGGCAATGCCGGGAAAGAGGGACTGTTTTATAAAGCGGATAACAATAACTTTGCTCCTGTGGTAAGTTTTGCTTATGCTCCCAAATTTGAAAGGGGAATAGGAGGCGTTTTATTCGGAGCTAATACAGTTATTCGCGGAGGATATCGCATCTCTTATATCAATGATGAGTTGGTTCGCGCTCCCGATAACGCTCTCGGAGGTAACCAGGGTTTGAGTTTGACCGCAAATGCTTTAAGACCGGGAACCACAAGCACGGCTTTAAACTCCAGAATTGATAACTTACCATCTATCACGACGCCCGCTTTTAGTGGTCCTAATAGAACTTATGCCCAAAATAACGCGGCGGCTGGAAATTTCGGAACAGTTTTTGCGATAGACCCAAACATCGAAACTCCTTTAGTTCACGAGTATTCATTCGGCATTCAGCGTGAAATTGGTTTCAATACGGCAATTGAAGTCCGCTATGTTGGAACCCGTAGTAAAAATTTGTTGCGTGGTACTGACTTTAACCAAGTCAATATTACCAACAATGGCTTTTTGGCGGATTTTAACCGTGCGAGAGCTAATTTACTACTTACCGGAAATCCTGGTTGTACGGTTGCTCAAAATCAGGGTTGTCAACCGCTGACAGTTTTCCCGAATTTAGCCTCCGGGGGTCTTTTAACAAACGGTACAATTCAAAGTTTGATACAGACTGGACAAGTCGCTCAGCTGGCATTTACCTATCTGTCTAATAATTTACAAGGGAATGTCAACTTTGTGCCGAATCCGAACACTGGTGTTGCCGACCTACTTACTAATGGCGGTGAATTTTACTATAATGCGTTGCAGGTTGATCTTCGTCGCCGTTTCTCACAAGGATTTTCCCTGAATGCCAACTATACATTCTCGAAAAATCTAACTAACACGATTGGAACAACTCAGGAACGCTTTGAACCTTTTTTAGATATTAACCAACCTGAATTACAGTGGTCGCGGGCTGATTTTGACCAAACGCATAAGTTCAACCTGCTTACCAGCTATGAACTTCCGTTTGGTAAAGGAAAACCCTTCCTAAATGAAGGATTTCTAGCTACTTTGCTTGGCAACTTCCAAATTGGTGCTATTCTGCAAATTGGTTCGGGTGCACCGATTACTTTTGTTGATCTGAGGGGAACACTTAACCGTACCGGACGTTCAGGAAGACAAACTGCAGTAACAAACCTTACGGCAGATCAATTGAGAGACTTAGTTGGCGTATACAGAACGCCGAATGGAGTCTTTTTCCTCCCGCCGGAAGTGTTTGGTCGCAATCCTGACGGAACAATCAATACTTCTATCGGTGGGACCGGTCGTGGATCGAATGGTTTAGGCACAAGCTTCGAAGGACAAGTCTTCTTTAATAACGCTCCCGGAACAACAAGTAGTTTGGGACGTGCAATTGTTAATGGTCCGAAATACTACAATCTTGACCTATCATTCATTAAGAGATTTGTAGTAGGTGAAAGACTAACCTTCCAACTTCAAGCTGATTTGTTTAATGCCTTAAACACTGTGAACTTTGTACCCGGTCAGTTTCTGGACATAAACAGCACGAACTTTGGTCGTATTAATTCAGCCTTCGATGCGCGTGTTGTTCAACTCGGGTTCCGGGTGAATTTCTAATTAGGCTGTAAAAAGCTATTTTCCAAGTCTGCCGGTATAAAAAGTCGGCAGACTTTTTTATGTAATGTGGAATTGAGGACGGTATTTTCATGTGCTTCCAGTAAAACGTAAACCGGAATTCGGCATCAGATGATGCCGTTCGAATCCCGGCGCGGTAATTTTCGGCAAGCTAAAAATAGTATGATTTATTATGATTTCAGTCTTCGAATTTTATTCTCAAACTTCACAAGTCATTTTGGCAAATTCAATGTGTCCATTAAATTGGACGTTTTCAACGACTTACAGCTTTGCAAAACCCTTAAAAATCCAAAACTTCCAATTTT
>JAIVJJ010000038.1 GCA_020200095.1 Acidobacteriota bacterium | reverse complement strand
TAGTTACGTTGCGTAGCAGTGCCGCTCCGGTATTATAGTTGCAAAAACCGCCACCAACGTTCGCAGCCGAGTTACCTGAGATGGTCGAGTTGAGGATGTCCAGAGTGCTTCCACTATTTCCAAAGCCACCACAATTAAAGGCGGAGTTAGCGGAAAAGGTTGAGCCTGTGATCTCGTGTGTGCCGTCGTCGAAAAACACACCGCCCCCATTACCGGTTGCCACCGAATTGCCTGTCACGTGAACCCGCTCAAGCGTCAGCGAGCCTCCATTGGCAAAAATCGCTCCGCCCGAGCCGTTTGCAAGTATGCCTGAGCCGTTACCGCCCGTCAAAGTAACACCCGTAATAAGTACGGTTGCACCATCTGCGTAAAAGATGCGGTTTGTTCCCGCGCCGCCGTCAATCGTCAGATTGTTGGCACCCATTCCGATTATCTGTAATGTGCCATTATCTTCTACCTGAATCTCTCCGCCATTAGCAGTCGTCAATGTGACGGTTGAATTATTAGGCAGAAGAAAGAAAATACGGTCGTTGCTGGCAAGCGCGTTAGCTTGCTCGACTGCTGCCCGTAATGTACACTGCGCTCCTGCCACGTTGATGAAAACATCGCAGAAACCATCGGCAAGGTTTGCATCGTGCTGGTCGCTCGTGAAATTAACACCGAAATCTGCGGCAAATGTTTGTGTTGAAAATGTGAATAGAAAAGCCAAAAGGCATACGCTCAAAATTGTAACTTTCATAGAATTTCTCCTTATTAATATAATTATCCTGAGCCGATTGATAAAAGACTTTTTTATTACTTTTATTCGGCTCACTAACTAATGCGATAAAAAGAAGAAAAACCTATCATCGAAAAAAATAATAATTGATACTTAAAAAAGAAAGGTGTTTTATCTGTGACTTTTAACCTATACGTCGGGGATTGAAACATTCTATTGCAAACGCTTATTTATCCATTGAAGGTTTTATTGTTAGGAGAAGTAAAAATTTAAGGTGAGATTAAACTTCTAACCAGAAAATGAAAATTCTTACATAGCAAACGCAAACCATATTAAAAAAGGAATTTTTACAACATCTAAGGAAGAATAATAAAAGTAAAAACGCTTGATATGGCGCAAGTCAGCACAAGCTATTCATTAGGAACGACCAACGGAACGATTGAAGATAGTGTGAAAGTTTTATGCGGAATCAAAATCTCAATCGGTTTGCTTTTCATTTTTCAAAGCATCAATCTGCTTTTTCAAATCCTTTACTTCCTCTTTCAAGCGCGATAAAGATTTAACGTGCGCATTTTGGCGTTTGTATTCGTCGAGCGGTTGAACGGGCGTTCCCCACCAAACTCCGGCGCGGACAATTTTGTTGGGCAAAACTCCAGCCTGCGAACCAATAATCGCGCCGCTTTGAATACGAGCATGGTCGCCCATTCCGACTTGCCCGCCGATAATGCAATCCGATTCAATAATTGTGCTGCCGGAAATTCCGGTTTGCGCGGCGATAACAACTCTTTCGCCGATTTGGACGTTGTGCGCGATTTGCACGAGATTATCAATTTTTGTTCCTTTTCCGATGCGCGTTTCGCCGAGCGCGCCGCGATCAACGCAGCTATTTGCACCGATTTCTACATCGTCTTCGATAACGACCATTCCGATCTGCGGAAATTTTACATACCCGTTTTCGTCGCGCACAAAACCGAAGCCGTCGGCGCCGATGATTGTTCCGGCATGAATTTCGCAATTGCTTCCAATTGAAACATTGTCATAAATAACACAATTCGGATGAATAAGTGAATATTTGCCGATTTTCACGCTATTGCCGATTCTCACGCCGTCAAAGATTTCCGTATATTCACCAATGTATGTATTTTCGCCGAGCGTTACAAAAGCGCCGATAAAACTTGCCCGAACTTCAGAGCTTTCGGGAACAATTACCATTTCGTGCCAAACTGAACGCCCAATATACGGATGAAGAACTTTGGCGATTTTGGCAAAAGCGAGTTTCGGATTTTTTACCTGAATAAATGGACAGGGAAGTTGCGTTTCAAAATTTTCGGGAACAATCAAGCACGAAGCATTTGACTGTTTGGTTGGCGCGTCAAATTCCACTTTTTCTATGAAAGAAATCTCGCCGTCTTGCGCATCTTCAAGACTAGCGACTCGGTGAATTTCAACTTTGTTGTCGCCGTTGAGTTTACCGCCAACCAATTCGGCAAGTTTTCCGGTTGTTTCTGACATACGATTTTTGATTCAGGGAAAATTTTAACACACCGGAGTAGAGTCGATTTATTGTAAAGGACTTAAAAAGGCAAAGGTTGATTGAAGAAAAATTTCATACTTTTACCTTTCGGTTTCTTCAATAACTTTCTGCAAAAATATTTGCAAGCCTTCAATTTCAAAGCCGTGTTCACTTTCCATTCGCTTGATGATGGGTGCGCTTTCACTGTCTAAAAAATGTAAATCGGCTAAATCCAAAGTTAAGTTTCTGTTTAGCTTCGCGCGCATTCCGAGAGAAATTTTCTCCAGCAAAATGGCATCTTCAAAAGTTAAAGAGCCTTCGACGCGCAACATCATCTTTCCGCGTTCCGTGTCTTCGACCTGTGTTAATGTGGTTGGCATAATCTGGTTTGATATTACGAAAAAAATTTGTAAAAGGTTTTCACGGTAAAATCAAACCTGCTTGTTTCGCCGCGCATCAACGAAAGATTTGACGCTCAAAATCACAAAAACCAAGCAAATTAGAGACATTGCGACTTGTGATAGAACAGCTAACGAAATTTTTATATTGCTCATTTGCGACAATAATCTTCCCGCCGGAATAAGAAAGCCCAAAAGCGCAACCAAGACAGCGGCGTGCATTAGATGTTTACGCAAATTTTCATTTGATTTTGCGAGAAAACCGAAAATTACCAAAAGCAAACCAAACGCGGCAGGAATTAATGCCGTCACACTCGTATTTCCATCAACAATGCTAAAAACGTAACCAATAATTCCAATCAAGATTAATAGAGCGCCGCTGATAATCGAAGTCGAAGGCATAGATTTTCACCTCAAAAAGATTTATTGAACCGTTAAAACTTATCAAATGTGTGAGAAAAAAGCGAAGATAAAGAAAATAAAAAAGTTGCGTCCATTCGGCGCAACTTTTGATTATTAAAATTTCAAACGCTTATTTTCTGATTACGGGCAACCCAATATTAGTCATATTCACCGGCGAGTGATAAACCCTTTGCGTCGCTTTCCGAAAATCCGTTTCTTTCGCCTCAAAGATATTCGGCACAAAAGTTTGCGGATTTCGGTCAACGAGCGGAAACCAACTGCTTTGGATTTGAACCATAATTCGATGACCGGCTTTAAAAGTGTGATTTATGCCGGGCATTGTAAAGGCAATTTTCTCGACCGTGTTTGGTCGCATCGCTACGGGTTTTTCAAAGCTATTGCGAAAACGTCCGCGAAAAGGCTCACCGCGAACAAGCATCTGATAGCCGCCCATTATGTGTTTTGTGTCTGGATTTGCCGGCAAATTGTCAGGATAAACGTCAATTAATTTAACAATAAAATCCGAATCTGTTCCGGTTGTTGAAACAAACAATGTCGGCTTAATATCGCCAGCAACCGTGATGTCTTCGGTCAGAACAGCGGTTTCATAAACAAGAACGTCAGCACGGCGCGAGGCAAAACGCTGGTCGTCAGTCATATATTCGCGCGTCATTCCTATTGAAATGTCTTCGGTGAACGGAACGGGACGTGCCGGGTCGGAAACGTATTCGTCAAAATCGCTGCCGCCACCACGTGGTTTTTCAAATGACAAATCTCCGTTCGCTTGCAAGTAAAGAAGCCGCATTTCCGTATTGCGCGGACTCCATCGGTCGTAGAACTTCCACTGATTCGTGCCGGTCTCAAAAGCATTAATTTCCCTAATGTCCTTGATGTCGCCTTTATTTTTTAAGAAGTAATTGAAAAAGGGAAGCTCAAGCTGTGAGCGATAAAATTCCGCCGTGCTGGTTCCGAAATCAACATTGCCGAGCGATTTTCCGTTTGAACGCGCCCAACTGCCGTGCGCCCACGGTCCCATTACGAGAACATTATAGATATTCGGATTCTGGCGTTCGATGTGTTCGTAAGTTTTTAATGCACCGTATAAATCTTCGGCATCAAACCAACCCCCAACCGTCATCACCGCAGTTTTAATATTTCGGAGTTTCGGTAAAATATTGCGCGACTGCCAAAACTGATCATAGTTCGGGTGCTGCATCATTTCGTTCCAAAATTTGATGTCCGTTCCGAGTTGTTTGCGGTAAATGTCATCTGAATTGGCGAGTGAACCCATTTCGAGAAAATATTTGTAACCGTCGCGCGTTCCGTGTGAGAAAGGTTTAAGCACGCCTTCCTTCGGTTCGACGGGCTGCGGACGCGGTTGTCCAAATCCGGTGTAGAAGTTAAAAGCATGTGGCAGAAATAACGCGCCGTTATGGTGAAAATCATCGCCGATAAACCAATCGCCGATTGGCGCTTGCGGGCTGGCGGCTTTAATTGCTGGATGCGTGTCAATAATTCCCGCCGAAGTGTAAAAACCTGGATACGAAATGCCGTAAATACCAACTCGTCCGTTGTTGTTCATCACATTTTTGGTCAACCACTCAACCGTGTCAAAGGTGTCGGTGCTTTCGTCAATGTCGGTTTTGTTGCGATTCGTAATATCGGGGCGCACGTCCATATATTCGCCTTCGCTCATCCAACGCCCGCGCACGTCTTGGTAAACAAAAACATAACCTTCACGCGCATACAAATCTGACGGACCTAAAGAATTTTTGAATTTGTCCGCACCGTACGGCGCAACTGTATAAGGCGTGCGGTTAAGCAAAATCGGATATTTTTCCAATTTTGCTTTCGGCTCGTAAATGGCGGTAAAAAGTTTTACGCCGTCGCGCATCGGAATCGAAATCTCGCGCTTGGTGTAATTTGCTTTAATGTAATCGGCAAGCTCTTGCTGCTGGGGTGTTAATTGTTGCTGACTTTGCGCAAAAAGAGAAACATGACACAAAACAATTATGGAAAAGATAAAAAACAGATTTCTCGAACGATTGATTTTCATAATTTTCTCCAAGGAAGAAAGTAAGATTTTATCTCGCCTTATTTTTACCCAAATAAGAAATTGATTCAAGCCTTCGCTGTTTTATTAAAAATCAAATGATGAAAAGAAAGCCTCCATTTAATTTTGCGGGGCTTTTCACTTTTATTTTTACGCGATAAGTTGAAAATTATATTATGAGGATGAAGCTAAGAAAAAATCATTCAGTCATCATCGGTTAAATTATTCAAAAATTATAAAAGTAAAATTTTCTGAAATTACCTGACAAAAAAGAGAGGACAGCCTTAAACTGTCCTCTCTGCATAAGTTTCCCGTTTTGGCGCTCTTGCCTTAACTGGCAGAACGTCCTATTCCCGTAGTATTTATTGGTTTGTCTTTATCCTTCGAATCTACATCAGTGCTTAATCTGTTTTCTTGCGTAGAAGAAGTAACACTTCCCGTAACAACATCTTTTGTTCCTGCTGAATAAGCGCCGGTTCGCTCGGTTAAATCAGGCGACGTTTTATTAAATTTACTTTCCGTATTTTGAGTTGTAACGGAGATATCGCGACGTTTAACCGGACGTTGCTTCGGTTGGTTGTCGGGAATGATAAAATACTTTAACGCCGCACCGGTTCCGATTCCCACTAGTAAGGGTATAAAAGATTTTATGCTAAAAAAAGATTTACGGGTTGAACTCAAATTTCTTTCAGACTTAAATCGAGTGTTTTTCCCGCTTCTTAGAGAAAATTCGTTACCCGAATAAGACTGATTTCTTCTCGTTCTAGACAATTCAGACATTGGCGGGGGCGGAGCTGAATAAGACTGATTGCTTCTCGGTCTCATCCTGCTTCCAAGATTTGGTGTCGGTGCTGATTCTGAGATTTCCTCAACCATATTGCTGACTAAATCCGCGTTTCCATATTCAGCAACATCAGCCTGCGCAACAATTCCGCAACATCTGCCGTTTTCATCCACGACCAAAACACGACGAATTTTTTTATTTTCCATTACGTCGCAACATTCCTGAACGCTTGTTTCGGGCGTGACGGTAGAAACGCCCATCGTCATAATATTCGACGCTTTTACATCAAGCGGATTCTGTCCCGTCGCAACGGTTCGGATAGTAACATCACGATCGGTTATAGTACCAATCGGTTTTTTGCTTTCCTGATTGTCAACAACAGGAATCAAACCGCAATCATTATCGAGCATTAACCGAGCTACTTCCTGTAAATTAGTGTCCGGCGTGCAACAAACCGGGTTTTCCGTCATAATTTCTCTTACTTGCATAATTACCTCCTTGAGTTTATGAAGCGATATAATACGCTTGTTTTGATTTAAGATAAAATACGCAATTGCTATTCCTTTGAATTTAGTTTAAAAAGCACAAGCAGATTAGCCTCGTGTTAAACAGCTAATCCGCTTTTAGAAAAACAAAAAATAAAAAACCTAAAATTACAAAAAAATTGCAAGAAAAAAATTCATATCATATTTCACTAACTCAACGACGCATTTCCTCAATCATAGTTTGAATCGTTTGTTTTAAATGTCCGGTTACGGTTTTATACTTCGCTTCATTATCCATCTCATCTGTGATAATTTCTCGCGCATAAAAAGGTGTACCGAAACGCATTTTTACTTTTGAAAAATTGATTTTGCCAGAGCTGCGTCCCCAAACTTTATAAAGACCGTCCAACGCGACTGGAACAATTGGCAAATCAAGTTCGGTTGCTAAGATAGCCGCACCTTTTTTGAATTCGTGCAGTTCACCGTCAAAAGCGCGCTCGCCTTCCGGGAAAATGTTCAGAACCTTAGCGTGTTTTAATCCGGTGGCGCTTGCTTTTATCGCTTTCAGCAATTGCGTGTCTGGGTCAATCGGCACGACATTCATTAACTTGCCGAGAAATTGCATAAAGCTCGTTTGGAAAAATTCGCTCGCGCCGACGGCAAAAGTATTTTTTACAACATCGAAGGGATAAGCTGATGTTACAATAAACGGGTCGAGAAAACTCTGATGATTTGGGCAAACCAGAAATGGACGTTTGATTTTAGAAAGCTGTTCCGCACCTGAAACTTCCAAGCCGAAAAAGATTCGGCTGAATAATCCGACGGATTTGAAAAATGTGAAGACGATTAACGCAAAAAACGGACGGTTGCGCAAAATATGCTGCACTTCCGGCACATTTTCATCAGCTTCACGCACGATTTTGCCCCAGTTAAAATCGGTTCCGACAATTTCGGCGTTTTCGCTTCCGGTTAATTCTTGAGTGAGTTTGACGACTTCGCCGACGGTCGAAGCATTTGCTGCTCTGTCCGAATCGAACTCGATATTAAAAGCTTGTTCCAATGATGCAAAAACTTCTGCCCGCGAAAGCGAATCAAGTCCCAAATCAAATTCGAGATACATTTGCGGGTGAATTTTTTCGACATCTTTCGTGTTTTGTTTAATGGCTTTTATCAATGCTTGTCCAACATTTGATTCAAGCATGGCATTATCTTCATTAGTAAATTTCCAATGCTTTTTGTCGGGTGCGCTTTTTGTATCAAAACCGTTTTCTTCGATTTCCTTTTGTAGTTGAAAGCGTTTGATTTTCCTGGTTGCCGTACGCGGCAGAGGTTCGGCGCGCACGACGTAATCACGAACACGCTGATATTCGGGAAGCGAGCGTCCGACATCATCTAAATCGTGACGAATAGCTTCGCGCGAATTGGCGATGTTATTTTGTTTTAAATAATTAAAATCAGGCACGGCAACGGCGATGAGTTTTTCCGCACCCGCTAGATTTGAATTTTCGTCTTTTACGCCTAGAATGCAGATTTCTTCAATCAGAGGCGATTTTGCGTAATGAACCTCCAAATCTTCCGGGTGAATGTTTTTTCCGTTCGGTAAAACAATCACGTCTTTTTGCCGCCCGACGATGAAAAGATTTCCGTTTTCGTCAAATTTTCCCAAGTCGCCCGAACGAAACCAACCGTCTTCTGTGAACGCTTGTCGGGTTGCTTCTTCGTTTTTGTAATAACCGCCGAAAACCATTTTGCCTTGAATTAAAACTTCGCCCGCGCCTTCGTCGTTTAGTTCGCCGAGTTTTGTTTCCGCATAATTAACCGCTTTCCCGACTGAACCGACAACATTATCTTCAAATCTAGTTGCCGAAACCGCGCCGCACGTTTCCGTCAAACCGTAACCTTGAATCATCGTAAAACCAAGTGCGTGATAATCTAGCGCGATTTTTTCGTCAAAGCGCGAGCCGGCGGAAATAGTAATATCGAGCTTGCCGCCGAAAGCGTCGTGAACTTTTCCGAAAAATTTTTTTCCGAGATTGATTTTAAATTTATCGCGCAAAAATCTGTTGGTTTTGAGCATCTGTCTGAAAAGCATTTGCACAGGCTTCGGCTGTGCAGTAACGCCGTCGAAAATCTTTTTGTGAAACAGATACCAGAGACGAGGAACACCCGTCAGCATCGTGATTTCTCCGGTTTTAAAGGCGCGTTCGAGTTCGGCTGGTGCAAGTTCTTTAACATAACAAATCTTCGCGCCGTAGCTGGCGCCGACCCAAAGGTTGGCGACCTGCGCGAAAACGTGAAACAGCGGAAGAACGCTCAAAATTACTTCCTTTTGTGAAACGCGCGCCACGTCCTGGCAGGCTTGCGTTTCGTAATAAATATTTCCGTGTGTGAGCGGCACGCCTTTTGGCGTTCCAGTTGTTCCAGATGTGTAAATCAAAACCGCCGTATCGTCAGGCTGCGCCGGGAGCGACTGCGAATCAAATTCTTCCGTTCGCGGCGTTTGCTGCCAATCAGAGAAACTTTGAAAGCCGTTGCTCGATTCAACGTCCTGCAAAACAACGGCGGGAATCTTTCTGCCCAGACGCTCTTCAAGCTGATGAAAATTTTTTATAAAATCCTCACCGATAAACGCCATTTTGGCTTCGGAGTTTTCGATAAAGTTCGTGATGGTTTCAATCTCACCATGCGGGTCAACGGGAACGCAAACCGCGCCGCGAAACAGCATTCCGAGATAAGCGAGCGCCCAACGCGGATGATTTTCGCCGATTAAAGCGATGCGCTCGCCAAACTGGACGCCTTCCCTTTCAAGGCGAAAAGCAATGCTGCGAATGGCGTCGAGCATTTCTGCGTAAGTATATTCCGTTTCTTCAACGCCGATAACCTGCATTGCCATTTTATCGCGGTGCGATTCGGCGGCGTCAATGATTAATTGGCAAAAAGAGTTATTTGAATTCATTTTAATCGTTGTTTTGGAACTCGAATTTTCAACGCCTGCGGGACAATTTCATAAACGGCGGGAAGTTTTCCGGGCAGTTCGCCATCGGTTTCCAAATAAATTTCCTGTTTTTCGTTCGCTGCGCGAACTTCGATGCGTCCGGCATTAATGTGTTTGACTTCCGACAAATCCAGAAGTGAGCCGCTATAAAGCCGGAAAGCATTAAAAATAATTTTTGCCGTTTTGATGTCGCCAATATTGATGACATCGAACAAACCGTCGTCAAGTTTCGCGTCCGGCGCAATTTTCATTCCGCCGCCGAAATAGCGCGCGTTGGCGACGCAAAAGTTTATCGTATTCAAAAGTTTTTCGTCCCTCGCGTCAATTTGAACGCGCACGGTCGTAAACTCAGATTCCAAAACTTCCTGCAAAGTCGAAAGCGCGAATTTTGCTTTGCCGCGCAGCGCATCATTGGGCAGCCAACCAAGCGCATTTTGCGTCTTTACTCGTTCGTTGATTGACGCGCTCAAGCCGAAAGACGAAACATTTAAAAAATAACGGCTCGTTTTTTCGTTTTGATGGTTGGAAAACGTAACCTTGCCG
>JAIVJJ010000408.1 GCA_020200095.1 Acidobacteriota bacterium | reverse complement strand
GCAGTGGGATGCTTCTGCGATGAGCTATCGTTCGACAATGACAGACGGCTCGACAATCAGTTGGGAAGGCACGGAAGGCTCGCCCGCCGAACTCGACCCGCTTGGAGGAAACGTCGGACTTTCAACTCCGTATATAGCACCGGAGCCGATAGTTCCAGAGCCTGAGATACCAACCTTGGAGAACTTGTATGATGAAGCGAATAAGTCCTTAATTAAGTTAATCTAACCCACAAGCGCAAAAAAATCTCGCGTCAGCTTTGACACGTGATAACGAAAGATTTGCGGTTCTCGTTATGCCATTTTTGTGAAAACCAGCCTCATTAATCTTCGTATTTAGTTTTCAATTAAAAGCCGTTATGACTTATCCACTGTTTTTAACAAAAGAAAAAGCCTGGTACCAATAATGGCGTAATTCAATCCCAATTATGGCGTATTCTCCGTCTGTTACGACGTGTTTTGACAATTTATCGTTTCTCATTTCGCTTATACCCGCGCGGAATTCTACACTCGTTCAACTGCACCTCTAAAGTTAATAAAAGAATAATTAAAATAAGAAGCTGGCGTGTGGATAACTGTTCTCAATTGTTCTACACAAACGTCTAAATTTTCACCCTGCCGCAAAATTTTCAAAGTTGTTACGCTGGTGATGAACGTAATTTTTAAACACGAGCAATGAGGCAGTCCGATTTCAACTTTCGTAAAATCCCCAGTAACAATCTGAACCTAAAATCCTTCTTTCGATCAAAACAAATCAAAGGCAATTGGTGGACGCCCGTGTGGAAAGGCTTAGTCATTGACCCTCATAGCAAGCACCGGAAAGCGATGGGAGCGGCTGTCTGGCTCTACCTGTACCTTCTGACTTACACAAATCGGACGACCGGCATTGTTCGCAAGCAGCTGCCGACCATCAATCAAGAAACAGGCTATCCGATTCGCACGATTCAGCGGCATCTCAAACGTCTTTCCGAAAAAGGCTACATTACCGTTTTGGATTCCACACACGCTCCGAAAATCCGTATTGAAAAATGGAAGTTATTTAACGGCTCGCAGGTCAATGACAAATAATTCAGTCAGCAAAGAAAAATCTAGTCAATATCGAGATGCGAGCATTTCGCGCAAACCGGTAGAATTTTTTATCAACAAAGTTACCTGTGGTGACGCGCTTAAAATTCTCAAAAAACTTCCTGATGAAAGCGTTGACTCGGTTGTGACCAGTCCGCCATATTACGCGCTCAGGGATTACGGAGTGAAGGGGCAAATCGGTCTGGAGCGGGAGTTCGCCGAATACTTGGAAAAACTGATTGAGATTTTTGATGAAGCGAAACGAGTTTTGAAAAACTCGGGAACGTGCTGGAGTGTCGTGGGCGACTCCTACGGCGGAAGCGGTGTAGCGGGCGTGATGATAAACCGCAACAATACGGATAATAATAAATCTGCGCGTCCGCTGGGTTTAACCCACAGCAAAGGCAGATATGCCAAATGTTTGCTGCAAATACCTGCCCGGTTTGCCATTCGTATGATCGAAAGGGGCTGGATTCTGAGAAATGAAATCATCTGGCACAAGCCAAATTGTCTCCCCCAAAGTATGAAAGACCGCTTCACGATGAATTTTGAAAAAGTGTTCTTTTTTACGAAAAGCAGCAAGTATTTCTTCAACCAGCAGTTCGAGTCGCCGAAAAATCCCGAAAGATTGAAAAAACGTTATTTTAATCCCGATAATCCTCATAAGTGGTGGAACACGGATAAGAACCTACCCGTTAACAGCAAAGCGATGGAAAGAAGTCGCAGTAAAGTCCTTCAGACGGGGAGAAATAAGCGCAGCGTCTGGACAATTGGGACAGTCAACTTTTCAGGACAGCATTTCGCTGTGTATCCGCCAAAATTGATTGAAACGCCGATCAAAGCCGGCTGTCCAGCAGGCGGGATAGTGCTTGACCCGTTTACGGGAAGCGGGACGACCGCCATAGTTGCTAAAGAGTCGGGAAGAAAGTTCATTGGAATCGAGCTAAACCCGAAATATGTCAAAATCGCTAAAAATCGAATCGAAAAACATAATTAAAATTTGAATAAGCATCAATGCCGACAGACACTTCTCAATTTGAAATTTCGTCGCCTACGGATGTAACTGTTTTCGCGCAAACTAACTTTCGTAATCAGTTAAAGTCATTCGGTATTAAACGTCTTGACCGCCGTGCGCACCTTTACCTTTTGGGAAAAACCGGAACCGGCAAATCAACCTTGCTCGAGTCCTTGATGCTCGATGACGTGCGGAAAGGCTTGGGGTTCGCGTTGCTTGACCCGCACGGTGACCTTGTAAAAAAGATTAAAGACCGGATTCCTGAAAATCGTGCGGCTGACC
>JAIVJJ010000156.1 GCA_020200095.1 Acidobacteriota bacterium | reverse complement strand
CATCAATATCGCCATATTCAGGAAGATTGTCGTCTTGCGCGAAGACTGAAATCACCAAAGATGTCAGGACTGAGATGATAATGGAAGATAGAGCAAGGCGCATTTTTAACTCCCTTCAATCTTGTGCAGCCGAGGCTTGTTCAACTGTCGTGTTACCCAAGAAGGAATCTAACGCCGCTGTTCAGCCGCGCCGAGCGAGCAGCCTCCAACCTGATCGCAAGGAAGCATCTTGAGAACGAAGCTATCGAGGCGTCGCGCTGCAACAGCTTGTTAGCCGCGCCGTTATTTTCCCGGAATTACTTCGAGTTATTTGCCACCGCTTTTTTTGACGACGGTTGAAAAACTAGTGTGCGCGAAAATAACGGCAGTAATTTCGTTTCAATACGTTCTGTCACCTTGTCAAAATGACCCCCTTCAAACTCTTCAAATGAATGCTCGATTTGATTGCGCTTGAGAGTTTCCGAAAATTCGCGGCTACCCTTTAGTATCGGCGGGTCTTCCTTTGTTCCAGCATCAAAGGCAATGGCGCGAAGTTGCAAAAGGTTTGTTCGATATTGGTCAACCATCCAGTTTGGTATGTTCGCCAACCAACGAGCTTGCGCGTGTTCGGCTGTTGTGTTTGACTCGCCAGTTTTGTTTAATGGGAAATCCGAGAAAAACGGCGGCTTTGACGGGTTTGGTGAGAATGCGGCGGCATATGCCCGAGCGACGAGAACTAAGAAGGTTGCTTTCTTTGCCTCTTCCCAAGATTTGATGGCTGCTGCGTCTTCCAATGCCTTATTGGTTGGATTTTGTCCGGGATAAATGTTTAGGCAGCAGGAACTCGTTCCATAAACCGCGCCGTAAATGTCCGGGTGTTTCATCGCCAGCTTTATTGCCCCATAACCGCCCATCGAATGCCCGGCAATGCCTCGACTCGCCGCGTTTGGCAAGGTGCGGTATTTCTTGTCTATGTAGCTCACCAATTCGCGCGTGATAAAATCCTCCCAGTTGCCTGTTGCGATCGAGTTAGTGTAATAACTGCCTCCGAATTTATTGCTGCCGTCGGGCATCACAACAATCATCGGATTGATTTTCCCTTCGGCGATTAATCTGTTAATTGTTTCAACGTTAAATCTTTTTTCGTCAACCCAAAATTTGTTGCCTTTGAAACCGAATCCATGCAGCAAGTAGACAACCGGGTACCGCATTTTCTTTTGCTTACCATAATCTGGCGGTAGGTATACCAAAACATTGCGCTTTGGCGAATCGCCAACTAAATTCCCTTCAAGCGAAACTGAATTAAGCTCATCGGTCACGATCGCCCCGCTCTGCGCCGAAGCGGAAACAGTAGCAGCACAGGCAATAATGAAAAACGACAATATACCGAAGAGATGTCTTTTCATAATGCTAGTCTTTTCATCGTATCGAAATTCGGCAAAGCGTTCTACCAAGAAGCGGCTAACGTTGCTGTTCACCTGCGCCGAGCGAAAGGCATTCGATCCTCGACGTGAGGAAAT
Source organism: Acidobacteriota bacterium (assembly GCA_020200095.1). Lineage (GTDB taxonomy): Bacteria > Acidobacteriota > Blastocatellia > Pyrinomonadales > Pyrinomonadaceae. The sequence continues at coordinate 861 of JAIVJJ010000156.1, read as the reverse complement.
TACTTGAGAGCCATGCTGTCGAGGCGTCAGGTGCAACAGCTTGTTGGATTCCGGCAGCCGATTACCACTCTGACTATCCCGACCCTTTTCGTTTGCTTCAGGAGTCGACTTTCTCGGCGCCGGCGGGCGACTCAACTAACCTCTCACTCAAACAACTTCCAACGGGCGCGTGGTTAAACCACTCAAATCATCTTTCCACTCAACGCAGACCGCATATCACTCTCAACTACATCATAATGAGTCCTTACCGCTCAACAGGAATCCAACGATGGCCTTCAGCTGCGGCGCGCGATCAGCATTCAATCGGCGAGGAATAAGACTACTTGAGAACCACGCTGTCGCGCCGTCAGTTGCAAGGCTTTGTTGGGCGCGCGTTACGACTAGTACGGCTGCATGACTTCCAACAGTTCTAACTCTTCAAGCCGCGTAAACAAGTCCTTATGTTCCTTCGCCAAGACCTGGAGGCGTCTCTTTTTGTAGGGGCGAATCTTTCCAATCTCTAGAACCACACTTGCCAAACTTGCTACCTCTTGATCCGATGACGTGACAAGAATCTTCAAACGTTCAATGTTCTTGCCGGAAATGTGGGACTGCGTCAAGAACCCAAGAATCTCATCCAACTCTTCAACATGTCTTCTCGCGTCGTTCGGTAGCGTCTTACATTCCTTGCAGACATGATCTGTGTGCCCTTTGCCAGAAAATCTCTCGTTTGCTCGCTCACGATGACAGATTCTACAGTAATGACTCACGGCAAAATTATCGATCGCTGCTTGCATCTTCCGGAAGAAACGCGAAGCGCCCAACGATGGCCTTCAGCTGCGGCGCGCGATCAGCATTCAAGCTGAAGGAACAAGGCTACTT
>JAIVJJ010000407.1 GCA_020200095.1 Acidobacteriota bacterium | reverse complement strand
GAGTATTGCGAATGGAGCGTTGAGCGTGACCCGGAAACCGATAAAATTACTCGCGTCACTTTCACTTGCGAAGGACCCGAATATTGGAGGTTTTTAGCGAACACCGCCCCGAACAAAGCTCTTGAACTTTATCAAGAGTTTGTCAGTCCCGATGTACGGCTCGAAGATTTGTTCGCGCCGAATGGAGTTTATATTGCGCGCAACCAGTGGAACGATTCAGCCGTGAATGGCGTGATGCACCTGATTCAACGCAACAACACGCTCAGCGCGGAAATCGAACTGGCGGCGGGCGCGAGCGTGGTGCGCGAAATTGTCGGGAGAGTTTTAACCAACGAAGACGAATTAATTCGATGCGGTCTTTACGGCGGTTTTGAGCGTCACAGCGACCCGCATATTGGAGCGGTGGTCAACAGTTTGACCAGACAAAAAGCCGACGTGACGCTTGCCAATCCGGTTGGGCTTTATTTCAACGATTTAAATGTTGCCGGTTGGCAAACGCCGGACGGTTCTGATGCCAAATCGTTTTGGCATTATGTTCGCGGGACAGACGAATTTCCGGTGCGTGCCGTCTATGAAGTTCCGCCAGAAGCGGGCTTTGTCGTCGGAGACATCAAAATAAACGGGCGCGAAATCTTTTACGCCGCGCAAATAGCTGATAAAATTAGCATTAAATTAGTTGGAGTCGCAACGCGCATCGGCCAAAGCACAGTGGCGGCGATGACCGACTGTCGCAAGGAGCTTGAACAGCCGTCCGCCGATCCGGGCGAGTTGTCGGTGGAGGATTATCTTTTTGAGGATTTCGGCAGAAACGATAGGAGATAGAGATCCGTCTAAGTTGATAGCCGCAGTTCAACGCTTTCAATAAAATCGTTGGCTTAGGTTGACGATTTTTTTAGTGCGACAACTTGACTTGAAGTCAAGTCAAGTTTTGCGAATGATATCAGTTTGAGCAATTCGGAAACTCATAAAAAGGATAATTTGCGTGAGCTAGGCATGGCAATCAAACGTTTGTGCAAAGATTGCGGTCAGACACAAGCCCAGCTCGGCGAAGCTATCGGAGTCGACAAATCGTATATCAGCAAAATCGAAACGGGCAAATTGGCTTTCACGCCCTCAGAAGAAACTCTGCGTTTGATTGCCAAAGAAACGGACTCCAATCCGCTCGAATTGCTATCGTTAGCCGAGAGAACGCCGGAAGAGCTTCGTTCAACGGTCGAATCGGAGAAGGCGCGCGAGTTTTTCGAGATTGTACGAAACGAGCAGTTGGAAAATGAGGATTGGCATAACTTGACACAAATTCTCCGGCGGCGGATTGCGCGGCGCGGCGGAAACAGATGAGCGAAAGCAATGCGGCAGAAATTCAATCACACATTGGACGTTAACGTTCGAATTTGCACGCGCAAAGTTTTTTTGATGGCGCGTTACGCTTGGCACGGTTTGACCGTTGAGCCGCCAATGCTCCCCCGCGCGTTTCTGCTGAAGCAAACTTGGGACTTGTCGGCTTGGTGCGGTCAAGTGGTTCACGTCGCGATTGACCAGCAAATTATTCCGGGACTGAAGCATATAATAGCTTAAGATAATTACCCTACGGACGTTCAGCTAAGCTCGTGGATGACTTTGAATTGGGATCTTTAATTTTTGCGAATTTTTAACTTTTTTTAGCAGATTGTAATAAAACGGAATAAAAAGTCATTAAGTAAAGTGGGCGTCAATACACTACGATTCGCCAGCAAGCTTTTAGCGTTTATTTCCGTCATCTTTTAACCTGCTGAGCGACACGCAAAAAATTTTAAAAAAAATACTTGAGTGGGTATAATTATAAGACCTTTTTGGTGCGTTAACTAATAAATGCTTAAAACACGAGTAATTTCGGGAACACAGTTGACTCGATTAGAAGCGAAGCCGGCGAATAATATTCGCGCAGAAACTTGTTTCATTCTGTTAATGAAAGGGAATAAGCCAGAACCTTAAATTCACTAAGATACTTATTTCAATCCCGATAAAAAGCTATAAACAATACGTGCGAGGAGTAATTTATGATTCGGAGAAGTATTTATGACCCCGATTTAATTCCGTTTATAAGCCGGGAGTCAGCGGCTCGCGCTGAAGCCAAGACTGCGAGCAGGATTCAGCCCCTTGACTCGTTAAGAGTTATAGGAACTTCGCCCAAGCCGCTTCACGTTGTAATAGTCGGCGCCGGATTAGCCGGTCTTTGCGCCGCCTACGAATTGCAGCAACTCGGGCATTCTTACACTTTGCTCGCGATGAGAGTCCCCAAGAATCACTCCATAACTCGCTATTACATTAGCTTGTTTAAACTCAAATTAAGAAAATTCGTTCAATCCAACGAAGACGCTTTCTATTTAGTTCGAGGTAATAGAGTTCGGATGAAAGATGAAGAGCTATTAAAAAAAGTCTTTAATCTAACAGTCGGGGAACAGGCGTTGAATCTCGGTCAGCTCTGGCAAAAAGGCGTTATCAACGTGCTGGAAGCGTTGATTAAACCGGAACTTGACGATCTTAATTCCGACTTGTTGGACACGACTAACATCCGGGCTTTGGATCAACGCTCGCTTCAACAATTATTGGAAGCCGCCGGATTGAGCGAAGAAGCCATCGAGTATCTAACTGCAACGTGGGGAGTGGAAACTTCTTTGCCGAATGCGGCGACGGAAGTTTTGCGAGAAGAACTAAAAGCTGTTTGGATTAGCGACTTTGACGAGATAGTAGGCGGGACCGACCGGCTGGCGACGGCGTTTGCCGAAAATCTTAAATATAAACCGCGTAACGGCTGCGAGGTCGTCAGAATTGAGCAGGACTTGACGGCTAATAAAGTTAAAGCCATTTACCGCGAAAGTAATAAAAACGGCTTTGAAACAGAGGAGGGCGATTTTTTGCTGTGTACGGTTCCTCTGCCTGTCCTCTCGCGGATTGAAATTGCTCCTTCATTTTCGGGCGCGAAGAATCAAGCAATTCGTCAAATCAATTATGACTCTTCGACTAAAGTTCTAGCCGTCGCTAAATACCGTTTTTGGGAACAGCATGATCAGATTTATGGTGGAGGATCTTCGACGGACCTGCCTACGGGATTTACATACTATCCCTCGGATAACGCCGCAAACAAAGACCACAAAATAACCGAATCAAGGTCGGTAATGCTCGCTTCTTACACCTGGGGGCAACCAGCGCGTCGGATAGCTGCTCTCTCTCAAGAGGACGCTCAAGACATAGTGGTTAAGTGTCTCTCGCAGCTTCACGACTCAGTCTCTAAAGACAGAAACTTGATAGAAAGCACAAAAATGTGGAGCTGGGATACTTTCAAGTGGAGCAGCGGTGCTTTTGCTTGGTTCAATCCGGGTCAGCACACCGCTTTGCATAAAGATCTTATTTCTCCGGAAGGTCGTATTTTTTTAGCCGGAGAACATACTTCGCTCGACCATACTT
>JAIVJJ010000277.1 GCA_020200095.1 Acidobacteriota bacterium | reverse complement strand
GGTTATGGCACATACGGTGACGTTAATCAGCCTGATGAATTTCAATTAATTAATTATTGGCGGATTATTCGAAAAAGATTCTGGCTGGTAATCGGAATTACCGTTTTACTGACAACTTTAGCGGCAATTTATGTAGCGCGCAAACCAGACATTTATCAGGCGAGAGCCGTCATTCAGGTTGATCAGGAACAACCTAATCAAGAGTTGGTGACAAGCGACCGCCGCGCTCCGGTTTCAACCCAAGACCCTTCATATTTTAATACGCAGCTTCAGCTTTTATATAGCGAAAGCCTTTTACGAAGGGTCGTCAAAGAGTTAAGTCTGGACAGCAATAAGGAATTTCAAAAAGCAAAAGCTGAAGAATCCGTTTCCGCTTTGAAATCAGTACTTAGGGCGGTTGGTTTAGCCAGCGATACCAGCAAAAAGCGCGAAAAGGGCGTGGATGAAGTTTCGGTTTCGGCGAGTACGAACTTGGCTTCATCAGAAGAAATAGCAGAAGCTATTCGGTTAGCTCCATATGTTGATATTATAAAGAAAAATTTGGGCATTGAACCCGTCCGCGAATCACGCGTTACGGTTAAAGATACTCGCTGGATTGAACTAACTTACAGAAATACCAATCCGGAGCTTGCCGCGTTGATAGTTAATGGAATAGGTGAGGTTTTTACCAAAACAAATCAAGAAAAACGTACGGGAACAAGCCGAAAAACAAATGATTTTTTGCAGGAAAGAATTGCCAATCTGCAATCGGAAATCAGAGCTGGCGAAGTAAAATTATTTGAATTAAGCAAAACAGCAGGAATTCTCAGAACCGATAATGAACAGACAATTGTGCTTGACCGCCTTTCAGGATTAAATAAACAACTTCTCGAAGAATATCAGCCAACTGCATTTGAAGTAACGGAAGTTGAAGCCAAAATCAAAGCACATCAGGATGAAATAAAAAAGGCAACGGCAAGCAGTGAAGCAGATTTAGCTTCTTTCCGCAAACGGGTTTCGACCGATTTAGCTAATAATTTAAAAACCAAATATCTTACGGCGAAAGCGAAAGAAGACCAAATTAAATCAGCGTATAGTGAACAATATAATCAGGCACAGGGTCAAAACCAATCAGGAGTAATGATTGGTCTGTTAAAACAGGACATTGAAACTAAAAAAGGCTTTTTAGAGGATCTAACCAAACAGCAAAAAGGGAATGATATACAAGCAGTCGGAACGGACAATAATATCAATGTTGCCGAAATAGCTATTCCACCGGATATGCCGATCGCGCCGAGCCGTGTGACAACTGTTTTAGCGGCGCTGTTTTTATCAACGCTTTTCGGAATGGGTTTAGCGTTGTTTCTTGAATATCTCGACGATACGATTCGCACTACAGAAGAAATTGAGAATTTCCTCGGACTTCCGGCGCTGGCTGCTATTCCAAGAATTGATTCTCTACCTAAACGGCGGCTTTTGTTAGTCGGAGGTAACGAAGATGGACAAGATGCGTCAAAATCAGAATTGCTAATCCATATGGATTCCCGTTCGTCACTAGCTGAAGCATATCGTCAATTGAGAACATCAATTTTGCTTTCTACTGCCGGACATGCTCCAAAATCTTTGCTAGTCACATCAAGTCTGCCTTCGGAAGGTAAAACGACGACGGCAATAAACACAGCGATAAGTTTGGCACAGACGGGCGCAAAAGTTCTTATAATTGATGCCGATATGCGTCGCCCGCGAATTCATTCAGTTTTCAATATTAGTAACGCCGATGGATTAAGCACGCTTTTATCGAATGAATTGATAGATAGAGATATTGCAGAAGTTATAGAATTTGATGAGGCGTCAAACCTTAACATATTGACTTCCGGACCAGTTCCGCCAAATCCTGCGGAATTAATCGGTTCTGAACAGATGACAAATCTTTTAAGTATATTGCAGGAACATTTTACTCACGTCGTTGTTGATTCGCCTCCGATTGCTTCTTTTACCGACGGCGTTTTAGTTGCTTCGATGGTTGACGGAGTAATTCTGGTCGTCAATGCAGGAAGAAGTTCACGTCAGGTTATTCGCCGTTCACGTCAATTACTTCAGGACATCGGCGCAAAAATTCTCGGCGTCGTGTTGAACAATGTTAATTTAAAGTCGCAAGATAACAACTATTATTACCAAAGCTATTATCATCGGGATAGTTACAATTACGATGACGAATAAACGAGTTCGATATTTGAATTTACAATTCAAAAAAGAAAAAATTCGGAGAAAATTTTCACAAAAATGATCGCAAAAAATCAAACAAAGGTATTAGTAACAGGCGCTGGAGGTTTCATCGGTAGCCACCTAGTAACATATTTGAAAAACAAAGGTTATTGGGTGCGTGGGGTAGATATTAAAGAGCCTGAATTTTCAAAAACCGATGCCGATGAATTTGAACTTTTAGATTTGCGGCGCTGGGATAATTGTCTGCAAGCCACGCGAAATATACAGGAAGTCTACGCCTTAGCCGCTGATATGGGCGGAATGGGATTTATTTCAAATCACAACGCGCAAATTCTTTATAATAATTCTCTGATAAATCTCCATACGCTCGATGCCGCTAAAACAAACGGCGTCGAACGATATCTTTATACGAGTTCAGCTTGTATTTATCCCGAATATTTACAGGAAGAAGCAGATGTTAAACCGCTAAAAGAAGAAGATGCTTACCCGGCGCAGCCGCAGGATGCATACGGTTGGGAAAAGCTCATCAGCGAAATCCTTTGTATGCATTATCGTAATGATTACGGTATCGAGACGCGCACCGTTCGTTTTCACAATATCTTCGGCGAGAAAGGCAGCTGGGAAGGCGGGCGCGAGAAAGCGCCGGCGGCGATGTGTCGCAAAATCGCCGAAGTGAAACTGACCGGGAAAAAGGAAATAGAAATCTGGGGCGACGGGGAACAGACCCGTTCGTTTTGTTATGTTGACGATTGCGTCGAAGGCATCCATCGCTTGATTCACTCGGATTTTTCAGAACCGCTCAATCTTGGTCAAGACCGAATAGTAACAATTAATCAACTCGCCGACATCATTGCAGAAATCGCCAATGTTAAAGTCACGAAAAAACATATTGATGGTCCGATGGGCGTTCGCGGCAGAAATTCCGATAATACAAAATTACGCGAGGTTCTCGGCTGGGAGCCTAAAATTTCTTTGGAAGATGGATTGAAAAAAACATACGATTGGATTGAAAATCAAGTCAAAGAAAAAATACAAAATAAAACCGAAACTGCTGCCGCATAAATTATAACAATCAAAATATGACCGGATTTTCAGACGTTGCCATTCAATCAGTGCGCGATTATTGGAATCGCCGTCCGTGCAACATTCGACACTCAACCGCCGAAATCGGCACGAAAGAATACTTTGACCAAGTTGAAGCGCGAAAGTATTTGGTCGAGCCGCATATTCCCGCATTTGCCGAGTTTGAAAAATGGCGCGGCAAAAAGATTTTGGAAATCGGTTGCGGTATCGGTACGGATACGATGAATTTTGCTCGTGCCGGAGCAAATGTTACCGCCGTTGATTTATCGAGTGAATCGCTCAATCTCGCAAAAAAAAGAGCGGAAGTTTTTGATTTATCTGACCATATAGAATTTTACGAAGCAAACGCTGAAAAACTTTCCGATTTTATTCCTTCGCAAAAATACGATTTAGTTTATTCTTTCGGCGTAATTCATCATTCGCCGCATCCAGAAAAAATTATTGAACAAATACGACAGAATTTTGTACGCAGCGGAAGCACTCTGAAATTGATGGTTTATTATCGCTATTCGTGGAAAGTGTTTTGGATGTTGATGCAGGAAAAAGGAAAATTTTGGAAACTCGATGAAATTATTGCCAAGCATTCGGAAGCGCAGACGGGTTGTCCCGTTACGTATTCTTACACGAAAAGCACGGTCAAAGATTTAATCGGCGAAGATTTTGAAAACGAGGAAAATTACGTTGAACACATTTTTCCGTATCGCATTTCCGAATATGTAAAATACGAGTATGTTAAAGAATGGTATTGGCGAATATTGCCGGAGAGTGTTTTTCGGAAATTGGAAAAAAATATCGGCTGGCATTTGTGCGTAACAGCCAAAGCTAAATAAAGGGAAAACCTATTATAAATGACACAAAAAATTTCTGTTATCGGTTTAGGAAAATTAGGCGCGAGTATGGCGGCGGCACTCGCTAGTCGCGGATTCGAAGTCATCGGCGTTGACGTAAATCAACGCTCGATTGAATTGGTCAATCAAGGCAAAGCGCCCGTTCAAGAAACAAACTTGGACGAAACGATTTCTGCCAACAAAGAACGAATAAAAGCGACTACAAGCCACGAAGAAGCCGTTTTAAACTCCGACATTTCATTTGTTATCGTGCCGACACCGAGTGACGAACGTGGTGCATTTTCGCTGCAATATGCGGCGTGGGCTTTTAAGGAAATCGGCAGGGCTTTGTCTAAGAAAAACAGTTATCACAATGTCGTTTTGACAAGTACGGTTCTGCCTGGCTCGACGCGCGAGGCATTGATTCCGATTCTCGAAAAAGAATCGGGCAAAAAAGCCGGAAGAGATTTCGGCGTTTGTTATAGCCCTGAATTTATTGCCTTGGGCAGTATTATTCAAAACTTTCTCAATCCAGATTTTACGCTGATTGGCGAATTGGACGAACGAGCGGGAAGTCAATTGGAAGAAATTTATTCGCGGGTGATGGTCAACGGCGCTCCGTCTGCACGGATGAGTTTGGAAAATGCTGAGCTGACGAAAATTTCAGTAAATACTTTTGTTACCACAAAAATTACTTTTGCCAATATGCTGGCGGAAATATGCGAGAAACTGCCGAACGGAAATGTTGATGTTGTAACAAACGCGCTCGGAATGGACAGCCGCATCGGACGGAAATACTTGACTGGGGCGCTCGGTTACGGCGGACCCTGTTTTCCACGCGATAATGTTGCCCTCACTTTTATCGCCAAAGAATTGGGTGTTGATGCAAAACTTGCAGAAACGACTGATTCGATGAATCGCGCTGTCGCTGCTAAAGTCGTCGAGCGCCTTCGCCCGATGATTCGAGAAAACGCGACGGTTGCCGTTCTCGGTCTTTCCTACAAACCATTCTCGCACGTAACTGAAGAATCGCAAGCACTTTTCATCGCACAGGCATTATCGAGGGCAGGCGCGAGGGTCGTGGGCTTCGACCCGCTAGCCGGGGAAATGGCTTTAAACGAATTACACGGTCAAATCGTCGTGCTTGATTCAATCGAAGAATGTTTGAAACAAGCCGAGGCGGTTTTGATTACGACACCCGACCCGGCTTTCAAAGAATTGACAGTTGAGAGTTTCAAAAACGAACGCTCTGAAATTTTGGTGGTGGATTTTTGGCGAATTTTGCAAGACAAATTAGATGAACAATCAAAAATCAAATACATTGCTTTCGGCTATGGTGATGATGACCAAGAGAACACAAAACGCTTAAAGGAATTGTGGGGCGGAACGGCGAAAGAAACTTTTCAGACGAGTGGTAAATGAGTGAAAAAAAAATAAGAGTAGAGATTATCACGCCGGTTCATAATCGGCGTGATATTACTTTGCAGTGCCTACGAAGTTTATCGCGCCTAAACACAGATGGTTTGGAAATTCATGCTGTTATTGTTGATGATGGCTCGACCGATGGAACTTCGGAGGCAATCGAAAGAGAATTTTCTGATGTCGAAATCATTAAAGGTGACGGAAATCTATGGTTCTCCGAAGGTACCAATGTTGGCATTCGCGCCGCCTTAAAACACAACCCCGATTACGTTTTGATGATAAACGACGACCAAGTTTTTGATTCTGATTTTCTAAGATACATGGTAGATACGGCGGAAAAATATCCGCACTCAGTTGTCGGGTCGCTTCTGCTTTTGTGGGATATGCCGCATAAGCTTTTTCAAGTCGCGCCGGTTTGGAATACTTGGGCGGGCGGTTGGCAATTTTGGGAAAATCAAACTGTTTGGACTATTCCGAAAAAGCCTTGGGAAGTAGAAATTATCGTCGGAAATTGCGTTTTAGTTCCCGTAAAGGCAATTCATGAAGAAGGTTTGATGAATTCCAGACGTTATCCGAATTTTGGCGACGCCGAATATACGCCGCGTTTAAAAAAAAAAGGCTGGCGTCTTTTAATTGATCCGCGAGCGAGAGTATTTTGCCAACCTAACACAATTCCCCAAAGAGTTTCACTGATGACATTCAGGCAAAAGGTAGATTCGCTCGTATTTAATCTCAGGCATACACAAAATCTACGGCGGCGATTTTACGCTTATATTGATGGAGCGCCAAACAGATTTAGCGGATTAACGGCTTTTATCATTTTTTTTGTTCGCTTAGCAAAACAGAAAATTAAAAATAATTCACAAGCAATCTGTAAAGAAGAAAAGGATATGGCTGTCGTGTTTGCCGAATCTATAGTAGAAGATTGAAAACTTCCAAACGTATTAAAAAACAAAAATTTACAAGCTTAAATCAAAAATCCAGTTTAATTGTCTAAGAATGACAATTCATCAAATACTTGAAGCCTCAAATAAAAGAAAATACAGAAAATTTTTCGCCAAATAAATTTTATTATCTTTGGAATTATTTAGAATGGGGCGGCGCTCAGATTCTTTTTTTTGGTTTGATGAAAGAGGCGAAAAAAAAAGGCGAAGTCTGCGCGATTATGCCCATTGGTTCAAATCCCCAATTGCTCACATTTTTAGATAATCTACAAGTACCGTATAAATTTTTTGATGCGCATACTGATGCAAAACCCGCGCTGACTTTGAAAAGAAAATTGGAAAGACACTGGAATAAACTGCGCTGCGAGTTTGTTTTATTGAAATTTCTTAAGAATTTTGATTTTAAAAACAGTATAATTCACACTGAACTAGCGCCTTGGCAATCACTCTGTGCTTTGTTATGGCTTTGCTCAAAAACAAAAGTTTTTGCAACAATGCACAATTCGCTTCCGCCTGTTCCGAAATGGCGTTTTTTATCGTGGCAGATAAAATTTGGAATTCTCGCGCGCGTGAAAAACTTTAATTTGTTTACCGCTAATTACGACACAAAGGAAAGTGTAAAGCCGCTTGTGCCGCTAAAATTTTTTGAAAAAATCAAGGTTATTTACGCCAATATAAACCCGCAAGAAATAGAGGAAGCATTAAAAGACAAAACTAACAAAACCGAATTTGCACAAAAATATAATTTGCCGACAGATAAATTTCTGGTTTTTTGTGTCGGGCAATTTATTGACAGAAAAGGTCGCTGGATATTTTTGGAAGCCGCGCGAAAATTATTAAAAGACAATAAAGATATGGCTTTTGTGTGGATTTCAAATTCGAGACCGAGCATCGAAGAATTAGAAAAAGCAAACGGTTACGGGCTTGGAGAAAACTTCATTTTCTTAACGGGGGAGCAAGTCGGAAAAGAACACGTTGATTTATTCAAGCTGCTTAAAATGGCTGATGTTTTTGCTTTACCGAGCTATTTGGAAGGCTTGCCGATTTCAATAATAGAAGCGATGGCGCTCGGCATTCCGACCATTTCAACTAATATTAATGCCATACCGGAAGCTATAAAACATCTCGAAACAGGCTTGTTAATTGAACCGGACGACAGCAGTGCTTTAGTAAATGCCATTTTACAGTTGAAAAACGACAATGTTTTAAGAGACAAGTTATCGAAAAATGGGCGCGAGTTTGTTTTAGAAAATTTTGATGAGAGAGTTGTCGCTAAAATTGCCGTTAAAGCATACCAGGACTCATTTCGCGATGAGTAAAGCTAGTTATGGAAAACGTAAAACAATCGGAAACTAGTAAAAGCATTTCGCGAAATGTTTTATACGGATTTTCGACGTGGGTTTTGCCATTCGCACTCGGTTTCGTTGCCACGCCTTTAATCGTCAAAAAACTAGGCAACAAAGATTACGGAATTTACGCGCTTGTTTTAAGTTTTATAAGCTATACATTTATTCTTAATTTCAGCCGCGCCGTAACCAAATACATCGCCGAATATCGTTCGACAAACGAAGCAGCAAAAATAAGCGAAATAATAGTCGCTACATTTTATATAAATATTGTGCTAGGTTTGTTCGGAGTTTCGATAATTTGTCTTTCGGCAAACCAGATAGCGGAAACTATCTTTCATGCGCAGGGCGAAGAGCAAACTAATATAGTAATCGCTCTTTACATCGCTGCTTCTGTTTTGTTCTTTTTTCTACTCGGTCAAACCTTCAGCGCGATTTTGCAGGGCATTCATCGCTTCGACGTTTATTCAAACATCTTTAATTTTAATAATGTCGCCACGCTTTTAGGCAATATATTTTTAGTAATTTACGGATATGGACTTTTGAGTCTTTTAATCTGGAATTTTGTGACGACTTTTCTAACGTTTATTTTATTTGCTATTAGCGCCAAAAAACTTTTGCCCGAATTTAATAGTAATTTGAAACCAAAGCGCGATGCCTTAAAATTAGTCTTAAAATACAGTTCTGGCATCGTCGCCTATCAAATTCTGGCAAATCTGCTTATGCTTTTTGAACGAAGTTGGATAACCGAAAAGTTCGGCGCGGAAAACTTTACCTTTTACGTAGTTACGATGACGCTCACATTTAACATTCACACATTTATCGCAAGTTTCACGCAAGTGATTTTCCCGCTTGTCAGCGAGTTGAAAGACAATAACGAAAAACTTCTCCGGTTATACAGAAGAGCGACTAAAACGGTATGTTTTTTTGTGTTTTTTATTGCTTCAACTTTTATCGTCGTGAGCGGCGAGTTTTTATATCTCTGGATGGGCGCGGATTTTTCTGAAAAATCAACCTTACTTCTAATAACGCACACAATTACTTTTAGTCTATTAGCGATCCAGATTGTTTCATGGAATATGACGGAAGGTTTAGGTTACCCTTCCTATAACACTTTTATATTTGTGATATGCTTAATAATAAATGTCTTTTTTATAATTTGGCTAACACAAAATTACGGTAGTCTAGGTGCTGCATTTGGAAGATTAGCCGGTTTCGGAACGATGTTTTTTTCAATTTTTTACGTCGAAAAATGGATTTTCAATCAAGTTCAAACAAGATTCTGGCTCAAATTAGTAAGTGTTTTGACTATAGCTTCGCTGGTTTCGGCGGCAGTTCAAAAAACTATAATTTCAAATTTCACAATTAATTGGGCGGCGCTTTTTATATCTGTCCTCTGCGGCGGAATTTGTTATTGTTCGGCTTTGCTGGCTTTGCAATTTGTCACGGAAGAAGACAAACTTTTAATAAAAGCTATCCTCAGCCGATAAACTCCTAATGAATAAAAAATTCGACCTCGTTCAAAGAGTAGATTTCATAAAAAAAATGTGCAGCGGCAAAAAAGTGCTTCATCTCGGCTGCACGGATTTTCCTTTCACAAAGCAAATGATTGAAAACAAAATGTTGCTGCATTTTGAATTGGAAAAGGTCGCCGGGGAGTTATACGGATTTGATTTTGACCAGAAGGGAATTGATGTTTTGAGAGATTCAGGCGGAACAAATCTGTATCGTGCCGATTTGGAAAAATTGGAAGAAGTTGATTTGAATGAAAACTTTGACGTGATAATCGCCGGAGAAATGATAGAACATCTCTCTAATCCAGGACTTTTCCTGCGCGGTATCAAACGTTTTATGAACAATGAAACAAAACTTGTCATTACGACTGTTAACGCCTACTGCGCTCTGCGATTCATCATTTATAGTCTTCGGGGAAAAGGCGGCGAAAATGAACCGGTGCATCCAGACCATGTTGCCTATTATTCTTACAAAACTTTGAATTTAATTTTGCAGAGAGAAAAACTAAATGTCGAAAAATTTTTATTCTATGATCTCGGAAGGGATCATCGTCAATTTAATCGCCGGGTTTACAATTTTATGAACGATGTTTGCGTTAAAATTTCTCCGCAATTAAGCGACGGCGTTATTGCTGTGTGCAAATTGAACAAAGATTGATTTTGTTTTTGTTTATGAAAAAGAAATGGAATTTTATTCAAGAAGCGACGCGGGTTTATACTTTTTACTCGCCTTTGCGAAAAGGTAAATATCGCCTCGCTTCATTAGCGACAAATCTAGCAGATGAAATTCCGCAGGAAATTCTAACCACAACTAAAGACGGGCGCAAATTAATTTGTAACCCAGCGCCGCATTATTACCAAACAGTTTATTTTCTAGGTGAATATGAACGAGCGGTGACTGACGTTATTAGTAAAGTTGTCCAACGCGGCGATGTCTGTTTAGACGTCGGCGCAAACATCGGTTGGTATACAACGCTTTTGCAAAAACTTGTTCGTGAAGAGGGAACTGTCTATGCTTTTGAACCAGTACCGAAAGCCTTCTCGCTTTTGGAAAAGAATGTAAAATTAAATTCTGCATTTGATAATATTTATCTTTATAATTTGGCATTGGGTGATTCGGAAAAAGAAGCAGAAATGCACATTTTTGATGGCTTTACCGAAGGACACGCTTCGCTCGCTTCCTTTGTAAATAGAAGTTATAAAATTTCGCCGACAAGAATGATAATCTTGGATACATTCCTAGAAGCAAATAACATTGGAGAAATAAATTTTGTCAAGATAGATATTGAAGGCGCTGAATTGTTAATGCTGAAAGGAGCTAAAAGGTTATTTAATCAAATTGTTCCGCCCATTTTTGTGATTGAAATGGCTCTGGGCACAACAGAAGGATTTGGTTATCTTCCGAACGATATTATTGAATTTATCGCCGAAAAGAGAGATTATGAATTTTACGCAATTGATGAAAGCAAATTTCTGCTGAAAAAAATTAAAAATGTACTATGCGTCCCGAAAGGTAAATACCAAGATAGGCTGGCGAAATTAACTATTATAAATTGATGTTCATTATTAATAGATATTTAGATTGCTAATTTTAAGAAAATGCACAAGTCAAAATTCAAACCTGCTTTTCTTCGAAACAGAGACACGGCTCTGCTGCTCCCGGTTTTGATAATCGGCGCTTTAATTTTATTAAGCGGTTTTTCATTTCTTATCATATTTGACGACACAATTAATCCGTTTAAACAGATGTATCTGATGCCGTGGGTCGTTTTATTGGGAATCGTCATTGCAGCCCCGAATGTTTATTTAATTTACAAAGGTCGTTTTAACTTTTTTCATCCGCTAGTTTTTGCTGCCTGGTCATATTTTATTCCGGCTTTTTTTGTTGGCGGGTTGCTTTTAGCCGCCGGACTTTCACAGCCTTTTTATTTAACCTTTGTAGAAGATGAAAGATATAATCTGCCGCTCACCTTCGTGTATATAATTTTAGGATACGGCGGTTTAACAATCGGATTTTTTCTGCCTTACGGAAAAAAAATTGCTGACAAAGTAAACACTCGGCTGCCGGTATGGGATTGGAAGCCGCAGAACATATATTTTCCGGGTATTTTGCTTTTGTTCATCGGTATCGGCAACAGCATTATCGCTTTCGGTTTGGGAATTCTGGGCTATCAAAAGGTTGATGCTATCGGCGCGTATGACGGGTTGATATTTTTATTGACATTGTTATGGCTTGAAGCTAGTTTTTTGCTGTGGTTAAGTGTTTTTAGGAACAAAACTTATAATATAACCCACGTTTTGATTATCGTATTAATTTTGGCAACATCTTTAACTAAATCGGCTTTTCAGGGAAATCGAGGAAGTTTATTTCAGCTTTTTATTTTGATTGCCTGCGCTTTTATACTTTCCGGCAGGCGAATTGAAATTAGACATCGAGTATTTGGCGCGTGTCTGCTGGTTTTGGCGATAGTTATCGGCATGATTTACGGAACGACTTTTCGTAATGTAAAACAGACGGAAGCGCGCATAGGTATTGAAGAATACACGGAAAATATCGGTCAAACCTTTGATAAATTACTTGACCAGGATTTAACGGATAATTTAAGTGAGGGAATTTCAGCTTTAACCGAGCGCATTGAAGGCGTAAGTTCAGTTGCAGTAGTTGTTTCAAATTATGAAAAGCTAGAACCTTTTGAAGAAAGCTACGGTCTTAAAAATAATATTTTAATCGACAGTATTTACTTTTTTATTCCGCGACCACTTTGGAAAGACAAACCCGTCGGTTCTGAACCGCGTAAATACGCCGATCTTTATTTTAACTACAGCGAAAATTCATTTGCGATAACGCCGATGGGTGATTTGTTACGGAATTTTGGACCCGTAGGAGTTCCCTTGGGAATGATGTTATTAGGTTTTATTCTGCGAATAATTTATGTTTCTTTGATAGAGAACCAAAAATTTTCATTTTGGCGAACGACCCTTTTTTATATGCTTTTGACCAGCGTTTCGTATGAAGGTTTTTACGGAACGATTATTCCTTATATGATTAAATACGGATTTATTTCGGTAGTCGGAATTGTGCTTATCTGGTTTTTTCAACCGAAAGCCATAAAAACTATTCAAGTCTCAAATGAGAAAACATATCTGATGAATCCTCTCTTCAAATCCTAAATTATTTTGCCGCAAAGGTTATTCTTTGAGACATTAAATCAAATGGAAGTCGTAGTTTTTACAAACGGTTGTTTCGATATAATTCATCCCGGCCATATTGATTTGCTGCGACGCGCACGCGAGTTGGGAACAAAATTGATTGTCGGAATAAATAGCGACCAATCCGTAAGAGCAATCAAAGGCGAAACAAAGCCTTATTTGAATCAAAATGACAGAACTCAAATTTTGAAAGGAATCAGGTATGTTGACGATGTTTTCGTCTTTGATGAACCGACGCCGGAAAAACTCGTCAAGCAGTATTGCAGAGAAAATAAAAGGCAATAAAATTGAGAAAGAAAAAAAAACGAATAACAAAAATGATTCGACCGGCTTGATTGAAAATTCTTTACGCAGTCATATAAATATTTTTCAAAGTCTTTTAGAAAAGGATATTGAAAAAATTGAACGCGCCGCCGAATTTATTTTTGAAACATTAGCGAGCGGAAATAAAATTTTAATTTGCGGTAACGGCGGAAGCGCGGCGGACGCGCAACATATTGCGGCGGAGTTTGTCGGACGCTTTGAAATGGAAAGAAAAGCATTACCGGCAATTGCCTTAACTACAGATACTTCAGCTTTAACCGCTTTAACAAACGATTACAATTTTGAAAGGGTTTTTTCCAGACAAATCGAAGCTCTCGGACAAAAAGGTGATTTGCTAATTGCCATCAGCACGAGCGGAAATTCGCCCAATGTCATATCAGCCGTGATGACGGCGCGGCAAGTCGGTTGTAAAACACTTGGAATGACGGGCGCAAACGGCAAAAAATTAGCTTCTTTGAGTGATGAGTGTCTTAAAATTCCCGCTACGCGCACTGCCCGAATTCAAGAAGGGCATATAACGATTGCGCATATCTGGTGTGAGATTATTGATGCCAAATATAATAAACAATAAAAAAAGCTGACTAAAACGGGAATGAAGATTTTAGAAAACTTCTCAAAAGTAAAAGTTTTGGTAGTCGGCGACGTGATGCTAGACCGTTTTTGGTGGGGAAATGTCAGCCGCATTTCACCGGAAGCGCCTGTGCCAGTTGTGAATTTACAAAATATGAGTTTAGTTGCCGGCGGCGCTGCAAATGTCGCTGCCAATATTGCCGGACTTGGGGCAGAGCCGTTACTGGTCGGTGTTATCGGCGAGGACGAAGAAGCAAAATTATTTCCCGCAATATTGAACAAATCAAAAGTTAGTGCGGATTTTCTAGTAAAAATCTCAACTCGACAGACTACGATAAAAACTCGCGTTATTGCTCATAGTCAACAAGTCGTTCGCATTGACCAAGAAACTAAAAAAGTTTTGAATCAAGACGAAGAACAAAAGGTTTGGGAAAAAATTTTAACTTTGTTAGAAAAGGCGGAAATCGTCATAATTTCAGATTATGCTAAAGGAGTTTTAACAGACAATTTATTGAAGCGTCTGATAATAACAACAAAGAAAAAAAATAAAATTATTGTGGTTGACCCGAAAGGAAAAAATTATTCAAAATACATAGGCGCAACTCTTTTAAAGCCAAATCAGAGAGAAGCAGCTGAAGCATGTAATTTAGACGAAACGGAACGAGACTTTGTTGAAAAATCAGGGAGCGCTTTGTTGGAGAATTTATCGGTCGAGGCTCTTTTGATTACGCAGGGAGAAAAGGGAATGAGTTTATTTCAGAAAAATAAAGAAATCGTTCACTTTAACTCGCACGCTCGCCAAGTTTATGATGTAACCGGGGCGGGCGACACCGTTATAGCAAGTTTAGCAGTTGCATTGGCATCGGGAGCAGATTTTTGTGAAGCGGCACACATTGCGAATATCTCGGCAGGTCTGGTTGTAGAACAAATAGGCACAACAGCAATTTCTATAACAATGCTTAAGAACGCACTCGAAAACGAGAATTTATAAATTCTTTACGGAGTCTTGAAATAAATAATTGGATTGCTATTGTATCTTGCTTTTGTCAATAGATAAGAATTTCCGATTATTTAACAATATGCAGGTATAAA
The DNA here is from genome assembly GCA_020200095.1 of Acidobacteriota bacterium. GTDB lineage: Bacteria > Acidobacteriota > Blastocatellia > Pyrinomonadales > Pyrinomonadaceae. Next base: position 1,136 of record JAIVJJ010000277.1, on the reverse strand, counting down.
TTTTATCGGAAAATGTATCTTCACAACAAAAACTTATTGAAAGGTCAGTTTTACTTATCAAATTGTTTTTAAGAAGTAAATAACAAAAATATCACAATGAATAAGAAGGCTTTAATTACCGGCATAACCGGACAGGATGGCAGCTATTTGGCAGAGTATCTCCTCGATTTAGGTTATGAAGTTCATGGTTTAGTGCGCCGGGTGGCATTGGAAGATCCGCAGCGCAGATTCACACGAATTAGCCATTTACTTGAAAAAATAACGCTCCATCCAGCAAGTTTGGAAAGCTATCCAAGCATTTTTCATATTTTTAGCCAGCATAATTTCGATGAATGTTACCACCTCGCGGCGCAAAGTTTCGTTGCCGAAAGTTTTGCCGATGGTTTTTCGACTATGAACACAAATATCAACGGCACTCATTATATTTTAGCGGCAATTCGTGAATTGCGCCCTGAATGCCGCTTTTATTTTGCCGGAACGAGCGAGATGTTTGGTAAAGTAAAGGAGATACCACAACGAGAAACAACTCCTTTTCATCCCCGTAGTCCTTATGGCATTAGCAAAGTTGCAGGCTTCGATCTAACGAGAAATTATCGGGAGGCATATAATATGTTTTGTTGCAGCGGTCTTCTCTTTAACCACGAAGGACCACGACGCGGATTTGAATTTGTAACGCGCAAAATTACAAGCACTGTCGCCCGCATTAAATTTGGACTTGCCTCGGAACTACGTTTAGGTAATCTCGAAGCCAAACGCGACTGGGGGCACGCCGCCGATTATGTTCGCGCTATGCACGCCATGCTCCAGCAACCCGAACCCGAAGATTTCGTTGTGGCAACCGGAGAAACCCATTCGGTTAGGGAGTTTTGCGAATTAGCTTTTGCACAGGTTGACCTTAATTATCGGGATTACGTTGTAATTGATGGAAAACATTATCGTCCTGCCGAAGTTGATATGCTTGTCGGTGATTCGACAAAAGCTCGAGAAATTTTGAATTGGCAGCCTCAATATACATTTGACGAATTAGTAAAAGAAATGGTCGAAAACGATTTAGAGTTGACGGCTTTGCAGCCAAGAAAATTGGCTGCATCCGAAATATAAGCCGGTAACTTTACAAATAAAGAATTGGCTATTAT
>JAIVJJ010000037.1 GCA_020200095.1 Acidobacteriota bacterium | reverse complement strand
TAGTTTGTGCGGCGATGAGAAAACTACTGCACATCGCTTTCGGAGTTCTCAAGCACAAACGAGCTTTTGACGCGAGTTTAGCTTTTTCTGCTTGACTGTCAAGACAGTATCTACTTTGTTATCGCGTTGTCCGCTAAACTTTAGCTTGCGCGTGGCGGTTTCGCTCCACGTCATCTCAACCGTTAGCCCTCTGCTTTTATGTGGCGAAATAGCCTGAATTTGGAAACTGAAAATTACGAGATTGTGATTCGTGATGAATCCAGCTACATTCCAAACTCAGCCGATAACAAATTTACTTTTGACAAACAGTTGTTTCTTGACGAGGAAGAAGATTACATTTCTTCTAAACACAGAGTTGTCGTGAATTGTCGAAATGGTGAATCTTATTCTTGCGTTTTGCTGGCTGGCGGCGGCGCAAGCGGCGTTCACGAAAATTCCGCTTTAATTCACGGCGAGAAACTTTTAGTTGCGGTTGGACACTTCGCTTGCTGTTTGAGTTTGCCAAAACTTGACGTTGAGTGGCGCACCAAATCTGACTGGGCAACGTGCTTTGGCGTTTATCATTCGTCTAAACACAAATGTTATATTTCTCACGGCGAGTGCGACATTGCGCGGCTTTCGTATTCGGGCTAAATTGCTTGGGAGGCGAGCGGCAAAGATATTTTTACGGGCGGATTTTCTTTGTGCGAAGATTGGATTGAGGTAGTTGACTTCAATGATGAACGCTACAAAATTGACATTGAAAAAGGCGTGTGTAAGCTGGACGAGGGCTAACAATTCAATGGACGTGAGGGCGAAACAGCGACTTTGTTATCACATTGTCCGTTAAACTTTAATGCGCTTCTACGCAGTTTCGCGCCGCGTCAATTGCGCGGTTGAAGTTTAATCAAAACATTTTTCCGGTACATTTTCCATCGTGTTTTTTATCAGCATATCAACGACCGGTTTAAAGTCTTGATTGTTTTCTTCCCATACTTTCAATTGTTCGTCGGCGGAAGTTCCGCGCTCGATAATTGTGTGAATGTGTTCAACTTCTTTGCGCGACCCTAAATCGTCTAAAACTTCATCTACAAAATCCATCAATTCACGTATTAAATCAACCGCCGGTACTTCTTTCTGCTTTCCCAAATCAAGCATTTTGCCTTGTAATCCCCAACGCACTGCCCGCCATTTATTTTCCTGAATAAGTCTTCGATGGTAGAGACGAAAACTTAAATTTTTATCCATCAGCAAATTTAATTTAGCAACGATGGCTTGGAAAAGCGCGGCAACGGCAACCGTATCGTCAACCCGCGTCGGGATGTCGCACACGCGAAACTCGATGGTCGGAAAAAACGGATGCGGGCGCAAATCCCAGTAAATCTTTTTCGCGTTGTCAATGCAATTCATACTGATGAGTAAATTAACATATTGCTGGTAGGTGGCGTAGGAATCGAAATGGTCGGGAATATCGGTACGCGGAAATTTTTTGAAAACCTCCGAGCGATATGACTTCAAACCGGTATGATGACCAAGCCAGAAAGGGCTGGAAGTGGTTAATGCCAGAACGTGGGGCAGAAAATATCGCGCCGCATTCATAATATGCACACGGCGGTCTAAATCCTTGATGCCGACGTGAACGTGAAGACCGAAAATAAGCAGTGAACGCGCAACCATTTGTAGTTCTTCGACGAGAAATTGATAGCGCTCGTCATCGAAAATTTCCTGTTCTGACCATTTGGAAAACGGATGCGTCGAAGCAGCGACGATTTCCATTCCCTTTTTGCGTGCTAGCCAGGAAATAATGCAGCGTAGTTTTGTAATATCCTCACGCGCTTCTTCGATGTTGGCGCAAATGCCCGTTCCGACTTCAATCATTGATTGAATCATTTCAGGTTTTATCTTTTCGCCGAGAAGCAATCTGCCTTCGTCCAAAATTTCCGAAACGTGCGACTTTAGCTCGCGCGTTTGCGGATCAACAATTTGAAATTCTTCTTCAATTCCGAGTGTAAACTGTTCAAACATAATTTTTCTGAGTGGTAAGTTGTAAGTGCTAAGTGGTAAGTTTTTGCTTTTCACTAACCACTTAGCACTTACCGTTTAGAACTATTTATAATTAAACTTTAATTCTCATCTACTCTTAATTTTTTACTTTGTAATTCCGACCTGGCTCAACGCGTAAGCGTATTCAAACGCGATTTCTTTCAGACGGTCGTAACGTCCGCTTGAGCCGCCGTGTCCGGCGCCCATATTCGTCTTTAAAAGAATCGTGTTTTTATCAGTTTTCATCGCGCGAAGTTTTGCGGCGAATTTTGCGCCTTCCCAGAACGGAACCTGACTGTCGTTGAGCGAAGTTTCAATCAGCATATTCGGATAATTCTGCCGTTTGACGTTATCGTATGGCGAATACTTAATCATATAATCAAACGCCGCTTTCTCGTTCGGATTTCCCCATTCAATCCATTCTTCGGTCGTCAAAGGCAAAGTATCGTCAAGCATTGTGTTCATCACATCAACAAACGGAACTTGGACGATTGCCGCTTTGAAAAGCTGCGGAGCCATATTAACGACGCCGCCCATCAGCATTCCGCCCGCGCTGCCGCCTTGAATTACAAGCCGATCGGGCGAAGTATATTTGTTTTTGATGAGCCAGTCGGCAGAGTCAATAAAATCATAAAAAGTATTTAATTTCTTTAACATCCTGCCTTCTTGCCGCCATTTTTCGCCGAGTTCAGAACCGCCGCGAATGTGCGCGATGGCGTAAATCATTCCGCGGTCAACCAGACTTAAACGCGCCGTCGAAAAATTCGGCGTCATAGAATAACCATACGAACCGTATGCATAAAGAAGCATCGGCGCAGAGCCGTCCAGTTTTGTTCCCTTTTTCATTATCAGTGAAATCGGAACTTTCACGCCGTCTCGCGCGACAGCCCAAAGTCTCTGTGTTTCGTATTTCGCTTTATCGTAACCGCTCGGAATTTCCTGTTGCTTCAAAAGGTCGCTTTTCTTGGTTTTGAAATTGTATTCATAAGTCGAATTCGGCGTAATCATCGAAGCGTATTCGTAACGAACAACCGGCGTGTCAAATTCGGGATTAACCGAAACATTCATTGTATAAACATTTTCCGGCGTGGCGATGCGCTCTGATTTATTCTTTTTCAAATCCATCACGCGCAGATATTCAAGCCCGTTCTCAACTTCGGAAACAACCGCGTAACCGTTAAAAAATTCAACGCCGTCAATTTTTATTGCCGGATTGTGTGCGATAAAATCCTTCCAATTTTTTTCGCTAGCGTCATTTATCGGAGCGCGAACAACGCGAAAGTTTTCCGCGTTTTTGTTGGTTGTAATGTAAAACTCACTGTTGTAATGATCAACGGCGTATTCGTGCCCTTCTTGACGCGGCAAGACAACTTTCCATTCGCTCATCGGCATTTCTGCAGGAAGATAGCGAGTTTCACGCATCGTTTTGGCATGAGACGTTAAAAAAAGCATTTTTTTGTCGCGTGAACGAGTTACGCCGAGATTGAAAAGCACATCTTTTTCTTCATAAACCAAATCGGTTTTGTTTGCCGCGAAATCGTGGCGAAAAAATTTGTCTGAACGCTTTGTTACATCGTTTTCCTGCACGACAAAAAGAGTTTTATTATCGCTTGCCCATTCGACCGAAGTTACCCGCTCGATTCGATTCGGCAAAATTTTTCCTGTTCGCAAATCTTTAATTTGCAAAGTGTATTGACGATAACCTGTCGTGTCGGTAGAAAAAGCCAGCAGATTTCCATCATCACTAATGTCGAAAGAGCCGATGGCAAAATACTTAAAGCCCTTCGCCATTTCGTTCAGGTCAAGAAGGAGTTTTTCATCGTCGCCGTTGCGCTTTTTGCTGCGAAAATACATCGGATACTGCTTGCCTTCTTCGGTTTTCGTGTAATACCAAAAATCGCCGAGCTTATAAGGCACGCTCAAATCAGTCTGCTTGATGCGTCCGAGCATTTCTTTATAAAGATTATCCGCAAACGGCGTGTGCGGTTTCATCGCCGCGTTTGTATATTCATTTTCGGCTTCGAGATATTTGATAACTTGCGGGTTTTTCTTATCGCGCAGCCAAAAGTAATCGTCTTTCAATTCGTAGCCGTGAATCTTTGTAACTTTGGTTTCCTTTTTTGCAACGGGCGGTTTCATTTCGGTTTGAGCGACAATTACGACATTGCCGATGACAATAACTATAAATACAAATGTTAGAACATAAAACATTTCTCTCATTTTGCCAAACTCCTCTAATTGATTTTTTTGAAAAGATTTTACGAATTATACATTAAAACTTGCGTTTTGTTACAAAAAATAAAAAAGGCAAAGAGTTAATTTCCCCTTTGCCTTTTTCTTACGTTAGTTTCTGCACTTTCTGACGCGCTGACGTTTGATTTTTATCTTTCGTCAATCGCAGTATATTTCAAATCACGCTCGCCGATGTATTCGGCACGCGGACGAATAAGTTTGTTGTTACCGTATTGCTCTAAAATATGACCTGTCCAGCCCGAGATGCGGCTAACGGCAAAAATCGGCGTATATTGGTCAAGCGGGATATTCATCAGGTAATAGGTAGAAGCCGAATAAAAATCAACATTCGGATACATACCTTTTCTTTCGAGCATCAGTCGTTCGATTTTTTGAGACATCTCGAACCATTTTGCTTCACCTTTTTTCTCGCTCATTTGTTTTGAGAATTTTCTGAGCCAAGTCGCACGCGGGTCTTCAGTTTTATAAACGGCGTGTCCGATACCCATTACTTTTCGCTTTGCCGCCAGAGTTTCATCAAGCCACGACTCAATCTTGTCAGGCGAGCCGATTTCGAGCAGAGTTTTCATTACATTCGTATTCGCGCCGCCGTGCAGAGGTCCGGCGAGTTCGCGGTCTGTGCCGTGTCCTTCCTTGTCATAAAACCCGAGAGCCGACACGGTTGTCCGAAGAATGTCCATCGGATTTGCGTCTTTCGGAAGGTGCTTCATCATTTCCAAAACTTCAGCGGGCGCGTCGTAGTTTGCCTGAAACTGTTTTTTCAAATCTTCGAGTTCATCTCGTTTCGGAAGTCGTCCGTTCCAAAGCAGAAAAACGGTTTCTTCAAACGTGGATTTTTCCGCCAAATCGTGAATGTCATAGCCTTGGTAAATCAAAACTCCCTGTTCGCCGTTGACATCGCCGATTGAGCTTTGGGCGGCAACCACGCCGCGTAATCCGGCGGTCGCGGCTGATGATTCTGTTGCTGTACTCATTGTCTTATTTTCCTCGAATAAATTATATTTCTCCTATGTTTGAAGATAACAAAACTGCTTCAAACTGACAAGCAAAGCTAAAATCTCGCTTTGTAAATAAAGAGCAATTATGGAAATGAAAAATAACTTTCCGCCATTATTATTTTCCTGCAACTTTGCTTTCGTTTTGACCGACGATGTAGCTGTTCTTCGCCCGCACAACCAGATTAGGACGTTTCACGCGCACGCGAATTTGCCTGCGCTCGCCTTTTTGCCCGACAGCTTCTGGATAATACCTAAGCGAGTATTGACGGCGTAATTCCTCGGCGATGCCAGAGAATGCCGCGTCCAGGTTGGAAATCGTGCTGCCTTCAAAAGTCCTCCCGCCGCTATTTCTGGCAAGGTCTTCCAAATATCTGCGTCCCATCTCGTATTCGGCGCGGCTTGAACCGGCAACGCCGCCGCCGCCGCCCATTTGAACATTGCCGCCTAAAATGATTCCGATCAGGTCTCCGATTCCAACATTGCCGCTCCTCCGCCGGGACGATGGATAACTCGTTCCGCCGCTGTTGCCCGCCATTGAGTCGTAAGTATCATAGCGAATCGGATAAAAAAGCGCGTCAACTTCTTCGGCTTCTTTCACGGTAGTTTGATAATTGGCACGACGGCTGGTCGTGTCAACGCCGTCCGTGAAAAGCACGACCGCTTTGCGCCCTTCAATCTGACGCAGTTGCTGCCTGATTACATAATCAACCGTATCATACAGGCTTGTTCCCTCGCCAAAATCCGCTCTAAGAATGGCATTGCGCAAAACGGCGCGATTGTTAGTTGCCGGACTTAAAATTTGAACTTTTTGATCAAACGCAATAACCATAACCTTATCGTCGCGCCGCAACTGGTCAACAAAGGCAATCGCCGCGTCTTGAATCTCATTAATTTGGTATTGAGTTGAAGGGCTGACATCAAGAAGAAGAATAACGGTAAACGGCTGTTCGACCGAGGCAAAACTATCTATCTGTTGCTCGACGCCGTTCTCGAAAATTTGAAAATCCTTTTTCAGCAAACCGGAAATAAATCTGCCGTCGCGGTCAAGAACGGAAACGGGAATCGTTACGAGATTTGTTTCGACGCGAATAATTTCGTCGTCAACTTCTCCCAGATCATCTGATGGGTTTGTTGAAGTATTTGTCTGACCGGTTGATTTTTTATCGCCAATTAAAACAGGCGGGCGCTTATTGGAGTTTTGATTTGAAGAATCGGTTTGCGTTGTTGAAGTCGTTGGAGCCGTCACAACACGCGGGCGAGATGTGCGCCCCGATTGAGCGAAAGCCGAAATACCAAAAAAATTCAGACACACTAAAACAATTAAAATCCTTTTCATAATTTTTGATTCTCCAATCGAAAAATTTATTTTTGGGGAATATATTTTTTAAGATTAAAAATTTGTGATTGGAGATGCCCAAGGCATTAAGGAAAACGTCATTCGCATTTTATTTCCTTTTGTCCAAAATCTTCGCTGCGAGTTCGTGAAACTTTCGGCGTGTCGGATTGATATTCGCAAATGGCAATTTGCGGGCGTGAGTTCGATTGGTTAAAAGTATAAAAATCCTTTCCGTTTCCGGTTCAATCCAAAGGCTTGTTCCCGTAAAACCGAGATGCCCGAAACTGTCTTTTGATAACGCTTCGCCGGCGGTCGAATCTTTTGTCTCGGCAAGTTGAAAAGCAATCGAACGCGCCTCATTCAAACCTTTCGTGAAATTTGTGCAGAATAATTTGCAGGTTTCGGATTTGAGAAGTTTTGTTTGATTTGGTAACAACTGCTGCGCGATTTTGAATACTTCAAAAGCATTCGAGAAAAGTCCCGCGTGACCCGAAACGCCATTCATAAACCAAGCATTTCCGTCGTGAACTTCGCCCCAAACGGTTCGATTGCGGATTGCGGATTGCGGATCGCAGATTTGAGAATTTTTCAAATCAAAGTCTTTTTCTTTCGCCAGATTCGCTTCAAAACCGTTGTCATTCTCGCTCGCGGCAATTTGTTTTTTTAATTCCGGCGGTGGATTGAAATAGGTTTTTTCTAATTTCAAAGGCGAAAAAATTTCCTTTCGCGCGATTTCGTCTAAACTTTCTCCGCGAATTTTTTCAAGCAAAAGTCCTAAAACTATAAAATTCAAATCGCTGTAAACAACTTTCGCGTTCGGCGGATTTTCGAGTGGCTCGGCTGCAATCAAATTCAGAATTTCAGATTCGGAGTTTGCTATTAAATAAAAAGGCTGCCACGCGATAAAACCCGAAGTGTGCGTTAATAAGTTTTCAACCGTAATTTGACTCTTTTCGTTTTTATCAAATTCGGAAAAGTATTTTGAAATTTTGTCAGCGAGATTAATTTCTTTTTGCACGCTTAATTTCGCACATAGAAAGCCCGTTACAAGCGGTTTTGTTAAACTCGCCAAATCGTAAATTGTATCAATTTTTGCTTCTGTTTTTTCCGGCTCAACAACTGCAAAACCGAGCGCATCCTGCAAAACAATTTCGCCTTTTTCCGCAACCAGATAAACCGCTGACGGAAAATCTTCCGCGTCAATTCGTTCCTGTAAAAATGCGGAAATTTCTTCTGATTTCATGTATGGAAAACTTTCTTTGCATGTGCGTCAATTTTTTCCAAAACGCCTAATGCCAAACTCAATGCGCGTCTGCCGTCTTGCGCTGTAACCGGCGGAGCTTCATCCTGGGAAGCTGAATCAATAAATGCGTTGATTTCGGCTCGAAGCGGTTCGACATCAATCGTTTCCAAACGATTAATGCTAATTCCCAGAAGCGGATGAACTGCATTCGGCACAAGTGAAGTTATTGAGGCAAACTTTGTCGCATAATCCAAAACTACGTAACTGTTTGTTTGATAAAAACGAGTTTTGCGAATTTTTTCCGTGCCGATGCGCGAAGCCGTGATGTTGGCAACCGCGCCGTTTTCAAATTCGATGCGGGCGTTTGCCGCATCGATCTTGTCGGAAATAACCGGAATGCCGACGGCGTGAATTGCCGAAACAGCAACGTCTTCACCAACCAACCATTGAATCGTGTCCAAATCGTGAATCATCACGTCCAGAACTACGTCAACATCGAGCGAACGATTTGGAAAAGGCGAAACGCGGTGAATCTCAAAATAAAACGGTTTGGTCACGTGCGGGCGCAGCGCAACCATCGCCGGATTGAATCTTTCGAGATGTCCGACCATCAGTTTAGCGCCAGATTTTTCGGCAGTTTTTATCATCAAATCGGCTTCTTCCAAAGTTCTCGCAATCGGTTTTTCAACTAAAGTGTGAACGCCTTTTTCCAAAAACGCGCAGGCGATTTTGCAGTGCGTTTCGGTCGGCGTTACAATCGAAACCGCATCAACTTTATCCAAAAAATCATGCCAATCACTGATGAATTCACAATCTTGTTCTTGTGCAATTTGTCGCGCCGTATCTTCATTAGCATCGCAAACACCGACAAATTCAATTTTCCCTTCACGCGCTAGTTCTGCGTAGTTGCGGGCGTGATGTCGTCCGAGACTTCCAACACCGATAACTGCGGTCTTTAGAGTTTGGACTTTAGATTTTGCATTTTGGATTTGCTCCATAATTTGAACGTATCGAAATTTTCGGTAATACTTTACATTTTCCGTCAAGATGCAAGAAATAACAAAAGATGAAAACCAAAGACCGAAAATCCGCAACCGAATAATTTGGATTATATTTACGTTTGTCATTGTCGCAGTCTATTTTTTCGGGCTAAACATTCCGCTACTCGGACCAGATGAGCCGCGATATTCGCAGGTGGCGCGCGAAATGTTTCAGAAAAACGATTTCGTTACACCGACACTCGGCGGCGCGAATTGGTTTGAAAAACCGGCGCTTCTTTACTGGCTGCAAATTGTTTCTTACAAACTTTTTGGCGTTTCGGAATTTGCGGCGCGTTTCGGCTCGGTTGTTTTCGGACTTTTAACTATTTTCAGTTTGTGGATTTTAGGCAAATTTTTCACCACAGAGACACAGAGACTCGGAGAAGATAAAACCACAAAGACCAAAGACCAAAGACCAAAGACCAATTTTGCAAATTGGATGGCGTTAATCGCGGCTTCTTCAATTGGATTAATCGTTTTTTCGCGCGGCGCAAGTTTCGATATTGTTTTGACCTTTCCGATTACAGCATCACTCGTCGCATTTTTTATCTTTGACCAATCAAGTAAAAAATCATTTATCACTTACCACTTGCCACTTTTTACTTTTTACTTTTTCATCGGCATCGCGCTGCTTGCCAAAGGCTTGGTCGGAATTGTTTTTCCTTTTGCCATTGTCGCTTTTTATTATCTTTTGCGCCGAAAAATGCTGAATAAAACTTTTGCGTTCAGTTTGTTTTGGGGAACAATTTTAAGTTTGCTGACTGCTTCTGTTTGGTATGTGCCAATGTATCTGCGGCACGGCTGGACATTCATTGATGAGTTTTTTATTCAACATCATTTCCAGCGTTTCTCATCGGATAAATATCAGCATGCTCAGCCGTTCTGGTTTTTCTGGATGGTTTTACCCCTGATGACATTGCCGTGGCTGCCGTTTTTTCTGGCTTCAATTTGGGATTTTATCAAAGAAATTTTTCACTACAGAAACACAGAGAACACAGAGAAAAATAAAAAACTAAACACTTATCACCTATCACTTACCACTTTTGCTTTGTCTTGGCTAATTGTTCCGCTCGTCTTTTTTAGTCTCTCCGGCTCGAAACTTCCTGGCTATATCTTGCCTGCTTTGCCAGCAGCGCTGATTTTGACCGCGCAGAGCGTTTGCAAAGTTGTTCAAAAATCACCGCCGCGAAAATTTGCTTTACAGTTTCTCGCATTTCTCTTTTTTGGCGGCGTGGTTTTTCTTTTGCAATTCATTGTGCCGCGATACGCCCAACAAGATTCTGTGAAAAATTTAATCGAAACGGCTGACGCGAACGGTTATGCAAACGAAAAAGTCGTCAATCTTTACGTTGTCTCGCATAATGCGGAATTTTACGCGGCAAAAAGACTCGTCCGCGACGGCGACGGAAAGCTAAAGCGTTATGACGATTTTTCCGAGTTGGTAAAGGAACTCAAACACGAAAATTTGTCGCAGATTTTAGTGCTTGTTCCGACGCACGCTCTCGAAAACGTAACCGAAAGCGAATCGGTCGAAGCCAGAGTTTTAGGCGAAAACGGAGAAACAACAATTGTTTTGATAAAACCGAAAATTTAACTCGCCGCGGCGCGTTTTAATCTGTCCATCAAAGCCAATCCGATTCCTTTTTCAGCCACCTTTTCGCAGTAAATTGTTTCAATGTTTTCGTGGTCGCAGCGGCGAAAAAAATCAAAAATCGAATGCGCATACTCTTCGACTGATTGACAAATTTTTATCATTTCAAAATCAGAATCAGGTTTTTTCAAGCCAATGAACGCCTGTGACTTTGAACATTGAAAATTGAACTTTGAACTCACTAAAATGACTTTTGCTTGCGGAGAATAATGACGATGCTTCAAACCCGGACTTTTTGGCGTTTCCATTTCAGAGATTTTATAAAGCCTTGTTTTTGGCTCGATTTTTTGTAATTGCTCAAGCGTTACCGCACCTGTGCGCAGAACAAACGGAGTTTCCGTCGTGCAATCTAAAACCGTTGATTCGAGTCCGACTTCGGTTGCTTCGCCCTGCAAAATGCAGTCAATTCTTTGGTTTAAATCTTCAAAAACGGCTTGCCAAGTCGTTGGGCTTGGCTTACCCGAAATATTTGCCGAAGGCGCGACAATCGGTGTTTCGCAGTTTTTCAAAAATTCTAAAGCCAATTCGTTTTTTGGCATTCTGACGCCGATGGTTTCAAGATTTGCAGTTGCGATAAGCGGAACATTTTTTGCTTTCTGTAAAACCAAAGTTAAAGGCGCGGGAAAAAACGCTTCGGTAAATTTTTGCGCTGTTTCGTTAATTTTAGAAACGAGTAGTTTAATTTGTTCGATATTTCCGACGTGAGCAATTAGCGGATTATCGTTCGGTCTTTGCTTTGCCTGAAAAATTTTCTTAATCGCTTTTTCGTCGAAAACATTTGCACCTAATCCGTAAACCGTTTCTGTCGGAAAAGCGACAATTCCGCCGCGCTTGATAAACTCGGCGGCTTCGGCTGGCGATGTTGTTAAAATCGTTTTCATCTAAAAGAAAAATTTTTACGCAAAGGCTCGATAAACGCAAAGTTACAGGAGGGTAGAAGAATAAAAAATGAAGAATGAAAAATAATTTTGCACTTTTGTTTTATATTAGACACTTCGCGTCTTTGCGTCTTCGCGCCTCCAGCGTTAAATTTTAAAGTATGACTTTAGACGAAAAACTCAAAAATCTGCCTCTTTCGCCCGGCGTTTATCTTCACAAAAACTCGGACGGCAAAATCATCTATGTCGGAAAGGCGAAAAACTTAAAAAATCGCGTTCGCTCGTATTTTCAATCGGGACGCGGACACGACCGCAAAACGCGCGAATTGGTAAAACGCATTACTGATTTTGAGTTTATCGTTGTTGACAATGAAGTTGAAGCTCTCGTTTTAGAATCGAATCTTATCAAAAAACACAAGCCGCGTTTCAATGTTTTACTCAAAGATGACAAGCAATATCCGCACTTGAAAATGACGAATGAGCCGTTTCCGAAAGTCGTTATCACGAGAAAAATTCTACGTGACGGCGCATCATATTACGGACCTTTTTTGCCCGCTTCTTTAGCCAGAAAAACTTTGGATTTGATAAATCGCACGTTTCAAATGCGAACGTGCGACATTGAAATTGACGGAAAACTGCCGCGTCCCTGTCTCGAATATCATTTGAAAAGATGTCTCGCGCCGTGCGTCAAAGAATTGTGCAAACCCGACGAATACGCGCAGGCGACGAGCGACGTAAAACTCTTGCTCGAAGGCAAAAACAAAGAACTCGCTGACGATTTAGAAAAAAGAATGTGGCATTTTTCCGAAAACGGCAACTACGAACTCGCCGCCAAATTCCGGGATTTACGAAAAACTGTCGTCGCGCTTGCCGAACAGCAAAAAATGGCGATGACCGCCGAACGCGATGTTGATATTTTGGGTTTTTATCAAGAAGGCGTGCGGCTTGCGCTTCAGCTTTTTACGATGCGCGAAGGCAAAATCGTCGGGCGGCGCGAATTTTTCTGGGAAGATTTGGACGCGGAAAACTTCAACGCTTCGGAATTTTTCGGCGAAGTTCTGGCGCAGTATTATTCGACCGATTATGTGCCGCTCGAAATTCACGTTCCGAATGACTTTGAAGACCGCGAGACTTTGGAAAAGGCTTTGACCGAAAGACGCGGGCGGCGCGTGAGAATCTTCGACCCGAAACGCGGGCAAAAGCGCGAGATGATTTCGCTGGTCGAAAACAACGCGAAAATTGCGTTTGAACAAAGATTCAGAATTCTACAGCCGGAAAGCGAAAAAGTCTTGGGCGCGTTGCAGGAGATTCTCGAACTTCCGCATTTCCCCGAACGCATCGAAAGTTTCGATATTTCAAACATCTCCGGTTCGGAAAACGTCGCGGGAATCGTCGTATTTGAAAACGGCAAACCGAACCGCGCCGAATTTCGCCGTTTCATCATTAGAACAGTCGAAGGCGCGGACGATTACGCTTCGATGAACGAAGCCGTTTTTCGCCGCTACAAACGACTTCTGAACGAAGAAAAACCTCTGCCGCAACTGATTTTTATTGACGGCGGCAAAGGACAGATAAACGCCGCCGCCGCCGCGCTTGCTTCGCTCGATTTGGAAGCGATAACGATTGTCGGACTCGTCAAACCGCCGCGCCGCCACAACGAAATCTCACACCTTCTGCGCTTCGGCTACGAAGATAAACCGATTTATTTTGAAATGGGCGTCCCCGCGTTTCGCCTCGTCCAGCAAATCCGCGACTTAACGCACAAGACGGCAATCGAATTCCACCGCAAGCGCCGCGAAACGCGAGACTTTACATCCGAACTAACCGCGATTGAAGGCGTCGCAGAGAAGCGTAAGATGAAACTCCTCAGAAACTTCGGCTCGATAGAAAGAATCGCCAAGGCTTCGATTGAAGAACTAAAACCTTTCGTCGGCGCAAAAGCGGCAACTCAGATTTTCGACCATTTTGAAAAGCAGAGAAAGTTAGCAAGCACTTCCGATTAATTGAAAAACTTACAGACGAAAAATCTAATTAATAGCAAATTCTCTGCACATTCGCTGTATAGAGTTCTAATACTCCCCCTCATCAGCAATTTGAAACAGCCGTTTATTCAAAATTTTGTTTTTATTCAAGTTTTTGAACTATTTATCATTTACAACTGACCGAAAACTATTTATATTTTCATACAGGCTAAGGCAATCATTTCCGATTCATTTTTGGAATATTATTTGCATATGAAATAATGCCTTATTTCATTCAGTCGGTATTCACCTTAAATATAAGCAAAGGCAATTTGCAATCCGACTAAGAGCAAAACCTAGGCATCAAATTCTGTTAAATTACAATTTAAGATAAAATAAAAGGAGGCTTCTGCCATGTGTAGAGCGTTAAAAAGTTTTATTCAAACAACGATTTCAGTCGTTGCTTTAATGATTTTGTTTGTTTTTACAGCCGCCGCCCAAACCTCGACGGCTTCGATTACTGGGCGCGTTATTGACAGCGCGGGCAACGTCGTTCCGAACGCAACCGTGCGTGTAACCGATAAAGGAACCGGACAAGTCCGTACTATTGTTACCGACAGCGAAGGCTCATATACTTTGACGACACTTACTCCCGGAAGATACAGCGCGACGGTCGAGGCGCAAAGTTTTAGCAGAGCCTTGCTCGAAGACTTAGAACTGAATGTCGGAACGACTCAAACTTTGAACTTTGAGCTAAGACCGGGCAGCGTAGCTGAAACCGTCAATGTTACAGCCGATCAGCAGCTTGTCGAAACCACCCGTTCCGATATTGACACATCAATTACTCCGAAGGAAATCGAAAACCTGCCGCTTTTGAACCGCACGTTTGCCGGTCTTTCGGTGATTGCGCCGGAAGCCCGTCCGGTAGGTAATTTCGACCCGACAAAAACGCGCGTCGGTAACATTGCCTTTAGCGGCGGCGACGGACGCCAGGTTAACGTTAATGTTGACGGCGGCGACAATAAAGATAATGTGGTCGGAAGTCTTCTGCAAAACTTTTCCTACGAATCAATCCAGGAATTTCAGGTTCTTCAACATAAATGGACGGCTGATCAAGGACGCTCGGTCGGCGGAATAGTCAACGTGGTGACTAAGAGCGGGACCAACTGTTATTCCCCAGCCCTACGATGATACATTACTGACGGCAAAGGTGGATCACAGGCTCAACGATGCCCAAAACTTGTTCGTTCGATACTCCTACCAGGGAAGCGATTCGCCGAACGATCAGGTCGGAAATCCTGCCAGAACCGATCTTTCCGGCGGGAATTCGGCTATCAACAGACTTCACAGCTTTGTCGGAAATCACACATACAACGTTTCATCGAACGCCCTCAACACTTTTATCTTTCATTTTCAAGATTTCAAGAATGAAATTTTGCCGAATGCAGAAGGTTTGACGCTTAATTTTCCCGGTGGAATCACAATCGGTCAAAACGCCAATACTCCGCAGGCAACTTTAGAGCGCAAATATCAGTTTCGTGATGATTTTAATCTAATCTCCGGCGACCATACGATGAAGTTCGGCGTAAACTACATTCACACGAAGCTTGACGGCTATTTTTACTTCGGAACGCGAGGATATTCGCTCACTTTCAACCAAAGCCCGACACAGATTCGCGCGCTTCCCTTGGGATTCGCCACTCCGGGACTTCTTCAGTCGCTCCAATACTCCGATGGCGCCAGCTCTCACTTGCAAACAATCGATCAGTTGGCTTTTTACGCTCAGGATGATTGGAAAGTAACGCCTAATTTAACTCTGAATCTCGGTCTTCGTTGGGACGCAAACATCGGTAATCTTCCCCGCCAAGATCAAAATCGAACGATTCTTCTTCTTTCTCAGTTAAATCATCCTTTAGCCAGAGCGTTAACGGAAGATCAAGATAAACTGCGAAGAACTACGCCGAGCTGGACGGAGTTTCAGCCGAGACTTGGATTTGCCTGGGATCCTTGGGGACGAGGCAACCGCTTTTAGATACGGTACAGATCAGTTACCCGCCGTTCCCGCCAATTTTAATTTCGGCGTTTTGACTCCGGGCGCTATCGGGCGTATCAATGACCCGGACGCGACAGAGCCTTATGTTCAAAAATTTTCGTTAGGCTTTCAACACCAAATTTCGAGTACTATGTCAATATCGAGCGATGTTGTTCATACGCTCGGATTGCACGAACCGAGATTTTTGAATATTAATCCGACGATTCAAAGAACATGTAATCCGGCTTACCCCGGCGCGTTACAGACCAGCAACGCCGCATATGCGGCTACTTGCCCTCGAGGAGTCAGCACGCGCCTTCTTGATCCGGCTTTCCAAGCCGCAGGTTTGGGACTTAACCGTTTGAGCCAGATTAATATGTTTTCGACAAATAATCGTTCATTATTTGATAGCTGGGCAACGACGTTCAAATATCGAAAATCAAACATACTGTTTAATGCAAGTTATGTTTTGGCTAGCTCAAGATCTTGGGGCGGTCAACCGACAGCATCTTATTCGGGTAACGCGATTGCCATTGCCCCGGAAAATCAATTTGCCGAGAACGAATTCGGACCGACCAGAATAGATGAGAGACATAGAATCGTTCTGAGCGGTGTGATCGGACTTCCGTATGGTTTCCAATTATCGCCGATTCTGCAATACGGTTCACCTCGTCCTTTTTCAGCTAATACCGGTTTTGATATAGACGGTGACGGACGTACTGATCTTGACCGTCTTTGCGAAGGAGTTGATCCGGCGGCGGCATTCGCCGTTCGGGGAAATTTGGCGGCGCTTCAAGCATTAAATCCGCTTGGCTGCCGACAAGCACCGGTAAATTCGTTGCGCTCAGGATTTGTTTTTAACGGCACGGAATTTGAGGAACGCAGCCACAGATTCTTTAATGTGGATTTGCGCGTATCAAAAATCTTCAGTTTCGGCGAGCGTTTCAGACTTAGTTTAAATGCGGATTTCTTCAACTTATTCAATACGGAAAATCTTGCATTCGGTTCTAACGCAAGACTCGGTCTGAGCGTTGCGAAGAACGCTCAAACATTTTTACAGCCGACTTCCCTTTATGGTCCGGGTTTTGGTCCGCCAATCGGAAGACCATTTACTGCTCAGTTTGGAGCTAGATTTACCTTCTAGATTATAAACCTGAGAGATATTGATTATTTTTGAGTGGGACTATTTCTTAGTCCCACTTTTTGCATTTGCGCTAGATCATTTACATTCTAACTTTCGGAAATGATTGCACTCAAAAAAGGCATTTCGATTGAGATGCCTTTTTGCTTGCTTATTTTCTTATTATTCCGACACAGCCTTTAATTTGAAAAAGGCTCGATAACGAAGCTTGCCGTCGCGTTCCAATTGATACATAAATCGCTTTTTCCGTTCGTCTGTCTGAAGCGTCCAGACATTTGTTGCGGCTTCGGGAATAAGTTTCGCCGTGTCAGCGTCGGCGGGAAATTTCTGTGTCAATTTTGTGCCATCGTCGGCTGCAAAACCGCCGTAATTCGTGATTTTGTCGGGCGTGCCGTCCGCGTGGCGATGGTCGTGTTTGAACAGCAATTCTTTGTCGTTGAGCGTTATAATCCAGGTTCTCGATTTGTCTTCGCCGACCCAAAACGGAATGCGAATTTCCGTGTTGGTGCAAGTTCCAATCTTCATCAAAAGTTTTTTGCCGACCAGCGCGTGGTCTGCATTGGTCGGAAATTCAGTCGCGCCTTCAAAAGTTTTCCCGCACATTTTCTTGAGTTTTTTGAAAAAGTTTCTTTGCGCTTTTAGGTTGGGCGTTTGAGCATTGATTTCGATTGTGCCGTTTGACAAAAGCGCGATGCTCAACAATGTGGTGACCAAGATAATTTTTTTCATCAATTCTGCTATGGGAGTATTTTTATTATTATAAAACCGTCGGCTTATCCGAATGCGGCACAAAACATTGGCGGTAACTTGCTTCGCATTTATTAAAGTTAATAAACTTCTTTGTGTGAGCCAATATCTACAAAAACAACATTTTCTTTATCTGAAAAGTAAAAGATTATTCTCAAGTTGTATTCAATGCTGAAACTCCAATAATCTTTGAGTTTGCCCGAAAGTTTATGAGTTTTCAAAGTAGCTTCAAAAGGATTATTTGTGAACGATTTGAGTTTAGTCCGAAATCTTTCTTCGCGCTCGACATTTCCCGCAATTCTGCGCTTGAACGCACGCTTGAATGACGAACTGAAGGCGACTTTAATCATCGAGCATTTCCATCAATTCATCAGTGTTTGAAGAGAATTTTAATTCGCCTTTTTTTAATTCCTGCTTGGTTTGCTCGCCGTTTTCCAAAATTTCTTGTCTTCTTTCTTCTATTAGATAAGTTTCGAGCAAATCCTTTAGCTCTCTTTTTTCATCAAAAGAAAGTTGCTTAACTTCTTCAACTACGCCTGCGAAAGTTATCTTCATAATTTATTCTCCAAAAACCTTTAAATTATAACAAATTTATAAAACCGTCGGCGCGTCCGAATGCGGCACGAAACATTTGCGACAACGCGCTTCGTATTTGCCGCTTGCTCCGACCTCAACTCTTTCTTTGGATTCAAACGTGCGCTGCGAATAATTTGCCGTCGCGCCGCATTTAACGCAGATGGCGTGCGTTTTCGTAATAAATTCAGCGATTGAAAGAAGCTGTGGCATCGGTTCAAACGGTTTTCCGGTATAATCTTGGTCAAGTCCGGCAATGATAACGCGCTTGCCGTTGTTGGCGAGTTCATTTGCGGCGTTCACGATTTCCGCGTCGAAAAATTGTCCTTCGTCAATGCCGACAACTTCCGTGTCATCTTTTATTTGCGCCATCAATTCTTTCGCCGTCATCACCGGATGGGAAACGTGCGTCATTCCTGAATGCGACGCGATTTGTTCAATCGAATAGCGGTCGTCTATTTTCGGTTTGAAAACCTGCACTTTTTGGCGAGCGATTTGCGCGCGTCTTAATCTTCTAATTAATTCTTCACTCTTTCCCGAAAACATAGAGCCGACGATAACTTCTATCCAACCCGTACCGTTTTGCCGTGACCTTCGGCGTTCTTCCGTATTGTCGAACGCGAATTCTTCAACCATTTTGCCTATAAAAATTTCCTTTTTCGTAATTTGGGAACGCTAAGATTATCACAAGCCAAAGCGCAAAGTCTAAAGCAGGAAATGGAACGAGGACTTGTTAAATTAAAAATTAAAAATGCAAAATTAAAATTTCCGCAATGAATTTTATCGTTTACATTTCACATTTTGCATTGATTTTTCAATATTCAAATTTCCTTAGTATTTTAACAAAATCTTTTGTTATTCTAGCTGTATGCAGCTCAAGCTTTGTCCAAAATGTAAGCGCCCCTTTTTGGCAAAAGACGAATCTTGCCCAAATTGTCCAGGACCTTACACATGGAATCAGGAATCTTATATGAATTTGGGCTGTCTTTTGATGATGACGGTTGTGCCGCTTTTCCTGGTAATTTTGTTTTGGCTTTTTCTCTTTTTAGGGATTTTTATGAGGTAAGCGTTTTGAAATTTTTACTTTTTACTTTTCTCTTCCCGGTTTTCAGGACTTTGTAAATTATTGTCCAGTAAACTTCCCGCAATCGCATCAATTATTCTCGAACTGTCGGATTTACGCGTTACGTTATTGCAAATTATAGCGAAGGCAAATGTTTCGTTGTTTGGCGCTTGAGCATAACCGGTCAGAGAATTAACGAAGGTTATCGAGCCGGTTTTCGCCAAAATTTTGCCTTTCGCCTTCCACAAACGCCCTCCCAAAGTTCCGTCCGTTCCGGCAATCGGCAGCGAATCTTTGAAAACATCGGCAAAATTCGACTGCGCGGCAAAAATCAGCGCCCGTCCGAACGCTTCGGGCGTTACGAAATCAAGTCTCGATAATCCCGAACCGTCACGAATTTGAATTTCGTCGGTGGCAACCTTTTGTTCTCTTAGCCACTTTTTGATGACCGACGCGCCAGCCGAATCGTCACCGCGAATTTCTTGTATCTGACGACTTTCATCCGGCGCGATGTAGCCGAACTTTTTGCCTAAAGTGCGCAGAATCAATTCGCCATAGACGTTAACGGAATGTTTGTTCATCCGATTCACAATTTCTGCCAGAGTTTTGCTTTCGATTGAAGCAAGTTCAACCGCTACGCTGACATCAAATTTATCATCCGTTTTCCAATCAACCGACTTCGCTTCGCCTTCGATTGTAATTCCCTTTTTTTCTAATGATTCCTTCAACGCTTTCGCCGTCCACAGCGCGGGATTGTGAACGGAAATTCGTCCGTAAGCCTTGTCGCCCTTGCCCCAAACATAAAGTTGGTTGTCTTCAAGCCCGCGTTTGATGCCGAAGCCTTCGCTTTCCCCGTTTTGTATGGGTTTTAGTTCCCCGTGAATTTGCATATAATCAGTCGAAGCAGTCGGCTTTCCCTCGTGCATAAAGATTCCTGCCTGATTTTCCTTAAAAGTCAACGCGCTCGCTTCCGCCGCGTAATGCCACTGCAAATCGTTCCACGTCCAACCGTCGCCGATTGTGTCGCCTTTGAAAAAACTGTCGTCGCCGATAAGGTTGCCTTTGATATGCTTCAAACCTTTTGCTTGCAGCTGGCTCGCTAAATTTTCTAAAGCATCATTGTCGAAATCCGGCGCGCCTGTTCCATAAATTATTAAATCGCTGTTTAAGCTGCCGTCAGCTTCGATTTGGTTTTGCGCAAAAACAGAAGTTTTCCAGCGAAAATCCGCGCCAAGTTTATCTAAAGCGACAACTGAGGTCAGAACTTTCTGAATCGAAGCAGGATTAAAAAGTTTTCGCGCGTCTTTTGACACTAAAACACGACCATCTTTTAAGCTCACGACAAAAACTCCCCAACGCGCATTGGCAAATTCACTTTGTTCGATAATTTCGTCAATTGTTTTTGCCAGCGCAGCATCTTCCGGTTTCTGGGAAATTTCAAGCGGATTAGCGAGATTTATGTCGGGAGCGGGAATCGCAAAACTCTCTTCCGCCGCTTGCACAACTGTCTCGCTTTGATTTTCGTTTTGATTTTCGCTTTGATTGTTTTTTTCAGACGAGAGGCAAGCCGAAAAAACGAGTGAAAAGACAAGAAAAAATATGTATGGTTTTGCAAATGTATGAATAAATTTTGCTATTATAAATGTTTTCATTTTGCTAAAAAATTTTGTGTCACCCGAAAAACTTCTTTGACACTGATTTCGTCAAGCGTTTCGCTATTAACAACGCAAATTTTTTCCGTCAAAGGGAGATAAGTATTTGGCGCTCGCTTGTCAATAATTAAAACAAGCGAAGCTCCGACGATTGCGCCCAAATGCGCCGCGCCCGTGTCGTTGCTGATTAAAACCTGTGTTTGTGACAGCGCGGCGGTAAAATATCGAGCGGTTCGAGAACGCTCAAATAATAATCAGTTAAATGTTTTGCTCTATTAAAAACGGGCGGCGCGGGTTGAAAATTCGACAAAAAATCAAGTGAACGATTTCCGCGTTTTGCCAGTAAACGATACTTCGCACCAGAAAGAAACGCGAGCAGATTTGTTTCGTAAAGGCTGTGCAGGTCAATAATAAAATCGAAACGGCGGCGGCGAACTTCTTTGACCAATTTGAAAACCTGCCCGATTGACCAGATTTTTCCGCCATCACGAAGTCGTACGCGGTCAACAGTAATTTTCTCGTCAACAAAGCCGGAAATTTCAACAATATTCGTATTTGATTTGCCAATCAAAGCTGTAATTTTCGCCTGCGGAAATTTTTCTCTAACGGCTTTTAACGCCGGCAAGCTCAAAACGACATCGCCGGTTTGCCCGAAACTGATAACTAAAATGTTCTGTGGATTGAAGTTCAAGATTCCAAATGTCAAATTCCAAATTTGACATCCTAAATTTTAGTTTCTAATTTCAGCTTCTACAACCCCACAGTTTGGAATTTGGAAACATCTTCTTGAGTTTTGAATTTAATAAGCATTCGGTGCGGTTTTCTCCATCCAGCGTTCGGGAAATTTTAATTCCGTAAATCCAAATTTTTCATAAAGCGAATGCGCGTCTCTGGTTGCCAAAATCCAACGCCGAAAATTTTGCAATTCGGGATGCGCGAGCATAACTTCCATCAGCCATTTGCTCAAACCCAGCCCACGAAAATCCTGCAAAATAAAAACGTCGCCGAGATAAGCAAATGTTGCAAAATCACTTACGACACGCGCAAAACCAATTTGATTTTCGCCTTTATAAATGCCGAAAGGTAAGGAATTCTTTATCGCTGTAATCGTCTGCTCTTTTGTCCGCTCTTTTGCCCAATAAGATTCTTCCGACAAAAATTTGTGAATCACTTCAATTTGCAAAAGATTCCGATCGGTGCTGACGGTATATTCGCCTCGCTGCCATTCGTTTTGCATCTTTACAGATTATCTACTTGAATTCGTGTTTTGCAATTTGGACATTCAAGCAAATTCCGCGCTTTTCCAATCGGAATAATTGGAAGCACGAAAAACAACGTGATGTAATTTCTGCCCGTTTTTTTGACGAATTGAGTCAACGCGCCGCATTGCGGGCAACGATGCTGCTCGGTGGTTCGCTCGGAACCGGAAACATTAAATTTTGTGCCGATAATAAAAATCATATGTTTTGCAAAAATCTCTCAACTTCTTTTTTCGATTGTAAGCGTATTATAGTCTTTGTGTTTTGAAAACGCTTGAGCAGTGATTCAACTTTTGGTTTTGTTTGTATCGGGTAATGCCAAATCCATTCAAGAAATTTCCAATCTAATTTTTCGTTGCATCCTTCTGCCATATCCGGTCTCGTGCCGTTTCGGTAAGTTAAGAATCTTTTTAATACGCGCCAAACGCAAACAATGCGTGGCAAGTCCAGAAAAATCACCATGTCGCAACGTTCAATCCGCATCTGCATCGTTCCGCCGTAATTGCCGTCAATAATCCACGAATCTTCCGCAACAATTTCCGCTACCGTTTTACGCCATTCGTCTTTCGTCGGCTCAATCCAGCCGGGTTTCCAATGAAGTTTATCGAGATGAAGGACTTCGATATCCGTTGCTTCGCCCAATTGCTTTGCAAAAGTGGATTTGCCTGCTCCACCCGAGCCGATGATTAGGATTCTCTTCATCACTTTATTGCAAAATCCGCTTTCGTCAACCGTTTCAATTAGTGTTTGATTTGATAAAACGCCTTGCGTCCCAAATATCTCGCGCCGCTTCCCAAATCTTCTTCGATTCTAAGCAATTGATTGTATTTTGCAATCCGGTCGCTTCGGGAAAGACTTCCGGTTTTGATTTGTCCGGCGTTAGTCGCAACAGCTAAGTCGGCGATGAAATTGTCTTCCGTTTCGCCCGAACGGTGTGATATAACCGCCGTCATATTGTTCGTTTTGGCGAGTTCGATGGCGTCTAAAGTTTCGGTCAAAGTCCCGATTTGATTGACTTTTATCAAAATCGAATTTGCCGCGCCGGCGTCAATTCCCTTTTGTAGAAATTTCACATTTGTAACAAACAAATCGTCGCCAACGAGCTGAACTTTTTTGCCTAATTGTTCGGTAATTTTTTTCCAACCTTCCCAATCGCTTTCGGCTAAACCGTCTTCGATTGAAATTATCGGATATTTTTCACACCAATCAGCCCAATACTGAATCATTTCGTCGCTTGATAATTTTCGATTGTCTGATTTTTTGAAAACGTAATTCGCGCCGTCGTAAAACTCGCTCGCCGCCGGGTCTAAAGCAATCATCACGTTCTCGCCAGCCGCGTAACCAGCTTTTTCAATTGCTTCTAAAATCGTTTCAATGGCTTCTTCGTTCGATTTCAGATTCGGCGCGAAACCGCCTTCATCGCCGACGGTCGTTAAATAGCCGCGTGAGCTTAAAACTTTTTTGAGATTGTGAAAAATTTCCGCGCCTGCTCGCAAACCTTCCGAAAAAGATTCCGCGCCGACTGGCATAATCATAAATTCCTGAAAGTCCACGTTGTTGTCGGCGTGCGCTCCGCCGTTAATAATGTTCATCATCGGGACGGGCAAAGTTTTCGCGTTCACTCCGCCGAGATAGCGGTAAAGCGGCATTTCCAAAAACGCGGAAGTGGCGCGAGCCGTCGCCATCGAAACCGCCAAAAGAGCGTTCGCGCCTAAATTCGATTTATTTTCCGTGCCGTCGAGCGCAATCAACGCTTCGTCAATCGCCGTCTGGTCGAGCGCGTCCATTCCTTCGAGTTCGCAAGAGATTTTTTCGTTGACGTTTTCGACCGCCTTTGAAACGCCTTTGCCCAAATAACGCGCCGCGTCACCGTCGCGCAATTCGACAGCTTCGTTTTCGCCGGTTGACGCGCCCGACGGAACGGCGGCGCGTCCTTGCTTGCCTGATTCCAAAACGACTTCCGCTTCAACGGTCGGATTGCCGCGCGAATCCAAGATTTCGCGCGCCCAGACTTGTTCGATTAAACTCATTTTTATAAAAAAGACTCCGTTAAAAAGATATGAAAAACTTGTTTGATAAATTTAACGTGAATTGGCGGAAAAGACAAAAACTTTAAGAATTGTTGATCTATTTGTTTTGTCTCATAAAGTAAGGAATGAATTTAATTATGAGACTTTGATTTTGAAACGACTTTTGTTTCAAAAGTAGGAAAAACATCAACAGGAAATTTGGTTTTAATTTTTATTTATTCTTGCTACCTTGATTCAATAGGTAGCTTTGCCGCTTCTCGTATCCAAGCATTGTCTGATTGCAATAATCTTTTAAGTACAGCTTTTATTTCTGCTTGAGAATGCATTTCTTCAACTAAACGAGCTTCATTTATTTCTTCGCCTGATGTTAAGGTTGAATGCTTAACGGGGTTTGAATGTATTCCGTTGAGCCATGTCAGTGTTGCCAACAATTCAGCCCTATCTTCAGAATTAAGCGCTTTCTTCCATTCTTCAGCAGAACGTCCAACTATTGTGAATCCAATAGTCATGTTGGGAAACTCATAATAGTTTTGAACTAACTTCCCACGACTATCTTCGAGACGAATCGGCAAAACTTTTTCTCCAATCAGCGCATAATACTGCTCAACAATGTCGCGTCCGTTAATTACTGGTTCACTTTCTACCTCTATTACTTCTCTACCAATCTCTGATTTGTAAATGACCCTTATTCCTTTAAGACCAATGCGCCAACCACTTGGAAAAGATAAAGAATCAAAAAGTTTTCCTTGAGGATTAAACAGGTAGATTCGGAGTCTAGAATCACCAGGTATAGCTATTAATGGAGATTCTTCAATGAGGATGTATCTGATTTCTCCTTGTGAATTTGAAATCTTTGAGATAAGTCTGAAGTCGTCAAAACTTTTACCAATTAGAACATCACTAGCCTTCTTTAGCCTAGCTTTTGATTCTTTATCTAGCTTCCGAAGGTCTTGATTTTCAAAGGAGAGAAGTGTTTGCCAAGCAGATTTACTTTCATCCGAAATTGCTTGGCTTTGAGGTAGAATTGGTTTATCAGTAGAAGTGTGTAAATTCGGACGGAAATACCAGAACATTACAATTGATACACCGAAAAAAAACGTTAGTATTCCGATGAAGATACGTAAAGAAAATTGTTGCATATTCAAAAACCTTTTATTTCATTTATAGTTAAATCATGACAGTCAAAAACTCACTTTTTATGACTTTTCCATCCGCACTTTCGCGACACGCCGCTTTTTAGTTAAATTGAGCGAATTCTTTCTCTCAACAAGTCGCTTACCAAACGGCTGATTTGAACGCCGCGATTGTGCGCTTGTTCGGTTAATGCCGGCATTAAATCAGCGTCAATCTCAACTTCAAACCGCCGCCTTTCGAGTTTCGCTTCCGTCTGCACCGTTTCAAAACTTTCTAAATAATCGGTCGTATCGTGCGCGTCCCAAAATTCTGCTGCGTCTTCCAATGACGCGAATTCTTCGGGAATTTCATCAATCGGCTTCGGCTTGTCGTTCATAATATTTTCTCTCCGAATCGGTCATATCGCGGGCGGAAATCGGCAGTGCCGCTTTTGCTTTGCGAATAAAAAAGACGACTAGAAAACGTCCGCTGAAAGTCTTTCCGTAAGCGACATATAAATCTTCACCTTTGATTCGTCCTTTTTGAGCGCGTCGAACATGCGCTTTGCCAAAAATAACTTCTTCGACTTCATCCGTGTAAACGCCGTGTTTGATTTCGAGTTTGTCAATAAATTGCTCTTTCCAAATGATTTCGTCGAGTATCATCGTTCAGCCAGCAATTTTAATTTTATCAACTTTTCTCCATCCGCACTTTCACGACGCGGCGTTTGTCAACTTCTTCGACTCGGAAAATGTGTCCGTTAAATCGCACCTGCTCGCCTTCGGTTAAAACTTGTCCGGCTTCGCTCATCAAAAATCCGGCAATGGTCGTATAGCCTTCCGACACCGGAAGATTTAATTCGAGCCGACGGTTTAAATCTCGAATCGCCAAGCCGCCGTCTAAAACAAAACTTCCGTCGGGCTGCTCGTGAATTTGCTCGTTGACTTCTTCGTCGTGTTCGTCGGAAATGTCGCCGACAATTTCTTCCAAAAGGTCTTCCAGAGTGATAATGCCCTCGACGCCGCCGTGTTCGTCGACGACAAAGCCGAAATGAATTTTATCGCGCTGCATCTGGCGCAGAACGTCTTCAAGTTTTGCCGTATCAACAATGTAAAGCGGCGACTGCAAAACTTTTTCCAAAGCGAATTCCTGCGGTTTAATGAAGAAAGGCAGAATGTCTTTGCTGTGAATGAAACCGGCGACATCATCTAAAGATTCACGATAAACCGGCATTCTCGAATAACCATGTTCGTTGAAAATACGCGCTATTTCCTCGAGGGAAGCGTTATACGGAATGGCGGCAATCTGCGTGCGCGGAATCATCGCTTCGCGCACGGTTGTTTCGCTAAACTCGAAAACTTTATTGATGAGTTTTCGCTCTTCTTCATTCAAATGTCCGCTTTCCTGCGAAACATTTATCAATTGACGGATTTCGTCTTCGGTGTAGCTTGAGCCGTGTTCGCCGGAAGGATGAAGTCCGAAAATCCGCACGGTTTTCGTTCCCGCCCAATCAAGAAGTCGAATCGGATAATTAAAAATTCTGTAGAAAATTTGTAAAGGCAGCGCGATAATGAGCGAAACTCTTTCCGACAGTTCGAGCGCGGCGGTTTTCGGCGCGAGTGGAAATCGTATGCAAAACCGTTCCCGACGAAAGAAACGCCAAACCCGTCGCGTCGCCCAAACGAATCAGCAGCGGCTCAAGCAAACTCGCCACTGCCGGTTCGCCAATCCAACCGAGTCCGAGCGACGCCAGCGTAATGCCGAGCTGCGTGGCGGAAATATAGGCGTTGAGATTGTTGAGCAAGCCCAAAAGTCGTTCGGCGGGTTTGCTTCCTTCGTTTACTAAAGCCTCAATGCGCGATTTTCTGACGGCGACAAGCGCGAATTCCGAAGCGACGAAAAATCCGTTGGCAAGCACCAGGAAAATGACCAGTGAAATGTTAAAAACGGTGGAAAGAAATGTTACGGGTTCGGCAACCGCGCCGGTTTCGGCGGCGAATATTAAAAACCTACTAGCAGGATCGTCCATTGTTTGAGTTTAGATTATAGTTTTATGATTTTCACTTAAAAATCTTCTATTGTTCTCCAAAAAAATTAGCTTCTCCGCATCTGAAGCGGTCAAGAGTTCTCGATTATATCATAATTTTTTTCATTCAAAACGTCTAAAATTTCCTGAATCAAAGGCTGACACGAACCGCAACCGCCGCCCGCATTGCAAGCGTCGGTTACTTCTTCAACCGTTTCAAGCAAATTTGTTTTCACCAATTTTTCAATCGTTTCCTCAGAAACGCCAAAACAAGTGCAGATAAGAGCTTTTTCGCCGGAAAATTCTTCAATCTGAAAGGCGCGAAAATCCGCAAAAGCGTTTTGCAAAGTTTCCAGACACAACTGTAAACAATGTTTTCGATGCTCGGAAAACTCGCCGAGTTCGGTTTCAATTTTTGTTTGTAAAACATTTTTGTCCAAACCGTGAAGTTCGAATAATTTTTTTCCGGCGATTTCTTCAGCTAAAACGTCTGCTGAAGCGATTAAATATCCGCAGCCGTTGGTTTGATATTTTGCTTCAATAATCTCTTTCGTCTCAATTTCAATCTGTAAGGTAAAACGCAAAAAAGCACCGCAAACAGCTTTTTACCTTTTACGGCTTGTCGTCCCGCTGCCGCGCCGGTTTCTGTTTCCAACAAACCTGTTTCAATCAATAATGTTCCGCAAACGAATCTGCCGCTTCCGCCGACAAAAAATATCGAAAATTTCGGCTGGACGCTTTTTAATAATAAAGAATCACAAAGACTTGGCAATTTAAAGGGAAAAGTTGTCGTTTTGGATTTTTGGGCAACATATTGCCCGCCGTGTCTGGAAGAAATTCCGCATCTGGTCAGTTTGCAAGATAAATACGGAAGCGAAAATTTTCAAATTGTCGGTTTGCACGTCGGCGGTGAAGAAGATGCGCCGAAAGTTCCGGCTTTTGTTGAGAAATTGAAAATGAATTATCCGATTGCGACTCCTGAAGACGAATTAACCGATATTTTATTTGCCGGTGAAGATGCCATTCCGCAAACTTTCGTTTTTGACCGTAACGGAAAACTTATCAATAAATATGTCGGCTACGACTTGAAAGTAAAAAATGATTTAGATAAGGCGATCGAACAGGCACTGAACCAATAAAAAATTATGAGTGAGAGAACTCAAACGGTAAAAATTAAAACTTCGGAACAGGTTTCCGCTGGCGGAGTTGCGTTTCGCGCGAGCGATTCGGGTTACGAAATAGCAATCATTTCCGTTAATCCGAGCCGTCGCTGGCAATTGCCGAAAGGAATTGTTGACGAAGGCGAAACGCCGGAAATTGCTGCTCTGCGCGAAGTGCGCGAAGAAGCCGGGATTGAAACCCATTTACTTGAGCCGATTGAAACCATTGAGTATTGGTATGTCGGCGATAAAAACGGCGAGCGTGTGCGTTTTCATAAATTCGTTCATTTTTTTCTTCTAAAATAT
The DNA here is from genome assembly GCA_020200095.1 of Acidobacteriota bacterium. Taxonomy (GTDB): domain Bacteria; phylum Acidobacteriota; class Blastocatellia; order Pyrinomonadales; family Pyrinomonadaceae. Next base: position 3,168 of record JAIVJJ010000037.1, on the reverse strand, counting down.
CGCGCCGGAGATGTCGGAGACCACGATTCGGAAGTAGCCGAAGCACGTTGGTTGATAAATTACGGCGTTTAGCCGACGCCCTAGAGGAAGAAAAAACTTTTGAAATACAAATTGCCGGCAAGCGAATTTATGTTCCGCCTTCTGCCGTTATCGAGTTTGAATATGAACGAAACGGCGACGAAGAAGAAATGGAAATCGAAATAAGCTGGAAGCGACAATCATAGACAGAAAAATTAAACAGAAGCATTTTGCGTTTGAGACTGCGCGAAAATCTTTTTCACCGCCCGAATCGTATTGCAGTGAATCTCAACTGTGTCATTGATGTCCGAAGCGTAACCGCCCGACATTACTGTTACAATCGGAACATCGCATAGTTTGGCAAATTCTAAAATCGTTTCATCACGCGCCCGCAAACCTTCAATTGATAAATTAAGGCGTCCAAGCTTATCCTTTTCATACGGATCTGCGCCGCCGAGATAAAAAATAATATCGGGATTGTGTAGCAAAATGCGGGGCAAAGCTTCATTTAATGTGTCGAGAAATTCTGCGTCGGAAGTTTTGTCCGGCAATTCTATGTCAAGACTCGAAGTTTCTTTGAAAAGCGGGTAATTTTTCGCTCCGTGCATCGAAAAAGTGAAAACCGAGTTGTCGTCCTTAAAGATGAAAGCTGTTCCGTTCCCTTGATGCACGTCGCAGTCTACAATCAAAAACTTTTTCGCCAGATTTTCGCGTTGCAAAACGCGGATTGCTATGGCTACGTCATTCAAAACGCAAAAACCTTCGCCCCGGTCGGGAAAAGCGTGGTGCGTCCCGCCTGCCAGATTCGATGCAACTTTGTTTTCCAATGCTTTTCGTGCCGCATTAATGGTACCGGAGCAAGCAAGAAAAGAGCGTCTAACTAATGATTTTGACCAAGGAAGACCAAGCTTGCGAATTTCTTTTGGAGATAAAGTACCATTGCGAAGCCGCGTAATATAATCCTCAGTGTGTACAAGCAAAACGTCTCCGACTTCGGCAGGCTTCGGTTCTTCAATATCTTCTTGTCGCAAAACGCCTTCCCGAAGAAGTTTGTCGCGCACCAGCTCAAATTTTTTAATCGGAAAAACGTGATTCTCGCCGATGTCAGCATAGTAATATGGCGAATAAAAAATGCGATAATTTCTCATTTATTGTTAATGTTAAACGGTTAACAGCTAATAGTAAATTGCAGGTAGTAAAACGAAATTAATGTAGCATCGAAGGTAAGTTCTGAAAACAAACAAGAAATTTTATATTTTAAAAGGGAAGTGTGGTTTATGCTCGGGAAACATAAACCACACAAATACGGGGAATAGCTGTAGGCAAAGCGGAGCAGATAGGCAAAAGGCGGAAAATTAGCGGGCAGGCTAAGTGTGCTGGTAAAAAACCCTCCGCAAGTTAATTTACCGGCACGGGAATTTTTTCACTCGGACGACTCATCCCGATTTTTCGGGCTTCGCGTTCAATCGTTCGTGAGTCTATCTTCAAATTATGAACTTCTTCTTGAATAGAAAGATTTTCATTCGTTAAACTTTCAAGTTCTATGCTAAGGCGTTTATTTTGCTCAATTTCAACAGCCATTTCAGAATAAGCGCGAAGATTGATAGCTACACAAAGCATAAAAGTTATCGAAGCAATGACAGTAAAAACAAACCATTGTGGTGTCGCGCCTTCAGTGCGCTTCGCGGTTTTCGTGCGCGTTTTTACAGGCATTGATACAGCCTGTGGATTATCCCAATAAATAACGGCGTCCTTGTTCAAGTAGCACCTCCAAATCATCTATATTTTCACTTTCGGCGTAAATTCTGACCAGTGGCTCTGTGCCTGACGGGCGCAGAAGCAACCAGCTCTTATCGGCAAAGATAAATTTTACGCCGTCCATTCGATTTATATTTTCAATTCTTCGCCCGCCTATCTTCGACGGCTCGTGCGCGAGTTTTTCCTTCAAACTTCGGGCAATTTCTTCTGTCAATCTGTCTTCATTTATCAATTCGCCGATAAATTTAAATCCGACCGGTGTTTCGTAAAGCGTCAAATTTCTGTTTTCGGCAACTCGGTCAACCAAATGTGATGTTGCGACGCTGCGAGCAATTCCTTCCGTCCAACCTCGGCTTTCAGCCAAATAATCTGATAAAACTGCAATTAATTGGTTTGGTGTGATAAATTCGCCGTTCTTGTCAATTATTCCAAATCTGTCGGCGTCTCCGTCGGTCGCAAGTCCGAGCGTTAAATTTTTCGTTTTAACCGCTTCACGAAGTTCGTCCAAATGACTCTCGCTTGGTTCCGGTGAACGTCCGCCGAAGGTTACATCGCGCCAATCGTGAAGTGTTTCAACCTCTAAACCCTCCTCACGCAAAGTTTTGTCCAGATAACCACGACCTGTTCCCCAAAGAGCATCATAAGCATATTTACCATTTGCTTGTTTGATTTGGTCAAAACGAACTTTAGTTTTCAAATCGTCCAGATAATTCGGACGCGCATCAAAATTTTCGATAGAACCGTTTTCTTTGTTTTCGACCTTCGGCGTATATTCAATTATCTCTTCAATCCGTTTTGTAACTTCCGGTAAAGCCGGTGCACCGTCAGCGGTTGAAAATTTTATTCCCTGATATTCGGGCGGATTGTGCGACGCCGTAAAGTTTATTCCGCCAACCGCCTTTTCATTTCTGATAGCATATGAAATTGCCGGTGTCGGCGTTGGATTTTCACAAAGCAAAACACGGAAACCTTTATCTCTGCTTATCTTAGAAGCAACTTTCGCAAACTTTTCTCCCATGAACCGCGAATCATGTCCGATTATTAAAGTTTGTTTGCTTTCTTCCGCACTGTTTTTCAAATAACTGCAAATCGCTTCGGTAACAAGGCGTACGTTTTTATTTGTGAATTCATCGGCAATAACTGCTCTCCAGCCTGAAGTTCCGAAACGTATAGCCATAAAGATATTTTAAGAAAGAAAATCAAAATAATACTTCCTGATCTTTTATACTTAAATTTTGATCTTCGGAAACCGATGCGTGAATAATACTAAATATATTATCTGGACGGTTTTTCCCTAGGTGAAAATGACTCTAACACAATGAAAAACAATATGTAAAGATTTATTTTATCAAAGTAAGCTGTTTATTGGTAACGGTTTGCAAGGTTTCTTTC
>JAIVJJ010000036.1 GCA_020200095.1 Acidobacteriota bacterium | reverse complement strand
GAATTGCGGTTGCTCAATTAGCCGGCTTGCCTGCAAAAACCATTTCGCGCGCTAAAGAAGTTTTAGCTAAACTTGAACAATATGAATTAGCGGTTTTCGCGCAGGCAAAAGAAAAAATTAACGATGAAACCGCTGTTGTCGCCCGCGCTTTCAGCGGCAAAACAGCTTCTCAATTTTCCCTTTTTGCTGTTTCCAACGAGCATATAATTAATGATCTTCGCAACGCGGAAATAGATAAAATGACTGAGGAACAATTGAAGCATCTTATTTTAGACCTCAAAAATCGTTTAGTTTGATTTTCAGATTAACTGTCGTTTTGCCGACGCTTTATAATTTACTTTAACATTGTTAGAATTCCCCGTAATTTCAATATGTTAAAACAACTTCTATCCTTACCTCTGGAAAAAAAAATCGGGCAACTTTTTTTTATCGGCTTGCCGAGCGTAGAATTAGATACAGAAACGCGTAAATTATTAGATGAAATCTCTCCAGGTGGTATATGCCTTTTTGCGCGTAATATCCGTAGTTCCGAACAAACCAGAAAATTACTTGACGAAATTCGTGCAGATTCCTTCGCTGAACCTTTTTTCAGTATTGATGAAGAAGGCGGAAGAGTTGATCGCCTGCGCCGGATAATAACGCCGATGCCGGCGGCAAATTTAATCAAAACAACCAAAGAAGCCGAAACGCTTGCTCAAATTACCGCTGAAATTTTGCGAATGCTTGGTTTTAATATGAATTTCGCTCCGGTTGTTGATGTAATAGATGAAGAACGGGAAAAGTTTTGCAACGGACTTTACTCGCGAGCTTTCGGAACTTCAAAAGAAAAGGTCGCTGAGATTGCTGGTGTTTACCTCAAAACTCTACAAAATGCGGGTTGTCTTGGCTGTCTCAAACATTTTCCAGGTCTCGGCGCAAGCGTTACGGATTCACACGAAGATTTGCCAACGGTTGATTTAACGGGCGAAGAGTTATTTGGCATTGACTTATTTCCCTATCAAAAATTGCTTCAAACCTCGCAAGTTCACGCTGTAATGGTGGCACACGCCACCTTTCCAAAACTTCACTTGCAGGAAGCTGATTCAGGTGGCAAACTTTTACCTTCTTCTTTGAGTCGTAATTTTGTTTCACAATTGTTACGCCACGAACTAAAATTTAATGGATTGATAATAACCGATGATTTGGAAATGGGAGCGATTGTAAACAATTATACTATCGGGAAAGCTTGTAAATTAGCAATTGCGGCAGGCGAAGATATGCTTTCATATTTCACCATTTTAGACGCGGTTAAAATGGGCGAGTTTTCGGTAGCAAGAATTGATGAGTCTATAGAACGAATAGCTCGTGTCAAATCTCAAGTTCAATCACCGCTGCCATTGAAAAACGAACGTTTAATTATACTTTCCGAACAAATCGTTGAACTAAACAAACAAGTTAATAACAGTTACGGAGGATAAATGGCTTTACGACAAATCTTTTTTATTTTATTTCTATTTTCGGGCATCATTTTTTCTTTTTCCTGCCGCACGAGAAATAACGAATATGTTACGATTGCGCTTTCTGAGAAATTTGGTTCGCTCGATACTTTAACAGCGACCGGTTCGGATGCGGCGGCTGAACGGGTTCGCAACCTTATGTTTAATTCGCTAGTGAAGAAAAATGAAAAATTTGAGTATGTGGGCGAGTTAGCCAAAGAAATAAAAACATCCGGCGATGGTAATATTATTACTTTCATTTTACAGGACAATGTTAAATTTCATAACGGCAAAGATTTTACTTCAGCCGACGTAAAATACACTTTCGATGAACTTTTCAAAAGCAACAGTTATAAATCAAACGCTTTTTTTGAAACTGTCGATGATAAAAAAACTCCGCATATTATTTCTATTGACATTCCTGACCCGAAAACCGTAAATTTTATTTTAAGCCGCTACTCCTTAAAAAACCAGCTATTATCTAATTTGGTTGCTATTCCGATAATTCCCGAAGGCACAATTTCGCAACAAAGTTCACAGCCTGTAGGTTCAGGTTCGTTTAAATTTGTAAATTTTGACCAATCTCAAAATATCGTCGAACTTGAAGCAAACGCAGATTATTGGGAAGGCACTCCCAAGGTGCAAAAAATTCGCGTCAAAACCGTAACCGACGCCAACTCTCTGCAAGCCGAACTTCAAAGCGGCGGTGTTGACATCGCGCCGCTTCCAACTAACCTTTCACCAGACACATTAAAATCTCTCGATCAAAATCCGAATTTAAAGGTTGTACAATTTAACGGTTCAAATATTCAGTATCTTCAATTTAATACCCAATCGACGACCCTAAATAACGTGAAGATTCGGCAGGCTATCGGTTATGCAATTGACCGCGAAAAAATTATTAACGAATTACTGTTCGGACAAGCCGTTATTGCTCATTCAATGTTGCCAATAGAATCTTGGGCTTATAACGCCGGAACAAAATATGACTTTAATCCAGCAAAAGCCAAAGAACTAATTCAAGAAGCAGGTTATAAAAATGAGCCGATAAAATATAAATTTTCCGCTGGGAATAATGCAGTCAGCCAATACGCGCAAGTTATTCAAAGTGCTTTAAGAGATGTCGGACTTAATGTACAAATAGAGACTTTGGAACCTGGAACTCTTCGTCAACAACTCGCTTTAGGACAATATCAAATGAATACAGGCATTTGGGTCGGCGGAAATCAAGATCCCATTTTTTTGAGAGATTTATTTGCCACTAGTAAAATTCCCGGTGAAAAGGGCGGTTGCTGCAATCGAAGTCGGTATAGCAATTCCGAATTTGATAAAATTGTGGATGAAGCAATTAACGCCACTGACCGCGAAAAAGCCAAGGGATTGTATTTCAAAGCTCAGGAAATTGTTAGTAATAACGTGCCAATGCTACCCCTCTGGTATCCAGCAAATATGGTAGTCGCCAACGAACGTATCGGAAACATTAAAATCGGCGCTAGCGGCGATTGGAGTTTTGTCAAAGATATTACGATTGAAAACAAGTAAATTATCTTTAAGGGTTTGGAAAACAATTTATTTTGTCGTAAACTTGACAAAATTTGCCTAGATTGTAAAATTACCATTTGCACATATGCGGGAATAGCTCAGTGGTAGAGCGCGACCTTGCCAAGGTCGAAGTCGCGAGTTCAAGTCTCGTTTCCCGCTCCAAGTTTAGGAATAAAAGATGAGGGATGTGGGATGAATAAGATTTGTTTTCATTTCTCATCCCTCACCTTTTATCTTTTTTTAGCGGCGGCGTAGCCAAGTGGTAAGGCAGAGGTCTGCAAAACCTTTATTCATCGGTTCAATTCCGATCGCCGCCTCCAATAAATACCAGCCTTACACTCTTTTCCTAAAATCATCAAAAAATAGTCTTGTGTCCATAATTGTGCCCACCTTTGCTTCTGAGTAGCTTTCTTTTTGATGTTGTTTTAATGGTTTTCAAAAAACAATTATTTGGGAGCTCAGAAGGTCTGCCTTTTTACTTGCTCATAAATCAGCAAAGGTATTTAGTTTTTAGATCTCGGTTCGCCCGCTTAAGTGGATAGTACAATTCCCTATCGTCCTTCATACTCTATTCCGGTTTCTAACGCGTCTGTTGTTTCCTCCCAACTTCTTTAGCATATGAAACAAAACCTTATCAAAACCCTTAATTGTCTGACTTTCGACTCCTTATATGACACTTGATAAAAAACAACCAATTTATTTTTTGTTTTTTGGTGATTGTTAGATTTTACTGTAAATTATTGCGCGAAAGAGCTTGTGATTGTATATTAATCCCATCACAATTCAAAAATTAGGAGAATTATGAGACAAAAAACTTTTTTTGTAGCTTTTCTACTCGCACTTGCTTTGTGCGCGAATGCTCAAACCGATAGCAGTAAAAAACTTACGCTTGATTTGTTTCTCGATTGGGAATATGTGATGAATCCGCAGATCTCTCCCGACGGAACGCAAATTGTTTACACACGGCGTTGGACTGATAAAATCAACGACAAATACGAAAACGAAGTCTGGATTATGAACGCCGACGGTTCGCGAAATCGCTTTTTATTCAAAGGCTCGTCACCCGTCTGGTCGCATGACGGGAAACGTATTGCATATGTCGCGCCTGGTCAACCCACCGGAACGCAGATTTTCGTTAAGTGGATGGACGCTCCTGACGTTGGAACACAAATTACAACTCTTGAACGTCCGCCCGCAAATCTGGCGTGGTCGCCGGACGGTAAGCGCATCGCTTTCAATATGATTGTTGCGGCGAAATCACAATTAAAAGTTACAATGCCGCCGCGTCCCGATGGCGCGAAATGGACTGAACCGGCGCGTGTAATTGACCGCTTGAACTATCGTTCGGACGCTTCGGGCTATCGTCCTGAAGGCTTTATGCACATCTTTGTCGTTGGCGATACGGGCGGCGTGCCGCGACAATTGACGGAAGGCGATTACAATCACAACGCGCCGGAATGGATGAATGATTCCAACACAATCGTTTTCAGTGCGATTCGCAAGCCGGACGCCGAATATGTGCGTTTTGGAACCGAGATTTATGCGATGAACGTCAAAACGAATCAAATTCGTGCCCTAACCGACCGCGATGGACCTGACCAAGAGCCGACAATTTCGCCTGACGGAAAACGAATTGCTTACATTGGTTTTGATCGCAACAGCGACACCTACAATGTCCAAAAGCTTTATGTGATGGACACCGACGGACAGAATAAGCGAGTTTTAACCGAGACGTTTGACCGCTCGCCTTTCGGTTTGATGTGGAGCGCTAACAGCAACGACATCTATTTTGCAACCGAAGACAAAGGCACAAACAATCTGTATTCGGTTGGTCGAACAGGCGGGGCAGTTCGTCAAATCACCAAAGGCAATTACCAGTTTCTTCCGTCAAATATGAGCAACAACGGCGTTATCACTGGTGTTTTGTCTGACGCTAAAGAGCCGGGCGATGTTGTTGTTATGAATTTGAAACAACCCGCACCGCGAAAACTGACGAGTGTTAATGATGACTTGCTCGAAGGTAGAAAACTCGGCGACGTGGAAGAAATCTGGTACGACTCGGTTGGCGGAATGAAAGTTCAGGGCTGGATTGTTAAACCGCCCGACTTCAATCCCTCGAAAAAATATCCGCTGATTCTATACATTCACGGCGGACCGCATTCGATGTACGGCATCGGTTTTAATTTCGAGTTTCAAAACCACGCGGCGGAAAATTATGTTGTTCTCTACACGAATCCGCGCGGCTCAACTGGCTACGGCAAAAATTACGGCAACGCCATCAACAATGCTTATCCCGGACAAGACTACGACGATTTAATGCGCGGTGTAGATGAAGTTATCAAACGCGGTTATATTGACGAAAAAAATTTGTTCGTAACAGGCGGTTCTGGCGGCGGAGTTTTGACGGCTTGGATTGTCGGACACACAGACCGTTTTGCGGCGGCAGTTTCAATGAAGCCCGTAATCAATTGGTATTCGTTTGTCGGCACGACGGATGGCGCGGATTGGTATTACAATTTCAAAAAACTGCCTTGGGAAGACCCGACGGAACATCTGCAACGCTCGCCGATAACTTATGTTGGTAATGTCAAAACTCCGACAATGCTTTTGACGGGCGAGCTTGATTTGCGAACGCCGATGGAGCAAACCGAACAGTATTATCGTGCACTCAAAATGCGTAAGGTTCCGACGGCGATGGTGCGACTCAACGATGAGTATCATGGCTTTAACGCATTGGGATTGCGCCATCCATCTAATCGTCTTTCGCAGATACTTTATTTGCGAACGTGGTTTGAAAAGTACAAACGAAAGTAGAAGTTATCCCAAAAATCATTTTTTTGAGTCGCGCGAGCGATGCGTTAATTTTAAGGACTTCTTTTAAGGTATGGAACGCAAAAGAAAAATCAAGTGTGTGTCACGTCAGCAACAATTGATTGGCAACCGTGCCTTAACGGACACGACTAAATTCACTAAATCGCTAAGCCACTACATATAAAATTATGAAGTGTTGTAAAAAATGAAGTAATCAATAATGTGATGAAAAGCATAATTGGAATGTTTACCGTAGATGACTGTTTATTAGTGTAAAGATTAGTGACGAGTAGAAACACAATGCTCGACTATAGTATTGAACTCATAAACGATCAGAAGAGAGGTTTCCTCATTGTTACTTAACAAGGTGAAATTCCCTTTGACGTTTGAGAACCCATTTTATACGTCCCTGCTCATCTATTGCCGCATTTTCCTCCTGCCCAACCCATAATTCTTGATTGTTCCATTCCGGCACGGGCGTTGTTGTTGCAAGTTCTATAGCAAACCAGGAGTTCGAAATCAATTTCACGTCACCGCGACCTGGAACACCTTGTTGTCTGTCCCATAAACCAATGAGAGGTCCTGCACCATGTCCATGATCGCCGATTGGATGTGTGTAAACACTACCGTTAATTCCTGCCACTTTCATTGCTAAAAGCGCATCTGTCAATACTTCATTTCCAGTCCTTCCCACTTTCATCCGTTCCATTACTATGTCTTGTAAGCGGTTTGAGTTTGCTAAAGCCCGTTTAATTCCTGCGGGAACATCTTTTTCGCCTTCCCTTAAAACATAGCCCATATGTTGCGTGTCTGTATTAAGCCGCATCAATGTAATTCCGAAATCAACGTGTAAAACGTCTCCGCGTTGTATAATTGTGGGTGTATTTTCAGCCAGAATATTAACGCCCGCTTTCTCTTTACGTTGCACACGAACCGAAGGCTGAAACCATGTACCGAGCCGATTGTTGCTGAGCTGTTGACGCAGCCACCAGACAACATCTTCGTTTGTCGTTGTTCCCACTTTAATAACTTCATTGGAAAAAGCCCGGCTTATTAAAGAGTGGACGACTTCCATCATGCTTCTGTAAGTGGGCATCATTTCTGGCAATCTTGTTTCAACGTATTCAAGTGGAAGATCTTCAGCACGAATAATTCGTCGTGTATATTCGGCTCCTAAAACTGCTTCTAGTTTTTCTCTTTCTCCAGCTGAAAGACCATCAGAGAAAGCATGAGTTGAAGAAATATTAACCGCTATATTTTCAGGATTGCGTTCAGTTATCAGTTTTTTCAGCAAAGCCCATTGACCTTCGCCATAAAGCTCACGATTTTCCGTTTCAGGATCACGGTAAACAGTATAAAGACCACCGTTTGAGCCACCGCCAAGAGCCAATCGCTCAATACCCTCTTTTTCACCTCGATCGTTAAAAACGTAAATTGTGCGCCGCCGTGCGGCGAAAGTAGTTGGCGAGACAAGCGAGAAAAAAACTGGGTCTTCGTTATATTCACGGCAGATAACAAGCCACATCTTTACTTTATGTTTACGCATAAGTTGCGGCAAAACACGTTCAACCCGCTGTTTCAACCATTGCTGTTGAATTTTGGCTTGCTCACGTAATGGAATTGAAAGTGTTTCTGTTCTGGCACCTATTGTTTTTACCTGTGGTTGCCCCGACAAAGTGAGATTTAATAAACAAACGATTAAGAAGGTTAATAATATTTGATATTGAATTTGACGCTGTTTATGTTTAGTTAATTTAGACAAGATGTAATTGCTCCTATTTCTGGTAATAAACCCATTCTAAGCTAAAGGGTATTAGTCTCAAAAAGAAAATTTAAATCTACATTTTGTGTGCGAAATGTGTGCGAACTCAGGTAAACACAAGTAACCTACAAAGAATACCGATACAATCAAGTCTTATAAGTCAAATTTGAATTATCAATAAATAGTGTAATCAACCTGTCGGTTAACTACTTCTCGGTTTTCATCGAAATACTCACGCATTATTATCGAATTTTGATCAATCGCACGATCAACAGCCAAAATACCATCTAAATGATCAATTTCATGCTGAAGCAATTCAGAAGTTGCTAAATCAAGATTATTCCATTCCTGATACTCACCATTTTCATTTTGAAAACGTATTGAAATTGATTCATAACGTTCAAGACGAACTAACAAGCCTGGGAAACTCATACAATCGTCCCACATTGTAAATTTATTTTGGCTTATCCTAGTTACTACTGGGTTAATGATCAATTGAGGATTTGTTCCTAAATTCAAAGCGATAAATCTCTGATTAACCCCGACCTGCGGTGCTGAGATACCGCGACCAAATCCATACCTTTGCCTGAATTCAACCAAGGTTGCATGAAGCGCTCCTGCATTCTCGATGAATTGCGCATTGAAAAAATCATTTACTGGATTAGAAACCTTTCGCAATATCGGGTCGCCTAACAATTTAATCGGTTTTGCTTGAAAATTTCTTTTGTCTTTCTGATTCATACAAAAAACTTATTTCATTAAATCAGTTAGTAAAGATATATTACCGTAATAACTTGATAAGATTACCATCTTTAAAGTGTGTGCGGAATATTTGCGGACTCAAATAAACTCAAATAAATTGAAATTTATAAACTAATGTAATTATAACCATTGTTACCATCCTAATAGATGGTAAAATTAAGTAATCAAAGCTCAAATTTTTGGTTTTATTTCTCCCTTAAAAACCTTCTCATTTTATACGTGAAGCATCCATTTGCTTTAAGCTATTTGGTTAAAACTAGATTTTCGATTTCCCTTTTGAGGTAGGTCAAACGTTCAACAATTTCCGAAAGTCTTGATGATCTGTCTTCTATCTTAGACCGCTCACTTTTCACAAAACGAGTATAAGGCTCGAGTGCCTCTTCAATTTTCGCCCGATTTATTTCGTCTGCTGATTTATCTTCAAATACGCTTCGCATGCCTTCTCGAAGTTTTTCTACTTTAGACCTAAATTCTTCAATCGCTCGCTTCCGTTTGTATGGCAAAATAAAGAAACTTGCTGTGAATAGAAGTGTGGCTGCTGAAATTCCCGTTACGTCTAAAAGGGCGGTTGTAAAGATAGAAGTAAGGACGACTCCTAAACCAACCGCACCTGCACCAAGCCCAAAAGATTGTTGAAGTGCATTTAGTGAACTTCCGATTACACGACGCACCTCTTCGCGGTGGTCGAGTGATTGAATGCGGGTTTCAGCCTCCCGGCGAATGCGAGTGTGAATTTCTTCCCGGTCATAAATAAATTGTCCTCCGACGCGCCCCACAATTTTTGAGTCGTATTGAGCTTTGTGGACTTGAGTATTAAAATACTCAAGCATGTTATTCCACAACTGCATATTGTTTCTGACGATCCAATCCACAGACTCGTTTACGTTTTGATCCATTTTATCACGCCAATCTCTGAGAACCTGGCGCTCGAACTCTTCTAGAAATTTGGTCTCGCTTCGCAATAAGTTTATATTTCGAACGCGAACATTACGATCTAAAAAATCAACTCCGCTATCACGCAACTCTACAATTAAACCATCTACTTTCAGGACAAATTTTTGAAAATTTGAATGCATTTCAACGCGAGCGGCTTCGAGCTGTTCTTCAAGGTGGGAGATTTTTGCGGCATCTTCCGTTAACAAATCAAATTTCCCCGAATATTCGGCTTGCAGTTTTATAGCAACCGTATTAGCGGAATCTATGGGGCTCAGCAGTTTAAGGTGAAGCCTTTCGCGCTCACTTAATTTGTTAAAGATGTAATCTTCTAATTCCTCGAAACGGCTTCGAGTCCAATCCCGAGGATGAGATCCAAGCTTCGCACTGAGCGCTAATTTTGCTGCCACTGGAAATATCAGGGGCTTAAAACCAAGCATTTCACGGCACTTATCATCAACGAAACTAATCACCTCTGAAATTTCAGCTTCATCCTTAGTGTCGATCTTGTTCAAAACTATGATAATTTTTTTGCCCCACTTCTGAATGAACGAAAGAAATTGCCTCTCACTTTCAGTTAAAGGTCGGTCAATTGAGGTAATGAAAAGAACAAGGTCAGCACGTGGAATGAAATCTTCTGTGACCTCTTGATGCTGTTTGATAACCGAATTAGTTCCTGGAGTATCTACGAGTGACACATCGCGCAAAAACTCGATTGGCAGGCGCTTCTCTGTAACAAAAGAGCTTAAAGATCGCTCTTCTTCTTGTTCCCCATATTTTAGGATCGTTATTCGATCATCTACAGGAATAGGTCCTTCAACACGAGTTTTTTGACCAAACAAAGCATTAATGAATGAAGATTTACCAGAATTAAATTCACCTACTACTACAAGCAGAAAGAGTTCATCAATTCCGGTGAGAATATCACCTAGCTGGCGGACATCTTCCACATGTTCTCCAGCTTGTGCAAGGTTTATCAAATCACTTAACAGTTGTTTTTCCGACTCAATTAGCGGGCGAAGCCGCTCATCTATCAAGTGTTCAGTATTGTTCATAATCTAACTGAGGATATAGCATTTTCACAGCATCGCGAAATGTGGGGATTTTTGGAGACAAGGTAGATCAGATTTTAGAAAGTGTTTCAACACAACGAAAACTCTTCATAGCTTTTTATAAATAAAAAAAGCTACATTTTTCCGGCAGCAAAGATTTCCCTCGACCTGCGAAGCAAAAAGAAACGACTACACCATTTGAGCGATGATGCTCTGCAACGTCCCGTTTAACAAGCCTTAGCACAAGTACGTCAACAAAGGAAATTAGTTGAAAGACATATTAGAAGAGAATTGCTAAAGCGTAAATAACAAAGAAGAAAAGCCGAGAGTGTTAAAACTTGCGGCTTTCTCTTTTTAAGACAACCAAATACGGCTTCAATAATAAAAACGAGTTACAGGGCAAATAAATGAACTTAAGATACAGCAAAATTAAGAATTTTATTGACTTGTGCGTGAAAAGAAGCGTATATAAAATTCGGTCTAAGAAAACTGTAGTTCAATTAAAATACAAATTTAGACGCCTTAGTTGAATATGGAATTCCAAAGTTCGAGAAAGAGCTACCGTAAAGGTTCCATCAAGGCATTGATGGACGAAAAACTGCTGCGGCAGGCGGCGGAAGCGGCGGCGCGGCAGGCGAAATTTTCACCGACGCTTTTGGGCGGCAAAGCCGTGAAAATTTCCGGCGTAATAGTTTATAACTTTGTGCCTGAATAAAAGTTCAAACAGGAGGTTAAATATGAGCGTAATCGTGTGTTCCGGCTGCAAAACAGAATTTGAACAAAGCCCTGAAATTTTTTCGAGCGTTTGTCTGGCTTGCAAAATTAAAACTGACATTAAACTTTTGGAGCTTGGCAGATATACATTTCTCACCTTCGGACTAATCGCCGTCGGAATGTTTATTCCTTTCCTGCTGATTCCTTTGGCACAAGGAACAAACACTGCGGGAATGTATTCGATGGGCAAAAAATCTACCGCTCATTTTACAGGGTTTGCTTTGTTTATCTTAAACGTTTTAACTTTGGTGACAGCAGTCGGCTGTCTTTACCTTTCGCAATTTTGCAAAAGAAAACACGCGGAAAAAGAATCGGCGTATCACGACATATGAGACAAACGACCATTGTGATAGCCGCTTTGTAATTTTTGATGACGAAGACGTTATCAAAAATTGAAGAAAAATGAAAATTTATTAAATTTAATCCCGTCAATAACATTTTTTAGTCTTTATATTTTTTTCAAAAACAAACTATTGAAAAAAGAATCCGATTATTACAACTTGTTTGACAAAGAAAATAGATGAATTTAATTCAAATAAAATTTCGATGAAAAGAGAGAATATCGTCTGTTCAATAAAAAATAGACGCGTAAATCGCCGCATAGATTACAGAATACGGGAGTTATGAACGATGAATGCGATGCCTGACAACAATTCAAAATCGCGCGTTTTAGCGCATTGGCATTTTACAAACGAGCTGTGGCGCGAGTATCTGTATTATGAAAAATTGGAATTTGAAAGCAATACTTTTGTTGATTTGCGTATGATTCTGACTTCCGGAGTTGCCGTTCTTTCTATTGTTGCAATCTTCGGCGGGATGAAAGGCGGTCCGGCGGTATTTTTTTTCGCCCTTATCGCCGGAAGTTTATTTTTCGGATTTTGTTATTTGATTCATCGTCTTGTTCGCAAAAGCGCCGAGCAGAGATTACAAACGCAAACGGGCGAAGTAAAAATCACCAAAATATGGGTTGATATTAACGGCGTAATTTTCGATTGGCGCGGACACTGGAGTCTGCCGCAAATCTATAAAGATTACACATACATCGGCGACGAGAAAATGCTTTTGCTGAACTTCACCTGCAATGGCTGGATGTACGTCAAAGGAGAAAAAGAGCCGGTCGAGAAAAAATGTTTGATCCCCGTTCCGCCCGGCAAAGAAACGGAAGCTGATTTAGTGATAACGGAAATTACCAAAAACTTTTTCAAAAAGTAACAGGAGTAAAAATCAGATATGAAAACGAAAGAAAAATTTAATGTGTTTTTGCTGCTTTTAGCGATTTTCAATTTCTTTGCCGTTTCAGTTCACGGTCAAAATTTAGCGGAATTGAAACAAGTCAAAGTATATTTTCACTTTATCGGTACCGAGGGCTTAGAGTCGAAAGTTATTCCGCTTAAACGAAAAGTTTCCGCCAAAGCCCCTGCAATTTCCGGCGGTTAAAAAAGTTATTGTGTGCGTCAACGGTATGAATGAATTCGGAGTCGGGATGGTTATTGACGCGCCGATACCGTGCCCGAAGGAAAAATGAAAATGAAGTTTAAGCAATTAAAAATAATCTTTGCGATTTTTTCTTTTAGCGTGAATTTGTTCGCCCAATCTTCTGGCGATTTTCTAGGTATCAAATTGCGTCCCGAAGTTCAGACAATCGTTAAGGAAATCGAGAGAAAAACGGGCGAAGAAATCTACTCTGAGTTTATTCAACAAAAAGATTACATGCTTGGTTCGAGCTTGATTTCTGAAGACGGCATTCCGGTCGTGTTGATTGATTACAGTTTGGAAGATGACCCGAAAAAACTCGAAGCCGTCATCGTGCATGAGCTTCTGCATTTGCGCCTGCGCGTGAATAATTACCCAACATTCGTTTTTTCGCCGAGCGTTCGAACCGCCAAAGGTCCGGCGATAGAGGTCGAGCAATCGAATGTCAATGATTTGAAAAACCTCATCGAGCATCGAGTATTCAAAGGGGAAATGGAACGATTCGCTTTGTATAGACATGTCAATCTAGCGGGCGACGCTGCCAAAGGCGCCAAAAAACAAAAAGGAAAGGAAGGTGGTCAAACCGAAGTCATCAATTACGTTCGCGCCATTTTGGAATATCATAAAGCGTCGGACATCGAAGAATTGCGGAAAATTTACGAAGCTAACAATTGGAAAAACTCCATTAAAACAGGCGAAGAAATCGCCGCTCTGATCAGCCAATCAAATCCGCAAACGCCGCAAGCGGTTGAGACGGTTTTCCTGAAATGTATTCTGAAACTTTATCCGCCGCCAAGCCCGAAATATACATTTAAATTGACGCTTGACCCGGAGAATAAATTTTGGCGGCGAATGATTATCAACACGGCGACGCAACCTATTCTGAGGAAAAACAAATGAATAAAGCTGTCTGTCTGAAATGCGGCACCGAAATCTCCAACGAATTCGGCGTGACGCTTTCCTTTTGGGCGAACGCGGGCGCAAACGGACAGTTGCCGAAAAAGCCGTATTTTTTTGGGAATTGTAAACTTCGGATGCAAAATACCTGTCCGAAAGCGTCGAAAAAATCGGATTATTGAAATTATGAAACCCTTAATATGCCCGCAATGCGGCGGAAAAATTATTGATTACAAAGACTGGGCGAACTTCGCCACATGCGGTTACTGCGAAACAAAATTCGTCATCGAACAGGCAAAACCCAAACCGGAAGAACCGAAACCGGCATTTCAATTTCAACCCGTCTATAAACCGTTAAAAGAATCGTCCGCTAATCCGACCATCTTTATCGCCGTCATCGTCTCGGCGGTGATGCTAATCGGCGGCATATTTTTTATTTCGGTTGTCACGCGCAAAAGAAACGAACCGAATTTAAATTTCGGCGGTTACAGCAAACCCATCTCAACGCCGACCCTTTCGCCGCGGATTTCGCCGACACCGAATCCTAATCTTCTGGAATTCGGCGGAAAAGGCACGGGCGACGGCTTATTTCAGGATGCCGACGCGATTGCCGTTGATTCCAAAGGCAGAATTTACGTCGCCGACAATTCTTTGCGCGTTCAGCAATTCGACGAAAAGGGAAAGTTTTTAAAAGTCTGGCAAATCCCATCACAAACCAAACATTACAGACGCGCTCGCTCGATTCAGAAAATCGCGGTTGACGACCGGGACCGCCTTTACGTTCTGGTCGGCGGAGTAGTTCAAATGTGGGAGCAGAACACAACAGATTTGCCGGAAATGTCGTATCACGACGCGCCCGATGCGATGGTTGATTTCGCCCTCAGAAGCAACGGCGGTTTGCTGATGGTTTCGGTAAACGACGACATCGAAACACTGTTTTATATGAGCAAAAATGAAAAGGTTACACGCAGCATCAAGGGCTTTCATACAGATGCCGCCGATGCTTCGATGTCGCCGCACCAGACGGGCTTAGCGGCAATCCGGCTGGCGGTTGACGGCGCGGGCAACATCTTTTCCATTTACGCGCTTGGTGATTTGGGCAGTTATCAACTTTCTTACAATGAAGAAGATTTTATGATTTACCGCTTCACGCCCGAAGCCAAATACGTCAACAAATTCGTTAGAACAATGAAATCTTGCGGCATCGCTGTTGATAGCCAGAGCCGCATTTACATCTCGGACGACAATTCAATACTCGTTTATTCCGCTAGTGGAGAATCGGTTTCGGTCATTCTCGGTTTGCCCGGAATTGACGCTTTCGGGCTCGACAAAAAAAATAATATCTACGTTTTAATAGATGACCGGATTATTAAGCGTCCAGCGATAAGTTGAAATTATGAATTAACAAATAGAGGTAATAAAATCATCGAAAGGAAATAAAATGGCGCAAAGTTTATATTGACCAAAAGGCAACCGCAAAAGGGTGCGTCTTAGTTTTTCAAAAGCCTTCTGACAATTAGAAAAGCCGGATATAGCAATAGTAAAATTCCAATCGAATAAAGGCTGTTCATTGTGTCGCCGACGACATATACAATTAGAAGAATCCACGCGCCGATTAAGACAATCGCAGGCAAAGCAGGATAACCGACGGCGCGATACGAGCGCGGCAAATCCGGTTCGCGGCGGCGCAGAATGAACAGCGCGAGGTAGCAAGCCGTGTCGGTCGCCAAACTCAAAAACGCAGCGATTGCCAGCAGCGTCTCAAAAGTTCCGCTCAGAGCGAAACCGATTGACAGCACGAGGACTATTAGCAGAGCGACAATCGGAGTTCCGCCCGCGTTGACCTTTGCGCCGACGGACGGCAGCAATCCGTCGCGGCTCATGGAGAACAAAATGCGCGGCTGAAATAAAAGCTGCCCGTTGAGAATTCCGAGTATCGAGACGAGCGCAATAGCGGTGATGATTTTCCCGCCCGCATCACCGAAAACGCTGACGGCGGTGTCAGCGGCTGGCAGTTTCGACGCGGCAATTTCCGCAATTGGCAAAACGTAAAGCAGAGCCGCATTTATCAGAACATAAATTGTCATCACAATCAGCACGCCGCCGAACATCGAGCGCGGAATCGCCCGCGCCGGATCGGTGTTTTCCTCCGCAAAATAAGTTGCCATGTTCCAGCCGTTGTAAGTTACAAAGACCGATTGCAATGCCAAGGCGACGGCGGCGAAGACGGCGAGCGAACCGGAGAATGCGGCGGTTGATTCCGATGCGCCCGTTTTGTTTCCGCCAAAAATAAAGCACGCCGCGATGAGAATAAAAAGCGCGACGACTTTGATGAAACTCAGCAGCTTTACTGTGAAATCGCCCGCTTTAAGCCCAATCCAATTAATCAGAAAAAGCAGGAGTAAAACGGCGACAGCAATAAAATTTTCACGCCCGGCGAACGACGGCGCTAGCGCACCCAGATATTCGCCGAAGGCAATGGCAAGAAATGCGTTGGCGCAGCAATTCTGAATAAAATCGTTCATTCCGCCCGCGAAGCCGAAAAAATCGCCAAAGGCTCGACGGATATAAACATACGGTCCGCCGGCTTCCGGCAGCGTCGTCGCTAATTCGGAGAAAGTATTTGCACCGACAAGAGCGTAAATGCCGCCGAGAATCCAAACGACTATAATCAGCCAAGCGTTGCCGAGATTGGCGGCAACAATTCCGGGCGTGCGAAAAATCCCGGTGCCAATCATTCCGCTGATTACAATTGCCAGCCCGAAACCGATGCCGAGAATTTTCAGCAGCTTGTTCTTTTGCAATGTCGGCGATTCGGCTATTATTGGAACAGATTCCATACGATATTTATATTCCTACGGCGAGTTATCACGAAACACTCAACGGCTGAGATAACGTGGCGCGAAACCGCCGCCACGCAACTCCGAGTTACAAAGACAACGACCAAACAAAGTCGCTGTTTCGCCCTCACGTCCAATGGTAGGATGAAAGACGGGCTTGCGACTTCCGTTGAAGTCCGGCTTCCATCGGCGTAAAATACTTATGCCCCGGTGCGTTTCGCTTGTTTGATAAAGAACCGTTTGATTTACCGCTTGTCGCCAAAAAGGTGAATGCTTGGCACGGGTGGCAGTTAGTCTCCAAACTTAAGTCATAAACTGTTTGGCTTTTTTAGATACAGCCAAACGAGTTTCATCCAATGGATAGGCAACCGCCATTCAAAAAGCCATCAACCCGATCCGACCATAGACCGCTTTTATCAAGCGAAGTCTCCAATAGCTGCACGGTAACAGTGAAGCTAGTTCAAACTTTGAAACAGGTCACTGCAATAGGCATCATCGGCGATACTTCTCGTTTAATCCAAAATTCTTTCTCAACAAACTCGAAACGCCATCCGGCGAATATCAACATTTAGCCCGCCGCAGTCAGCAGATTTGGCAGGCAAATGGAGTTTTGTGCTTGACTGCTTCTTTCATAGCTGATTTGTTGGGCGGATTTCTTTAAGCAGCTTTCCGTTTTACTTTGTTAAAGTTTTCAAGTTTCTTGATGGCTTCGATTTTATGCTCTTCCACTGGATGTGCATAACGCATAACCATCTGCACACGGCTGTGTCCAAGTAATGCGGCTAAAGTTACGAGGTCAACACTAGCCATCGCCATTCTGGAAGCAAAAGTATGGCGGAGGTCGTATAAACGGAAAGCTCTTAACTTTGCTCTTATTCTAGAGCCATTGTGGGCATTGTTTAGCTTTACTATTGGCTTTGTCTTATCCTTTCCGCCGCGTCCACCTGAAAAGAGGTATTCACCTTCAGCATTCTTAATTCTTAAATGTAAAACTTCTTTAGCTTTTTCTGTTAGCGGAATTTTACGTCGAGCGGCTTTTGTTTTGCCAATGTGAATCATTAAGAAATCTTGGACAAGATTTACGTCCTGTTTTCTGAGGCTGTAAATTTCATCCGGTCGGCATCCGGATTCAAGCATTAAGGTTGCGACATCCTGAAGCGGTTGGCTCGCCGCCATCAGATATAGCTTTTCTTCTTCGGATGATAAGACTACATAATTCTCATTATCTTCTTTCAGGAATTTCACCTTACTGACTGGATTTTTAGCTATCACATCAGACTTGATAAAATGATTCAAAACGATTTTAAGACATGCCAATTCCCGATTTATAGTTGCAGGTTTTAACACCTTGCTTGTTGTTGCCCTCTTATTCTTCTTTAACTTTCGAACTGGAACTTTCTTCGTTTGTTTACTTCTCCAAATTTTGTATTTTTCGACATCATCTGGATTTATCTCATCTATTTTCCTGTTACCGAAAAATAAAATTAAAGGTTTGCTTGAAGTCTTGTATCTGCGTGTTGTTGCCGTCTTTAATGCGTGTTCCGTTAAAGACCATTCAAGATATTCATTTATCGCATCAGGCAAAGCTGGAACTGAGATTTTTTCAACATCAAGCCCGACTTCCCTTTTTGCCAATTGTGTTTTTCTTGCCGCTTCTATTTGGTCAGCAACTCTTCTGTTACTTGTTTTGGCTGATTCTCGAACAACTGTTCCGTTAAAAACAAATTTATACCAATAAGTTTTGCCCCGTTTATAGACTGCCATTTTGTTTTTTCTCCCTCTTATTATTTAACTTCTTATGACGTGCATTAAGATAAAGCCGACCTTTATCTTTCCAATTTTCCCGAAGCAACCGCATCTGACGAACCTTTGAGTGTTTTTTTGAACAAGCGAAAGTATCTTTCCGTGATGCCCAAAAGAATATTTGGCAAACTTCACACAAACGGACTCTTGAGACATTTATTCCCTGAACAGTTTCAGCCCATTCAGAAGAAAAGAAATTTATAACTCCATCTTTTGATATTGAAACTGAACTTGTTACTAATTCATTTTTAATCTTTTCAGTTATTAGACGATTAAATATTTCAGTGTTTTCATCGTTCACATTTCCGAACTTATTAACGTTGTGCTTTTCTGTATCGAGGTTTTCGGCTAGCTTTGTTAAAGCAAGTAAGAAATCTCTAACTTTTTGTATCCTCTCCAATGCTCGCATATATGCAGAGTATTTAGTGGATAAAAAATCTAATGATGAATCCCTACGTTCATCGTCATCACTATTCCACCATAAATCGTCTTCAATCTCATCTCTTTGCCGCTTTATTTGCTCCGAATATGAATAATTTTCACCATAAAAACCCTTATCAACCAAAACCCTTGCAGCCACTTCTTCGTCAGAATTTATAAGCTGATTTAACTCGTCTTCAGTAATTTCATCTTCAGATTCTAAGTCATTAAGGTAATCGTAAGCTAAATCAATATTATTTTCCCAATAATACCTACTGTCCTGTTTTTCATATTCGGTAAGCTCACGGCTTATAATTAACTCTGAAAACAGGTCTGATGGCAGATTTCCAAGCGTTTCAAAAAAATATACATTTGGTTTTTTTCCCTCTTTAATTGCTTCCAATAAATCAAAATGAAAATCTTTCGGCAGTAAGTTTGCCAACCTAATCATCTCTAGCAGTTTGTCATTGCAAGCGAATTTTGCCCGTGTTTTTTGACCTTCAAAGGTTTGTGGTGTTTTTGTGTAACAATCAGCCGAAAGATTTTGAATTGCATCTCCCTGCTTTTTATTGATTTGCTTAGTATTTGTCGGCATAATATAGCACAGATACTAACATAAAAAATTAGCATATAGCATCCGTGAAATGTCAGAACTTGTCGGTATTTGTGAAAGAAAAATCCATTATGAAATTGAGAAAGGAAAGTTGAAAATTTCTCGAATCGGTCGGCGAATTTTGGTTCGGGCAAATGAGATAGACCGTTGGTTAAATGAGGCAGAAGGATAACCCTTTTTTAATAACCGCTTAATGTTTGATACGGTAGCCATTTCAAGAACTTTCATTCATAAACCTAATTTTGATTTGCTTGAAAATAATGGTTGTAAGCTATTTTTTAGTAAATACACAGGTGAGCCATATAAACTTGTCCTTAATGACAATAAAGATGCAAAACAACCGCGTCTGACCATATCCGAATCTCCAAAGGCATTCTGGATAATCAAGGCGGAAGTTTCAATTCCTGATTGGCTTCACGGTTCAAATCTTTTTCTTCCAGACGAAAATGATTTGAAGGTGTTTTTTAAGAGGCTTTCACAGTTCGTCGGAGATAATACAGGTATAAAATTTAATGCGACTTCAGAAAGAGTAACCCGCGTTGATATTACAAGGGATTTACAGAGCGGTGAAAACAAAGTCTTATCTCAAATTACGACAATTAACCAAATTAGGCTGGCGAAATATGATTGGCAACCTTTCAATGACACAGGAGTTTATTATGTTAATAAGGGAAAAAAGAAAAATAAAAGATATTTGGTTTATAGTAAATATCACGACTTTGCTGACAAAAACAGAATCGCATTTGAACTTGAATTAGCTAAAGGTTTATTGAGATTGGAAATTCAACATAAAGACAATACGGCAGTTTCTAATTTAGCTAAATCGCTTAAATATCCAAATCATAACGCAAACTACATATTGACGCGGGAAACTTCGGAGAAAGTTATTGAAAAGGCAATGAAGCTATTTCATCTTGAACCATCGCTCGGAAGTCAAAACTCACCAATTGAGAATCTTTTTAATTGCTATGATTCACTGATGGCTTACAGACTAACTGGGCATCTTTATCTCAAATCAATTTACGGTGTAAATTATTCTGAACTTCCCTTCATAAAAGTTTCGGAAAAAACCGTTAAGAATTATGAGAAAGAATGCGTGAAAACGGGTGTTTTATCCTTAGAGTAATACTAACGATAAAAGGGACAGGTTTGTCCAATCCATTAAAGTTTGAAAATGCAGATGAAAGGCGCGATTACAAGCAAAGTTTGACGCTTCCATAAAGCGGTTGAATGAGGCTTTAACGCCTTAGGCGAAAACTGTCGGTTGGACACTTTAGGAATGAGAAAGGGAAAGGTTGAGAAGTTCGGGTTAAAGGCAATTGCTGACGCTGTGCGTGGTTCGGACGTGCATTCGGCGCGGATTGCCCTATCGTTTGCCTTTGGCGCGGCTTTGGACATTGCCGGGAAGGTGCAAAAGGTAGTAAAGCGCGACGGACAATTAAAGCTCGTGCTCGAACCAAACGACGTTCCCGGCTTGGTTGTTTTTGCTGATTGCGTATCGGAGGCGGAAAACCTTAGAAAACCTAAGATTCGGAAAAGTTCTGCGGTTAGGGTTAAGGGAAAGCTGCAATCATTCGGCGTGTTTGAGTGATTGCCACTTGGATACTTTGGAAACTTTGGACAAGTTCGGACTAAAAAAAGGAAAGAAAACGCAGAGAAAACGCAGAGAAAACATATTACAATCTATTACAAAAAACGAAGACTTTTGCGGTGGTTTTTCGACAAAAAAGTCAACAAATTCAACACCTAAAAAGGCGACGTTTCCGCAAAAAGACGAAGTGAAGATATTGCAAAGTATTGCAAAACTGGAGTAATTGGAGTCGTTAAAAAAGGGCGCGTTACTGTGAAAATACTGTGAGAATTAGGAAAATTGGACACGCTAAAAAAGGTTGGACTTGCGGAACTTGCGAAGTCTTAAAAACCGCAGAATTGAACCTACTCCAACCTCAATCACGTTTTCGGAAATGGCTTTGTTTTTGTTTGACTGTCTGCCTGATTAAATGCGATAAAAAGGGCGAATCTATACGAATCGGACAACATAAAAGAAGGTGAACTTAGACACTTTAGACAACATAAAAGAAAGCGCAATTTGCAGACTTTGCAGACCTAAAAAAGAAACTCAGTCTTTCCGCGTGGGAGAATCGGACTTTTCGGTAGTGTCCTAATCTTGTGGTGCTATAGTAAAATGTGTCTCATAAACGACCCTTTTTGAGACAAGATTTGCGGTAATTTGCGCTTATTTCGGATTTATGCCGCAACTTTGCGGTATAATAATTAGTTGGGCGGCTTCGCTTAGTGAAGCAGTTTCGAGTAATCTATCTTTGAAATGAGCAAATCAGACGGCATTTTGACTCGAATAATAGAATGGGCGGAACGAGAGAAACATATCCGAGCCTTGATTTTGGTAGGTTCTCGCGCCGGAAAAGAATGGGTTGACGAATTTGCGGATTTCGACGTTGGCGTTTTTGCCGAAACTCATCTGCCTTACACCCAAAACAATCAATGGTTATTTGATATTTGGAAAATTTGGGTTTATGTGCCGGAGAAATTCGACCGCAAAAACGAGATTGTGCCGACGCGCTTGGTGATATTTGAGGACGGAATCAAAGTAGATTTTGCTTTTTACGGCTTGCACGTTTTGGACGAATTAGCCGAAGGCGACGGCAACGAATTAAATGCAGGTTTCACAGTTTTACTGGACAAAGACGGAAAGACCAAAGGATTTAAGCCCGCGTCTTTTGAGAAACTGAAACGCGCCAAACCTACCGAAACGGAGTTCGTTAATCGCGTCAACGAATTTTGGTTTGAAACTTATTACGCGGCAAAGTATCTCAAACGCGGCGAATTGTGGTTGGCGAAGTTTATAGACTGCAATCTAAAAAAATTTCTTCTTGAAATGATTGAGTGGCACGAGCAGTCGAAGCGCAACTGGGATTATGAAACTTATTATTCGGGAAAAGCTATGAAGTCTTGGGCGAGCGCGGACACTTGGGAAAGTCTGCATAAAACTTTCGCCCATTTCGACAGCGATGATAGTTGGACAAGCCTTTTCGCTACGATGAATCTTTTTCGGCGGCTTGCGTTAGAAACGGCTCAGATGTTTGATTTCACTTATCCGCAAGAAGTTGACCGGAATATGACCGAATTTGTCTTACGAATCAAAGGCGGCGCGGCATAAAATTAACGCGCCGCCCAACAATTCAATGGACGTGAGGGCGAAACAGCGACTTTGTTATCACGTTCTTTTGTTTCCCTAAACTTGTGTGGTGGCAGTTTCGCCCCACGTCAGATACTGTGTTGGAAGTCAAGCTATTTTCATCGTCCAATTCGGGTCAAATGGTTTTCCAGTCTTTAGGACTCCGTAAGCCAAATGAATCAGTTTCCGCATCGCCGCG